>VHCO01000122.1 GCA_016871715.1 Verrucomicrobiota bacterium
GTCGAGGTACCGATTGTCTTCACGGACCGGTTCCAGGGCAGCTCGAAGATGTCGTGGGCGATCGTGCGGGAGGCCTTTTGGATGGTCTGGCGGTTGTGGCTACAGAACGGGCTGCGGCGCTCCCCTGCCCCGGCGCGCTGATCCGGGGTGCGTAGGCGCGGCTGGGCCTCAGAGCTGAGGGCGGACTCGGATGAGGGATTTGACGGCGCGATTGCCGGTGGCCATCGCGCGAAAGAGCTCCGGCAAGCGCTCCAGTTCGCATTGGCCATCGACGAAATCTGCGGCCCGCACCAAGCCTTGCTCGACCAATTCGAGCGCCCGGCGGATGGTTCGCGGGGTGTGGTGGAAACTGGCCAGCAGCGCCAGGCTCGAGTAATGGAGCAGGCCGGTGTCGAAGGTGACTTGGCTTCCGGCCGGGCAGCCGCCGAAGAAGTTCACGCGTCCCCCTTTGCGCACCAAGCGGACGGCGGCTTCCCAGGCCTCGGGTTTGCCTACCGCCTCGAAGACCACATCATAGTCGTGGGACGAGGCTTGGCGCACCGCGGCGGCCAGGTCCGAGGCGGCGCTGACGTCGATGACTTCCGCCGCGCCGAGGCGGCGGGCGACCGCCAATCGCGACGGGCGTCGTCCCGCGACGGTTACTGGGCAACCTTGGGCGCGGGCGAGGAGGGCGAACATCAGCCCGATCGGTCCCGCGCCGAGGACGAGCACGCGTTCGCCCGGTTCGAGGCGGGTATCGGCCAGGCCTTGAACGACACAGGCCAAGGGTTCGACGAGCGCCGCATCGGCAAAGGCCGTCTCGGGCCGGAGCCGCAGCAGGTTCGTGAGCACGACGCGGGCTGGGACGGTGAGGTACTCGGCGTAGGCCCCGTTGAGGAACTGGAGATCGGCGCAGAGATTCTCCTGCCCTTTCTGGCAATGGAAACAGGCGTTGCAGGGCGCCGAGTTGGCTACCCCCACCCGGTCCCCGACTTGCCAACCCTCGACGGCCGGTCCCACCTCCGACACCACCCCCGCCAGTTCGTGGCCGAAGACGGCCGGCGGGACGATCATCTTGGCGTGGTAACCGCGGCGGTAGACTTTGAGGTCGGTCCCGCAGGTGAGGGCGGCATGGATTTGGATCCGGATCTCGCCTGGCTGCAGGGGCGATAGGGGGACCTCCTCGATGCGCACATCCTCTTTTCCGTACAACACGGCGGCCTTCATGGGCGGAGGATAGGGGTGGGGCACGCGTGGTTCAACGGCCAAAGGGGGGCAAGCCGGGCGCGGGGCGCATCTCAGGCTTATTTGAGGGGATGCCCTGGTGAAGGACTGATCGAGTGATTCCGGCTCAGGAGATGACTGGCCAAACGCGGCACTTGGACCCAGGGCGCCAGCAGGAGTCGGCTGTTGTTGGCCAGGCGGTGGAGGCGCTGCTGGCGGGTGGTGGCGTCCCACCCGAAACAGGAGCGTGCGCGCGGCCATGTCCTTGAGCTGTCCGGTGCCGTTACGCCACTGCCACTTCTCAGCTACTAGAGTTCCGAACAAGATGAGAATATTCTCCCCGACCCCGCTTACCCTTCCGCGCCCTCTTCCCTCACGCCATACCTCCTTCTTTCGCCAACACCTAAACCCCTCCCGTCACGTTCTCTCTCCTCTCCGCCAAAAAAGTGAGATGCGCCCTCCGGCGCGGGCGGGCTGGGCTAACCCGCAGGGTTGCATCCTGGAGTCTGCTGGTTAGGATGACGGGCGCTCGTCAGCCATGAACATCTCAAAGCAGACCGTCTTGGGCCAACCCTCCTGGCAGGCCGCCTCGTCCGAGGTCGAGTTCTTCATCACGGAAATGGGGGGCCACCTGGGCCCGGCCACCTTCTTTCGCCGGCGCCGTCGTTGGCAGCCGTTTGCGGTGGCGCCCTGGGCTGAGGAGGGGAACCTGGCGGAGCAACCGTCCATTTTGCGCGCGCTGCGGGGCGATTTCTTCTGCATGCCCTTCGGTGGGAACGCCACGCCTCATCGCCGCGAGCGGCACCCCATCCATGGCGACACCGCCAACGAACCGTGGGCGCTCGAGGCGATCGAGACCCAGGGCGAACGCACCGTGGCGCATCTGTGCCTCGAGACTCGGGTCCGCGCGGGGCGCGTGGACAAGCAGATCGCGCTCGTGCGCGGTCACAACGCCCTCTATTGCCGCCATGTGATTTCGGGGATGACCGGGCCGATGTGCCTCGGCCATCACGCCATGCTGCGGTTCCCCGAACCGGCCGAGAGCGGGCGCCTCTCGACCAGCCGATTCGTCCTGGGCCAAGTCGCTCCGCTACCGACCGAGCAACCGGAGCAGCGCGGTTACTCGTTGCTGGTCCCGGGGGCCGAGTTCGACTCCTTGAAGCGCGTGCCGACTGTCACGGGCCAGACGACCGACCTGAGCCGCTACCCGGCCCGGCGCGGCTACGAAGACATCGCGATGATCGTCAGCGATGTCGAGGTGCCCTTTGCGTGGACGGCGGTGACCTTTCCCGGCGAAGGCTGCGTGTGGTTTGCGCTCAAGGACCCGCGGGTACTGCGCCAGACGGTGTTCTGGCTGTCGAATGGCGGGCGGCACTATCCCCCCTGGAACGGCCGTCATGTCAACGTGATGGGCCTCGAGGAGGTCACCGCTTATTTCCACTACGGCCTGGCCGAGTCGGTTCAGCCCAACCCCATCTCGGCCCGCGGCTTTCCGACCTGTGTCACGCTCGAGGCGCAGCGGCCCCTGACCGTCAACTACATCATGGGCGCCGCCGAAGTCTCGGACGGCTTCGATCGCGTCGTGGCCATCGAGCCCGTCCGCGAGGGCAATGCCGTCACCCTCCGTTCCGGCAGCGGCCGGTCCAAGACGGTGCCGCTGGATGTCGGGTTTCTCGCCGGGAGCTGAGTCGGACACCTCCCACGACCTGGCCCAGTTTCGAGATGGTGGTCCCCTGCCCTGCTCTGCAGGTGGCCACGCCAGACTCTCCCGCGATGAACTCTGCGCCGCTGAACATTGAAGATCCGGTTGCGCTCGAAGGCTATCTCCGCGGCCGCGGCCACATCGGTGCGGGCGAATCGGTCCAGGTCCGTGTCCTTGCCGGGGGCGTCTCGAATCGCACGGTGCTCGTCAAGCGCTCCGGCGGGTCGGCGTGGGTGCTCAAACAGGCCCTGGCGAAACTCCGCGTCGAGGCCGACTGGCGCTGCAGCCCGGCCCGGGTGCAGCGCGAGGCGTTGGGGCTGCGGCGGTTGGCCGAGTTGCTTCCACCGGGCGCCGTGCCCGTTTTTCTTTTCGAAGACGCCGAGCAGCATGTGCTCGCGATGGAGGCGGTGCCGGAGCCGCACGCCAACTGGAAGAGGTTGCTGCTGGCGGGGCGTTTGGAGACGTCATTGTGCGTGGCCAGCGCTCGGCTCCTGGCGCAGATCCACGCCGGCGCCAGCGCGCGCGCGGCGGTCCTGGAGCCGGAGTTCGCCGACACTTCCTTTTTCGAGACGCTACGCCTCGAGCCGTACTATGGGTTCGCGGCCGAGCGACTGCCGGAGGCGGACACGTTCCTGCGCCAACTCATCGCGCGAACGCGGAGCCGCCGGCGGACGCTCGCCCACGGAGATTTCAGTCCGAAGAACCTGTTGGTGCACGGTGGCCGGCTGGTCCTCCTGGACCACGAGGTGACGCACTGGGGCGATCCGGCCTTCGACGTGGGTTTCTTCCTGACGCACCTGTTGAGCAAAGCGCATCATTTACCGGCGGACCGTTCGCGGTTCGCGGAGGCGGCGCACCAATGGTGGGAGACCTATGGCGCGCAGACGGCCGGGCAACACTGGGCGGTCGGCCTCGAGGCCCATGCCGCCCAGCACACGCTCGGGTGTCTGTTGGCTCGGGTTGCTGGCCGGTCTCCCCTCGAGTACCTCGAGCCGGCCGCGCGCGTCCGCCAACAGGAAATCGCCGTTGAGCTCACCCGCGCCTGTCCCTCGACGCTCCCTGCGCTGATCGCGCGCTTCATGCTATGCCTATCCTCCGCCGCCTAACCGCCCTCGAGATCCTGGACTCCCGCGGCCGTCCGACGGTCAACGCGCGTTGCGAGTTGGACGGTGGCTTGGCGGCCGAGGCGTCGGTCCCGGCCGGCGCTTCGACCGGCAAGGCCGAGGCGCTGGAACTCAGGGACCGCGACTCGGCGCGTTACCGCGGTTGGGGTTGCCGCAAGGCGGTGGCGGCGATTAACCGCGAGCTCAACGCCGCGCTGGCCGACCAATCTTTCGCCGAGCAGCGCGCCTTAGACCAACGCCTGATCGAGTTGGACGGCACGCCCAACAAGGCGCGGCTGGGGGCCAACGCGCTCTTGGCGGTGTCCCTGGCCTTCGCGCGGGCGGTGGCCCTCGAGCGGCGCGTGCCACTGTATTCGCATTTGGCGCAGATCCTGGGCAGCCCCCTCGCCACCCTCCCCCGCCCCACGATCAACCTCTTCAGCGGGGGCAAGCATGCCGGCGGCCAAGTGCCCATCCAAGATGTGCTCGTGGTGCCGGCCGCGGCCCGCACGATGGACGAGGCGTTGGCCGTCGCCTTCGAGGTTTACCAGTGCGCCGCGGAGTTGGTCCTGCGCCAATACGGCATGCGCGCCCTGAAAGCCGACGAAGGGGGCCTGGCCCCGCCGTTTCCCACGGCCGAGGCCATGTTGGCGGATGCGGTCGCCGCCATCGAGGCTGCCGGTCTGGCGCCGGGGCTCGAGGTGGCACTTGCCGTAGACGTTGCCGCCAGCCATTTTTTCCAGGAAGACCATTACCTCTGGAGCGGCGCCGCTCTCGCGCGGGGTGAGTTGGTCGATCGCCTCGAAGGTTGGGTGCGCGACTATCCCATTGTCAGCCTCGAAGATGGGTTGGCTGAGGAAGACTGGGCCGATTGGCCGCAGCTAGTCGCCCGGTTGGGCAACCGGGTGTTGGTCGTGGGCGACGATCTGCTTTGCACGCAGCCGCACCGCATCCAACGCGCGATCGAGAGCCGCGCCGCCAACGCGCTCCTGCTCAAGGTCAACCAGGTCGGCACCCTGAGCGAAGCGGCCACAGCTTGTCGATTGGCGCGCGAGGCGGGTTGGCAGGTCACGATCAGCGCGCGCAGCGGCGAGACCGAGGATCATTGGCTGGCCGATCTCGCCGTCGGCTGGCGTGGCGATCAGATCAAGATCGGCTCGCTCACCCAATCCGAGCGCCTGGCCAAGTACAATCGCCTCCTCGCCATCGAGTATCAGACCCAGTTGCCCTTGGTGGCTTGGCCGGGGAATCCCGTTGCCCCCAACTGAGGATTCGGGGGCCTGCGACGCCGCGCCACGGTTCGGCTTGCGCCTGGCTGAAAAGACGCTATCACCTCACGGATGCGATTGGCGTCACGCTCCCCTGCCCTGCTCTGGTTCGGCCTGCTGACCTGGGCCGCAGCCCTAAGCGCACCGGCGTCGGACCCCGCCCCCGCCGCCGCCGACCTGGCGCACGCCTGGGCGGCCCTGCCCTCTCTGCCGACCCAGGAAGCTGAGCTGCCGCCGTCCGACTGGCTGGTGCGGCCAGGATCGGTTGCGGCGGGGGTCTTTCGCACCGCGGAGACCAACGAGATCGCGCTCGCCAATGGACTCATCCGGCGCACCTTCCGCGTCGCCCCCAACGGCGCCACGGTTGGGTTAGACAACTTGATGACGGGGGCGTCGCTCCTGCGGGGCGTCAAGCCGGAGGCGCTGTTGACCGTGGACGGTACCGAGCACAGCGTGGGCGGCCTGGTGGGGCAACCGAATTATGCGTACCTCCTGCCCGAGTGGCTGGCCCGACTCGAGGAGGATCCGAAGTCATTCGCGCTCGAGCGTTTCGCCGTGGGCCGTCCGCAAGCGCCCTTGGTTTGGCGGCGCAAGCGTCCCAGCCAAGATCTGCCCTGGCCGCCACCGGGCGCCACGCTCGAATGCGAGTACGCGGGTCGCGCGGACGGCGTGCGCGGTCTCACGATTCGGCTGCACTACGAGCTTTACGACGGGTTGCCGGTGCTCGGCAAGTGGCTCTCGGTGAGCAACGGCAGCCCTCGCGCGGTGACCATCGACCGGCTCGCTACCGAGGTCCTGGCCCTGGTCGAAGCGGAGTCGGCCGTGGACACTCGCCCCACCAACAAGTGGCGGTTGCCGCCGATCTCGGTGATGAGCGACTATAGCTTCGGAGGCATGGACCCGGTCACCGCCAGCCGTGTCACGGAGTGGTTGATCGACCCGGAGTTTAAGACCCAGGTCCATTACGCGCGCCAGACCCCTTGCCTCTTGGTCTGTCGCCCCCCGCTCGGCCCCGGGGTCCGGCTCGAACCCGGCCAAACCCTGGACTCTTTCCGCGTATGGCTCGTCGTCCATGATAGCGACACCCGCGAACGTCAGGGTTTGGCCTTGCGCCGGGCCCAACGCGCGCTGGCGCCTTGGCTGACGGAGAACCCGCTCATGATGCATGTACGCAGCGCGGATACGCCCACCTTCCGGCGTGCCGTCGACCAGTGCGCGGCGGTGGGGTTCGAGATGATCATCTACACCTTCGGCAGCGGACTCAACATGGAGAACCTCGATCCGGCCTACGTCGCGCGGATCAAGGCGGACGTCGACTACGCCCATGCGCGCGGGATCGAGGTGGGCGCCTACTCCCTGTTCAGCAGTCGCCGCATCGACGACGCCAACGACGTGATCCACCCGCAGAGCGGCAAACCGGGCGGCGCCATCTTCGGGCATGCCCCCTGCCTGGGCAGTCGCTGGGGCCAGGAATACTTGCGCACCATTCGGACCTTCCTCGAACAGACCGGGCTGGACCTGCTCGAACACGATGGGCCGTACCCGGGGGATGTGTGCGCCTCGACCCTGCACCCTGGCCACCTCGGCCTGGCCGACTCCCAATGGACCCAATGGCGCGCCAGCGCCGCATTCTACGGTTGGTGCCGCAGCCGCGGCATTTACGTCAACGCCCCCGACTACTACTTTTTCACCGGCTCGAACAAGACTGGCATGGGCTATCGCGAGGACAATTGGTCGCTGCCCCGCGCCCAGCAAATCCTCCACGGCCGCCAGAACATCTACGATGGCACCTGGGAGAAGACGCCCACGATGGGCTGGATGTTTGTGCCCCTGACCGAATACCACGGTGGCGGTGCGGCGGCCACCCTCGAACCCCTGAGCGCGCACCTAGCCGATTACGAAGCCCATTTGGCAAACAACCTGGGCGCCGGCGTTCAGGCGTGCTACCGCGGCCCGCGGCTCTACGACACGGAGGCGACCCGGGCGCTGGTCCAACGCTGGGTGAGCTGGTTCAAGCAGTACCGCGACATCCTCGAGTCCGACCTCATCCATCTGCGCCGCGCCGACGGGCGCGACCTGGACTACTTTCTCCACGTCAATCCGCAGCTCGCTCGGTGCGGCTTGGCAATGATCTACAACCCGCTCGGCGTCGAGGTCCACCGCACCTTGACCCTTCCTCTCTACTACACCGGGCTCACCGAGTGGGCTTCGATACGCGAGCAGGAAGAACCGCCGCAACGCTACCGGTTGGACCGCGAGTTTCGGGTGCGTGTCCCCGTGCGCGTGCCCCCCAACAGCCGCACCTGGCTGGTCATCGAGCAGCCCTGACTCGCGCGCCACGGTTCAACGCTCATCCTCCATGAAAGCGCTCGTCAAAGCTCAAGCCGCCCCGGGCCTCTGGCTCGAGGACGTACCCACACCCGAGGTCGGGCTCAACGATGTGTTGATCCGTGTCGATCGCACCGGGATCTGCGGCACCGACCTGCACATCTACAAATGGGACGAGTGGGCTCAGCGCACCATCCCCGTGCCAATGGTCGTCGGCCACGAATTCGTCGGCGAAGTGGTCGCGGTGGGCACGAACGTCAAGGATTTCTTCCCCGGCGACGTGGTCAGTGCCGAGGGGCATGTGGTGTGCGGCCGGTGCCGGAATTGTCTGGCGGGTCGGCGGCACCTCTGCAAGGACACGCAAGGCATCGGGGTGAACCGGCCCGGGGCCTTTGCGGAGTACATTGCCGTGCCGATGACCAACGTCTGGCATCATCGACACGGGATCGACCTGGATGTGGCCTCGATCTTCGATCCGTTTGGCAATGCGGTGCACACGGCGCTCTCGTTCCCGGTGTTAGGCGAGGACGTGTTGATCACGGGAGCGGGCCCGATCGGGCTGATGGCGGTGGCGATCGCGAAGCATGCGGGGGCGCGGTTCGTGGTGGTCACCGACCTCAACGAGTATCGGTTGGCGCTGGCCCGAGAGATGGGGGCGACGGTGGCGCTGGACATCCGCCAGGGCACCCTGCGCGAGGTCCAGCGGCAGTTGCAGATGAAGGAAGGGTTCGATGTGGGGTTAGAGATGTCCGGCAGCCCGGCGGCGTTCCGCGACATGATCGATAACCTCTGTCACGGCGGCAAGATCGCCATGCTCGGTATTCCCCCGGCGCAGATGACCATCGACTGGAACAAGGTGGTGTTCAACATGCTCAGCATCAAAGGCATTTACGGCCGCGAGATGTACGAGACCTGGTACAAAATGACCGTTATGCTCGAGAGCGGCCTGCGCATCCAACCGGTGATCACGCACCGCTACCCGTTCACCGAGTTCGAGCCGGCCTTCCAGGTCATGCTCAGCGGCCAATCCGGCAAAGTGATTCTGCACTGGCGTTAGGCCTGCGACTCGAGGAAGCTCGCGCCGTGTACGGCTCCCTCCAAGCGCATCTGGCCTCCCAACTCGAAGGCATCCGCCAGTCCGGCACCTTCAAGGCCGAGCGCCTCCTCGCTACGCCTCAGGGCGCCCAGGTCCGCGTCGGGCCGGGGTCGCCCCTGCTCAACCTTTGCGCCAACAATTACTTGGGCTTGGCGCAGCATCCCGAGGTGACCGCCGCGGCAAAAGCGGCGCTGGACCGCTGGGGCTACGGCCTCGCCTCAGTCCGGTTCATCTGCGGCACGCAGGAAATTCACCGCGAGCTCGAAGGCCGCCTGAGCGAGTTCCTCGGGACCGAAGACACCATCCTCTACTCCTCATGCTGGGACGCCAACGGCGGGGTGTTCGAGACGTTGCTGGGCCCAGAAGACGCCGTGCTGTCGGACGAACTGAACCACGCCAGCATCATTGACGGCATCCGCCTCTGCAAAGCGCAGCGCCTGCGCTATCGCAACAACGACCCGGCCGACCTCGCCGCCAAACTCGAAGAGGCGGCGCGCGCCCGATTCCGGCTGATCGTGACCGATGGGGTCTTCTCCATGGACGGCACCATCGCGCGCCTGCCGGAGCTCTGCGAGCTGGCGGAGCGCCACGACGCCTTGGTCATGGTGGACGATTCCCATGCGGTCGGCGTATTGGGGGCCCACGGCCGAGGTTCGGCCGAGCACCACGGCGTGCTGGGTCGGGTGGATCTGCTCACGGGGACGCTGGGCAAAGCGCTGGGCGGGGCCAGCGGAGGCTACGCCAGTGGCCGGAGGGAAATCATTCAAATGCTGCGCCAGCGTTCGCGCCCCTACTTGTTCTCGAACACGCTGGCCCCACCCATTGTGGGTGCGTCGCTCAAGGTGCTGGACCTGCTCGCCCATTCCTCCGAGCTCCGCGACCGACTCGAGGGGCACACCCGCTTCTGGCGTGCCGGCCTGACCGCGCTCGGCCTGTCGGTCATCCCGGGCGCACACCCGATTGCGCCCATCCTGCTGGGTGAAGCGGCCCTGGCCGCGCGATTCGCCGAGGCCCTTCTTCGCGACGGGGTCTATGTCATCGGCTTCTCCTACCCGGTCGTCCCCCAGGGCCAGGCCAGGATTCGCACCCAACTGTCCGCAGCCCACTCGCGCGCCGACCTCGAACGGGCCCTCGAGGCCTTCGCGCGGGTCAAACGCCAGTTCGAATTGTAACCCTTCCTACCCCCTACCCTGACCCTCACGTTACGGATGAGACCTCCCATGATGCACCTGTTCGCCCGCTCCTCTGTCGCTCTTGTGCTCGCCTTGGCTCACGACGCGACCGCCCAACTTGTGGCCGCGCCGCCCGCGCCACCGGCCCCATACGGGCCCGTGCCCACCCCGCGGCAATTGGATTGGCACGAGATGGAGTTCTACGGCTTCCTGCATTTCACGGTGAACACGTTCACCGACAAGGAATGGGGCTACGGCGATGAAGATCCAAGACGGTTCGCGCCGACGGCGTTTGACCCGGACCAGATTGTTGGCGCGGCGCGCGCGTGCGGGATGCGCGGCCTGATCTTGACGGCCAAACACCATGACGGCTTTTGTCTCTGGCCTTCACAATACACCGAGCACAGCGTCAAGCGTTCGCCCTGGCGAGAGGGCAAGGGAGACGTGGTGCGGGACCTCGCCGAGGCCTGCCGGCGACACGGGCTCAAGTTCGGCGTGTACCTCTCGCCCTGGGACCGGAACCACAAAGACTATGCTCGCCCCGAATACCTCACCTACTACCGCAACCAGATGCGCGAGCTTCTCACCCAGTACGGCGAGATCTTCACCGTCTGGTTCGACGGCGCCAATGGCGGCGACGGGTACTATGGCGGCGCGCGCGAACGGCGCCGGATCGACAACCGCACCTACTACGATTGGCCGAACACCTGGCAGATCGTGCGCGAGTTGATGCCGCAGGCGGTCATGTTCAGCGATGTCGGCCCGGACTTCCGTTGGGTCGGCAACGAGGCCGGCATCGCCGGCGATCCCTGTTGGGCCACGCTGAACCCGGGCAACGACGCCCCGGGCAACACCCGCGCCAACCTCAACCAAGGCGAGCGCCCCGGAACCCACTGGCTGCCGGCCGAGTGCGACGTGTCCATTCGCCCAGGCTGGTTCTATCACGCCAAGGAAGATCAGCGCGTCAAGACCCCCGCCCAACTCCTCGACATCTATTACAAGTCGGTCGGCCGCGGCGCCTGTTTGAATCTCAACCTGCCGCCGGACCGGCGCGGGCTCATTCACGAGAACGACCTGGCCGCCCTCGGCGAGTTTCGGCGCATCCTGGACGCCACCTTCGCCACCAACCTCGCGCAGGCGGCCACCTTCACCGCCAGCAACGTCCGTGGCCAGGCCTCGCAGTTCGCGCCTGCTCGAGTGGTGGACGGGGACCGCTACAGTTACTGGGCTACGGACGATGCGGTCTCGACGCCGGAACTCGTGGTCGAGCTGGCGGGCCCGACCACCTTCAACGTTGTGGATCTGCGGGAATGCCTGCCGCTGGGCCAGCGCATCGAGGCCTTCGCCCTCGACCGCTGGCAGGACGGGCAGTGGCACACCTTCGCCCAAGGCACCAGCATCGGAAACCGCCGGTTACTCCGCACCGACTCGGTCACGACCGCCAAGGTCCGGCTGCGGATTACGCAAGCGGCCGTCAGCCCCGCCTTGGCCGAGTTCGGCCTGTACGCCGAGCCGGCCCGGTAACGTGGGTTCGGCCACGGTCAGGAGCGATCCCGACGGCGGAGAAGCCTAAGAGCTCGCCACGGTCAGTGCCTGGTCCCTGTGCGGGCGCCCTACGCCGGCTAATCCTGCAGCAGCTTGCGACACTCGCGGCCGAGCCGCTTGAGGTTCGCCTCCGTTTTCGCCTCGAGATAGCAGCGAAAGAGCGGTTCGGTGCCGCTGGCGCGGAAGGCGACCCATTCGCGGTTGGGGAGCAAAAACTTGTAGCCGTCCGTGGTGATGAAGCGCTCGACCTTGAACGGCCCGATGCGCTCGAGACCCGCGCCGAGCTTGGCCAGGAGGGCCGCCTTGGTCTCCGGTTGGATCGGCACGTTGATCCGGTCGGTGTGGAACTCGCCCACTTGGCGGGTGAGCCATCGCAGGATCGCCTTCAAGGGCTTGCGCTCCGCCGCCACCAACTCGGCCATGAGCAGACAGGCCAGAATGCCGTCCTTCTCCGGCACGTGGCCGCGGACACTGAGGCCGCCGGATTCCTCGCCGCCCACGATAATCGGTTCACTCTCCATCAACGCCCCAATGAACTTAAAGCCCACCGGCGTTTCGTGCACCTTCACCCCGAGCAACTCCGCCGCCGCATCCACCAAGTGACTCGTCGGCACCGTCCGCACCACCGCCCCGGTCCAGCCACGGTTCTTCACCAGGTGATAAAGCGTTAGGGCCAAGATCTGGTTCGGCGTCAGCCAGGTGCCGTCCCGATCCACAATCCCAAACCGATCGGCGTCTCCGTCCAAACCCAACCCGAGTTGGGCGCGACCCGCCAGCACGCACTGGCGCACCTGCGCCATGCCGGCGGCGTCCGGCTCAGGATGATGCCCGCCAAACAACGGATTGGGCTCGGCATGGAAGACCTCCAAACGCGCGCCCGCCTCCGACAATAACTGGTCCAGATACCCGCGCCCGGTGCCGTACATCAGCTCGAGGGCCACGCGCAGCTTCGCCTTGCGGATGGTGTCCAAATCCACCAACCGTCGCATCTGCCGGAAGTACGCCGGCTGAGGGTCGAGGGCGCGACAGGAGAAAGCGCGTAACGGGGCCAGTTTCGCGGTCCACCCCTGCTCGGCCAAGCGCGCGCAGTTCGCCTCGATCTGTTGCGTGATCTCCGGCGGCGCCGGCGCCCCGTTGCTGGGCGAGAACTTCAGGCCTTGGTATTCGGCGGGGTTGTGGCTCGCCGTCAGATTCAGGCCGCCCAACGCCCGTCGTTGGCGGATCGTGTAGGAGATGACCGGCGTGGGCGCGTCCCGCTCGCACAAGAGCGGCGTCAGCCCGTTTTGGGCCAACACCTCCGCCGCCGCCAACGAGAAGGCGCGCCCCAAGAACCGCGTGTCGTGACCTACGATCACCACCGGTTTGCGCCCGAAGATCGCCGAGCCCGGCCTCGCCAATTCCCCCGTCAAATACTCGGCGATCCCTTGGGTCGCTACGCCGACGTTATGAAACGTGAACTCGCGCGCGATGATCCCGCGCCAACCGGAGGTGCCAAACTTGATCATATCAGCCCGTGCCAAGCCCAACCGAATTAACTCGTCTGAACTGCCTGCCCGCGCGCGCCGCCCCGGCTTGGCGCCAGCCGTTACCCTCGGCCACACCTAACCGCGCCAATCCAAGCCCCGCTTGCGCCAAGCATAGAGATAGCCCACCAGCACAATCCCCAGGAAACCCAGCATCCCGAAGAAAACGGGACCGGCCATGCCCGGCTCCGCCACCAACCGGCGGAACACCACGGCCCACGGGTAGAGGAACACCACAGCGATGTCGAACAAGATAAACAACATCGCCACCAAGTAGAACTTAACCGACAATCGCGCCGTCCCTTCCCCGACCGGGATCATGCCGCACTCGTAGGCCGTGTCCTTGACTTGCGTCCGCCGACCGCGTTTGCCCAGTAACACCGATAAACCGAGCATGGCACCCGTGAACACCACCGCCACGCCCGCCAACATCAGGACCGGCACATATTGGGCCAACTGCGTTCCCATGCCGCGAAGCTAGAAATCGTTACCCGCTTTGGCAAGGTCAAAGCCTCCGGGTCAAGGTTCCGGGGGCTTAGGGAAGCCGACCGCTTGCGCCAGGATCACGCGTTGGTCTGGGCCCAGGCCCATCGCCTGAGCCAGCGGGGGGCGATCGAGGTCGTGCACCACCGTGGCCAGACCGGCGCTCGCGCAGTACAGGTAGACATTTTGGCTGATGTAGCCGGTATCGACGGCGGCGTAAAACTCGCGATCCGCCGGTCGGGCGCGGCTCAACCGTGACAGGTCGGCCACGTAGATCAGCGCCAGGGGCGCCTGGCGCGCGAACTCCTGGCCGCCGGTCAGGGCTCGCAGGTCGGCCGTCAACACGCGCCTCAGATGGTGCGGCCCAGCTTCGTATCGGAACAGCCCATCGGCACAGGCAACGTAGAGGTCGGTCTCCTGCGCGTTCATGGCCGACGGCGCGGTGCGGCCGCCGGTGGCGGCGCGATTGACGCCGAAAGCGGCCCAGAGCAGGTTGCCCAGGGTCTGGTCGTCGACCGGTTGTGCGCTGAATTCGCGAGTGGTCTTGCGCGCCTTGAGAGCGGCCATGAGCGGCAGTCCGCCGTCGGTGTTTGGGGGAGGCAACTCGATGCTGAGGGTCTCTGCCCCCCACCCAGCGGGCGTTGGGCAGGCGGCGAGCCAAAGGGCGAGGACCAACCGGCTCAGGTGTGGCCGGAGCGGACTCATGACTGGCTGGATCGAGTGGATCGGTTCCATACAAGATCGGAGAACAGGGGGCACTCTTCCCCAGTGCCGCTCGACTCGCCCTTGACGGGAGTCAAGGCGGGCGCAAGTCGCCAAGTCCGTCCAATGAAGCAGGACGCTATTCGTGCCCTCTGCGAGCAGGATGGGGGCGCGATCGAATTCGGTTCGCCTACGCCCGAAGGCCATTCCCGCTCGACCGCTGCGGACCCAGCCACATGGTCCGAGTCGGTGTGACAACGTGGCGACTTATCGCGCTCGGTTCGAGCGCGCTGGCAGGATATCGGCCACGGCAACCTCGATTCCCGGCAGGCTGGCGCAGCGCAGCATCTGCTCTGCGGACAGGGTGGTCTTGGACAAATAGCCGTCCTGTGTCGGTTCGCGATAGACGTCCACGGCGCCGGCTTCGGGATGCACCAGCCAGTATTCGGGGATGCCAGCCTCAGCGTAAATCTCCGCTTTACCTTCGCCCACCTGCGTGCTGCTGACGGCGACCTCGACCACCAAATGCGCCGTCGACGGATGCGCCCCGGCCCAGTCATCCGGTCTTCCTTGCACGACCGACAAGTCCGGCTCCGGTTCGGAGTCGCGGAGCGTGAGCGGGCTTTCCCGCCGCACTTCAAATCCAGTGGAGACCTTCGCGAGCAAGCACCGCATCAGCTTTTGGGCGACCAGTTCGTGCAGAGGAGACTTGGGCATCTTCTTGACCACGATGCCGCGCAGCAATTCCACCTGTTCCGAGAGCACTCCGACCTGGCCGAGCCGATGGTAATCGTTAACCGACAGGAGATGGACCCGTTGGCGAAAGGCCGGCATTTCGAGCAGCATCGTCATCGTGTCGCAACATAGGGAACTGGGGATAGCCATTCAAGAAGGAAAGGCCCCAGTTCGCCGCTACGCCCAACGGCGATTCCCGCTCGACAGTGAAACAGATCCCGGCAACCACGCCGGACCGGAACTTGCCAGACGATCACGCCGGCGCACTTGACTTCCAGGCGCTAGCGAGGGTAGGAAGACGGCGTTGAGCCAAACGCACCGAGTCCGGTGAGGAACACGCGATGCCCGCGCCAGACCACAACCGGGTGGCCGCCCAAGGGCAGACTTTCCCATCGACTCATTGGAGCGTCGTGGTCCAGGCCGGCGCGACTGACTCCGACACGCAACAGGCCGCTTTGTCCGAGCTTTGTCGGGCCTACTGGTACCCCATCTACGCTTACGTTCGCCGGCTCGGGCACGATCCCGAGGATGCCCAGGACCTCACCCAAGGCTTCTTTGCCCAACTCCTCGAACGTAACGCGCTCAAGAGCGTGGACCGCACCAAAGGCAAGTTCCGCTCGTTCCTGCTCACCGCGCTGAAGAACTACCTGAGCGACCAGGCACGCAAAGCGCGCGCAGCCCGGCGCGGCGGCCGCGCCGTCGTCCTCTCCATCGACGCGCTCACCGAAACCGCCGGCGAAGACCGTTACCGCCGCGAGCCCGGACATAACCTGACCCCGGACAGACTCTTCGAGCAATCGTGGAGCCTGACCCTGCTCGAGCAGGTCATCGGCCTGTTGCGCGACGAGTACGCCTCCGCCGGCAAAGCTACCTTCTTCGAGCGGCTGCAGCCGTACCTGACCAAGGACGCCGGCCAACCCACCTATGCAGAGCTGGCTGAGAAGCTGGGCCTGACCGAGGAAGCGGTCAAAAAAGCCGTCCAACGCCTGCGCCAGCGCTCCGCCCAGCTCCTCCGCCGCCAAGTCGCTCACACCGTCAGTCGCCCCGAGGACATCGAAGAGGAGATCCGCGCCCTGGTCGCCATCTGGAGCTGAGCGGGGCGACCGACACCGACCGTCGGCCTCCGCTGGCATAGCGGAACAGCCTCGGTCCCCGGATCATCCCTGCCGGCGCTTCTGTACCACCAACCGGTCTGTACCGCCGACTTTCCAGTCGGTCCCGGGCCGGCTAGAAAACCGGCCGCTGCTGTTCCAGGTGTCCAACCTGCAGCGTAGCGGCGAACTGGCGTGCGCCGCTGATCTTCCTTCCCCATCAGTCCCCAACCTCGTTCACCGAGAAGACGGCGGCGGACCCCAGTCCGCCGCTACGTTGGCTGGCCCACTTGACAGGAGGCCGATCCCCAACGATTTTGGCCTCGCCAATGAGGATCGCCCCGGTAACGCCACAGCCCGAATGGCATCATTTGCCCCGGCTGGCACCCAGCTTCTATAAGGGTCACGCCGCCGTCTTCTGGACCATCACCCTCGAACGCCGCGCCACAGGTTGGTTGGACGATTCCTTTCATCAACGATTCCGCGAACTCCTGCTGCACGCAGCCGCTCGAGAGGGCCTGGTCTGTCCAGCTTACGCTCTGATGCCCGATCATATGCACCTGGTCTGGCTGGGCCTCACCCTGGCCTCAGACCAACTGCGAGCCATGCGCTTCCTGCGGAAATATCTCAAGCGCGAGCTCGAGCGCCGTTCGCCGCATCACGTCGATTTCGAGCTGCAAAAGCAGTCGCAGGATTGCGTGCTCAAGGAGCAAGACCGCACGCGCGGTGCCTTGGCCAGGGCCTGTTTCTATGTTTTGGATAATCCCCGGCGCAAAGGTCTGGTTCCTGCCCCGAGCGATTGGCCTCACTTGGGCTCGGTGGTACCCGGGTATCCATTCCTGTACCCGCTCGCGGATGACTTCTGGCCTCTCTTCTGGCAGCTCTACCAGAAGCACCGCGAGTCGCCCAGCGCAGCGTAGCGGCGAACTGGCGTTCGCCGCTGATCGCCCTCCCCCTCCCAGGTCCCCAACCTCGTCCACCGCAGAAGATGGCGGCGGACCCCAGTCCGCCGCTACGCCCGCTACTGTCTCAGGTGACCAACCCGCAGCGTAGCGGCGAACCGGCGTTCGCCGCTGATCTCCCTTCCCCTCCCGGGTCCTCAAGACTCGTCCACCGCAGAAGATGGCGGCGGACCCCAGTCCGCCGCTACGCCCGCTGCAGTCTCAGGTGACCGACCCGCAGCGTAGCGGCGAACCGGCGTTCGCCGCTGATCTTCCTTCCCACCAGGCCCCCCAACCTCGTTCACCAGAGAACTCAATGATTCTCGGATTCTCGAATTCACTGTCCCTTCAGGCTGCCTCGTACGTAGTACCATAGATGAAGGTTTAAGTGAGCCGGCCTGATCAACAGACAGGGCTGCGCCTGACCGCTCGCTCGCCTTGGCTGCGATCGCCTGCTCAAACTGAGCGCTTCCAACTCGAGCGGCTCGTCAAGGTCGCCCGCACGCAGCCACAAGTTGCCCACACTGAAGGAATGCCGGAAGACCCGTATGCGGAACGGTGCATGCCCAGACCCCAGCCGAGGAACCTCGATGCCCCACCTGCGGCGGCGCCCTCCCCGCCGCCGGGCAACTGTCCGGCCACTGCCCGCGCTGCCTGCTGGCCCTGGGGCTGCAATCCAGCGAAGTCGCCGCGACCGTGCACAGCAAGCTGAGGCGAGCAGCAAGACGCGGCCGTGGTTGCGACCGCGCGCAGAAGTTCACGGCCTGCTCCATGGCGGTGAACCGAACTCAGTGAACGGCATTCAGTTGCCAGACGCGCTGTCTTTCCCCGGATTCCGCCGCAAGCTGCACCGGCCTCTCGTAGGGCTCGCAGCCGGCAAAGCCGACCGCCATCGCCGACCGTTAGTGACACCGCCAGGTCGCGAGGTAAGGACACGCGCTGAGGCTAAGGCCGACAGTAACTTGCCTGCACATTCTCTGTCCCTTTCACCTGCAGTTCGCGTAGTACGGTATCTGAATGGCATAGTGAGCGACTCTGATAACTGGTTCCTAAGTTAGCGGCATGGGCCACCCGGCTGAGCCTCCACGGTGGCGTGGCCTGGGCATCTCGCGTGGGTGGGATGGCGAATCGGCCGAACATGATGAACAAGAACGCAACCAACAAGTAGAAAGACCATGAATAAGAACAAGCACAAAAGCAGCACAGGCATCGTGAAGGCTTGCTGGCTTCCGACAACTGCGATCCTCGCGTCGCTCTGCCTCGACGGCGCCGTAACCCAAAGCCTCGGGCAGACTCTCATCGCTCATTGGACGTTTGATGAAGGAGCCGGCACGCTCGCACAAAGTCAGGTCAACAGCCCCGCCACAGATGGTGTCTTCGCACCACCGCCAAACGAGCCCACTTGGGACACGGTCGCTCCGGCAACAATTCCTGGAAGCCTTGCCGCGCTCCACTTGGACGGCAATTTTGACTCGGTGCTCCTCGACCCGGTCGCGGTGGCACCCGCCGCAGGCTACACCATCGCGGGTTGGGTGAACGTCGAGGCCTATACCGCCGACAGTTCGGCGGGTGACAACATCTTCGGCCTGAGTGCATTCGGAGCTCCTTGGATTCCGACCATTCGACTTTCCATGACCGAATTCGGACATCCTCAGGGGCCTGGCAGGATCTTCACAGTTGCGCGAGATGCCCTGGGCAATGACGCGACCGTATTCGATTCGGTCCATGCCGCGCTCGGCCAATGGACACATTGCGCGGTCACGTTCGACGCTGGCACGGGAATTCTCAGCCTCTAGCGCGACGGCGTCCTGGCAGGCGCCGATTTCATGGGTTCAGCCTACGTGTTTCCAGGCTGGGGGTTGGACCCAACCGTTGTGTTCTCCGAGATCGGCGGCCTGTCCAACGCCGGAGGCTCCCTGCGGGGCTTGGTGGATGATCTTGCAGTATGGGACTACCCACTCGCTCAGCGGGAGATCGCAATCGTCATCGCTTTGGGGGCTGCTGCGCACGATTCTGACAGTGACGGCGTGCCCGATGAGGCCGACAACTGCCCAACCGTGTTCAACCCGGACCAGGCGGACATCGACGGCGAGGGCATCGGCGATGCCTGCGACGACTTTGTGGACCCGGCGGGTGGGACCGCTGTGCTGGTCGCCGCCCTCGAGGACTTCGGACTAGAAGCCGGACTCGCCAACAGCCTCCTCTCCACATTGGATGGCGCGCTGTCGACTCTCGCCGACGGCAACCCGCACAACGACGGTGCCGCCTGCGGTCAGTTAGGCGCCTTTGTCAACCAGGTGCGTGCCCAACGCGGGAAGAGGATCCCCGAGCAACTCGCTGGGCCCTGGATTCAACAGGGCCAGGCCGTCATCGGCCTCATCTGCCCTTAGCTGAATCCGCGGCTCAGGTTCCGTTCAGCCCGCCTGGCCCTCGGGTCAGGCGGGCTGCCCTCGCTCGCTTCACGCGGCCCTCTCGGCACGCGCCAAAGCCAGCCGCGCCCATGCCGCCAGCAGAAGACTGCGGCATCCCACCAGCCTGCCCTACCCTGGGACACGCGCCCGGGACACGGCGCATTCGCCGCGGCCGCTAGTTCCAGCCCTGCCGGTCGAGTGTTCGAGCGGGCTGCAGTTGCGGTCCGCAAGCAGGCCCTGACCTTCAGCCGACCCGCCCCTTGGCGGATCCCCAACCCTGTTGTACAGTCCGCGCATGATCATGCGCTCTGACACTGTTCATCAGAGCCTCTCCTGCCCAAGATGCGGATCGGACACGCCCTTAGCGGGCGGGGTGGTGGCGTGTCCGAAGTGTTTCTTCCGCATGGCGTTGGATTCGGACGCGCCGCATGAACTGGCCGAATCCGAATCCGAATCCGACGGGCCGCACGAACCCAACCAGCGCGCCTGCGCGCACTCGCCTGATGGCCGCCATGCGGTGCCAGTCCGGGACTTCGGCGATTACGAGTTGCTCGAGGAAATCGCGAGGGGCGGTATGGGGGTGGTGTTCAAGGCGCGCCAGAAGAGCCTGAACCGGCAGGTAGCGCTCAAGATGATTCATGGTGGGCACCTGGCGACGCCCAAGTTGGTCGAGCGATTCCGCTACGAGGCGCGCGCAGCCGCCAAGCTCGAGCATCCCAACATCGTCTCCGTCTACGACGTGGGCGAACAGGACGGTCAACACTACTTCACGATGCGCCTGTTCGCGCAGGGCACTTTGGCCGATGCGATCGACGGTCAGCCGAGCTCGATCAGCCGGGCCGAGAACGAATCGGTAGCGACGCTCCTGGCGCGGGTGGCGCGAGCGGTCCATCATGCGCATCAGCGGGGCATCCTGCATCGGGACCTCAAGCCGAGCAACATCCTGCTCGACGAGCGCGGCGAGCCGCACGTGACCGATTTCAGCCTGGCGAAGCTGGCGGAAGAGGAGAGCGGATTGACGCGAGGCGGCGCGGTGCTCGGGACACCCGCCTACATGTCGCCCGAACAGGCCGCCGGCAAGACCAAAGAGTTGACCGTCGCAACGGACGTGTACGGTGCCGGCGCAATCCTCTACCACTTGTTGACGGGCCGACCGCCCTTTCTGGCCGAATCCCCGATCGAGATCCTCCGCCAGGTCAGAGAAGACGAACCGGTCCCGCCGCGCAAGGTGCGCCCAGTCGATGCCGAGCTCGAGACGATTTGTCTGCGTTGCCTCGAGAAAGCGCCCGACCAGCGGTACGCGTCCGCTCTCGAACTGGCCGAAGACCTCGATCGGTTCACCCGACACGAACCGATCCGGGCACGCCCGCTCAAGCCAAGCCAACGGGCAGTGCGGTGGTGTCGGCGCCGGCCGTTGGTGGCGGCGTTGCTGGTTGGGCTAGCGGTCAGCCTCGCCGGCGGAGCAGCCGGTGTGCTCTGGCAGTGGGGCAAAACCCGACGCGCCAACGCGCAGCTCGAAGCGAACCTGTGGCGCCTGGATCGTGAGGTGCTGGATTCGCTCGTGCGCGAGGGGAAACCGACCGAGGCCCTTGGGCATTTGAGCGCGCGGTTGCGCGAAGAACCGAGCTACACGATCGGCGCGAGCCGCGCAATCTCGATCCTCGAGAACTATGACTTGGCGCTGCCCCTGCTCGAGCCGATCCGCGCCGGGCAATCGGCCCGACGCGCGATCTTTAGCCCAGACGGCCAACGCTTCGCCACCGTCGCAGGCGACACGGACCGCGTTCGCGACGCGCGTCACCTCGAGATCGAAGCCTCTCGCGACCCTGGGCCGTTGACGGTGCCCGAAACGGTTCGGATCTTCGAGACCCGCAGCGCTCGACCGTTGACGCCGCCCCTGGCGCACGCCGAGTACATCGCCGACGCCGCGTTCAGCCCGGACGGCACCCTGCTGGCGTCGGCGTCGTGGGACCGGACCGCCCGGGTCTGGGACGCGCAAACGGGCGATCTAGTGGCGCGGCTCGAACATGCGGACCGGGTCTGGACGGCGAGGTTCGGACCAGCCAGCCAACGGCTCGTAACGGCGACCGGCGGCGGCGTGGCCCAAGTGTGGGACCTCGAAACGCATCGCGTCCTGGCCGAGACCGCACCAGCCCCTGGACCGGTCTGGTACGCCGAGTTTAGCCCGGACGGCGGCATCCTCGTCACCGCCTCGCAGGAACCGGCGCTCTGGGACGCCGCCACGGGCGCCCTCGAGGCCCAACTCGAGGGCGAGGATCTCGACTTACGTACCGCGCGCTTCAACGCCGACGGGACGCGGGTCGTGGCAGCCGGTTGGGGCTTCAAAGCTTACGTGTTCGACGCGCGCACCGGCGCCGCGGTGTGCAACCCCCTCGATCATGAGGGTGAAGTCACCTCGGCGCGGTTTAGCCCGGACGGCGGGCGCGTGGTCACCGCCTCGAGGGATCGCGCCGCGCGGGTGTGGGAGACCGAAACCGGCACGCTGCTGACCGCGGGGCCGCAGCACACGGCGGTGATGTACGACGCCCGGTTCGATCCGACCGGTCGCATGGTGGCGACCGTCTCGAGGGATTGGACGGCGCGCGTCTTTGACGCATCCACGGGCCAGCCCTTGCTCGAGCCCATCCCGCTGCCGGGCATCGTCTGGTCCGCCGTGTTTGCCCCGGACGGCCAGAGCCTCTTGACCGCGTCCGACGACGGCCGGGCGTGTCTGTGGGACATCCGACCCGGCGCAGCCCAGCCCGAGCCGGTCCCTTACACGGCCGAGACGCTCGATCCGCAGACCTCGAGCGCGGGCCGGTGGATCATCCGCGTCGATGACTTCAACTCGGGCGAAGCCTGGATTCAGGACGCCACAACCGGCGTGCGTCTGCCCGAGCCGATCCGGCACGCCGACACCATCCGCACCGCGCGGTTCAGCCGGGACGGCACACGCATCGCCACCGCCTCACTCGATGGTACCGCGCGCATCCTCGACGCGAAAACCCTGCGCGACATCACCCCACCACTCGAGCATCCGGGCTGGGTGGGCATCGCCAGGTTCAGCCCGGACGGCCGCCAGGTCGCGACCGGCTGCGAGGATGGCGGGGCGCGCATCTGGGATGCGGCGACGGGCCAGTTGCGGGTCGGGCCGATGCGGCATAACGCCGGCGCCAACAGCCTCTGGTTCAGCCCCAATGGCGCCCCGCTAGCCACCGCATCCGGCGACTGGACTGCGCGGGTCTGGGACGCGCGCACGGGTCGACCGGTCACACCCCCGCTTGCTCATACGCACTGGGTTAACCTGGCTACCTTCGATCGCCAGAGCCGCCGGCTCATCACCGGCGGTTGGGATCGAATCGTTCGCGTCTGGGATGTGCGAACGGGCTTGCCCTTGACGGAACCGCTGCCCTTCGACAGCCGGCCGGTCCAGGCAGAATTCGGCCCCGACGGCCAGACGGTCACCGTCGGCGAAAAATGGCGCACCCTCGCGCTGAAGTACTCGGTCTCGACCCCGACCACCCCGGCGCCGGAGTGGTTCATCCGCCTGCTCGAAGGCGTGCTGGGCAAACGAACGACCGCCGAGCACACGCCTGAGCCGGTGCCACCCGAAGTGCTGTGGGCGATCCGCACTGACGTGCTGGCCTCGCGCAGCGAAGACCTCTATTCGCACTGGGCCAAGTGGTTCTTCGCCGACCGCTGGTCGCGTTCGGTCGCGGTCTGGGCGGACCTACCGACGGCTGACTGGGTGCGGCATCATTCGACACGACCCACGCAACCGCATCGGCGAGCCCGGGCGGCGCGGTGGTTTACGGTTCACTGATGCCATCGACCCACAAGGAGCATGAGGTAGGGCGGGCTGTCCCAGCACGCCGTCGAGCACAGCCTACGGGGACGGTCATCGTCCGGCGCGCCCAGCGGTCGCGCCCTACCCACAAGGAGCGTCAGGTAGGGCGGGCTGTCCCAGCACGCCGGTCGAGCACAGCCTACGAGGACGGTCATCGTGCG
>VHCO01000123.1 GCA_016871715.1 Verrucomicrobiota bacterium
TGCCGCCCCTACGGGGCTGGATGCGTTCGCCGACTGCACCGTCTACAAACATGCCGCCCCTACGGGGCTGGATGCGTTCGCCGACTGCACCGTCTACAAACATGCCGCCCCTACGGGGCTGGATGCGCTTGCCGACTGCACCGTCTACAAACATGCCACCCCTACGGGGCTGGATGCGTGATCTCTCACACTTGTACCGCCCGTCATGCAACCGGCAGGTGAGCGGACGTTGTTGCCCGATAAATCGAGAATCGAGTTGGCTAACCTCGGTCGGGCGGGTAAGGTCCCGGGCCATGCACGCCACTGAGATCCTTAGCCTCGCGCGCCCCCCTGCCCCCCTGATTTGCAGGGGCCTTCGTTCCTGGGCTCGATTCGGTGCTGGGCTGGTCCTGGCCTCGGCGCTCGGGCCGGGAACTGGACCGACCGTTGTGTTGGGAGCCGAGACGGCAGCCGCATCCGTCACGGACGGCTACGTGAGAGCCGCGACCTGGCAGGAGAGCATGTTCCAGTCGCGCCAACGGCTCGAGCAACTGCAGCGCGAGCGGAACGACGCGGCCCGGTCGTTCACCACCGAAGTCCTGCGCGGGGATGACCCCGCGCAACACCTCGAAGTCCCCATCGACGGCTGGACCGACCTGTACTTGACGGTCGACGACGAGGGAGATTACCACCACGACGTCGCCAACTGGGCCGAGGCGCGACTGGTCAACGCGGCGGGCACGGTCACCTACCTCGACACCGTCGAACCCGTGTCGGCGCGCCAGGCCTGGGGCCAGTTCCAGCGCGATAACCGCAGCACCGTCGGAGGCCCGCTGCGAATCGCCGCGCAGACCTTCAGCCGCGGCCTGGGCACACACGCCCAAAGCCTCCTCCATTTCCGCCTCACCGAGCCATACAACCGCTTCGAAGCGTGGGTGGGTGTGGACGCTTCCCGCGGGAAAGAAGGCAGGGTCCGATTCCAGGTCAGCGCTACCCCTGGCTCAGGGTCGGAGGCCAGCGCGACGGACGAGTTATGGGAGTTGTTGGCCCGCGATTTTGGCCAACCCTCCGCCCTGCGCCAGATGCGCTGGGAAAGGGTGGACCGCATTTGGAGCCGGGACTGGCGCGATCTGCGCGAGCTGGCCTTGCGATATGCGGGGCTGACGCGCGGTTCGCTCAAACCCCAGGCCGAAGCGTTAGCGCGCCGAGCCGAAGATGTGGGCGGCCTGCAGGCCGTACGCGAGATCTACTACCGCGCGCGGGCCACCGACGAAGCCGCGACGGTCCTCAAGCAGTTCGATTTCGAGGCGCTGCGGTTGGCGCTCGAGGATTTGAGCCAGACGTACGGCGCTGAATATCCCCAGGGCCCGGCATGGCTCGAGCAGCTCGAGGAACTCGAGCAAGCCTTGTCGCCCGCGGGAACAGCGGCCGATGGCAGCGACGCTTGGCTGGCCCTGGTGGACCAACTCGAGACGCTGCACCGCGAGGCTCTGCTGGCCAATCCACTGCTGGACTTCGACAAGCTGCTGCTGGTCCGACGCAGCGTGCGGAACCTCGGGCTGCCCACCAATTGGCAGGGGAACTCTTCCCTGCCCCGATCGGGGTTCGACAACGAGATTGCCGTCCTGTCGCCGGTTGCACCCGGCGGCAAACTCGAGTCGTTGTACCGGCCCGAGGGCGGCAAGTTCGTGGGCGATCTCGAGTTGCATTTCGCGGCCGACCGGCTGCTCTTCTCGTCGATCGGCAGCCACCAGCGCTGGCAGGTCTTCGAGATCGGCACTGACGGCCAAGGCTTGCGCCAAGTCACACCCGGGGATCAACCGGACGTGGACAGCTACGACGGCTGCTACCTGCCGGACGGACGGATTCTGTTCTGTTCGACGGCGTGTTTCGTGGGGGTGCCGTGTGTGGACGGCGGGGATCATGTGGCCAACCTTTACCTGCTCGGCGCTGACGGTGCCGGCATCCGCCAGGTCAGCTTCGATCAGGACCATGATTGGTGCCCGACCGTCCTGCCCAACGGCCGGGTCCTCTACCTGCGTTGGGAGTACGCCGACACGCCACATTCCCAAACGCGCCTGCTCTTTCACATGAACCCGGACGGCACCGGCCAAACCGAGTTCTACGGCAGCAACTCGTATTGGCCCAACGGCATTTTTTACGCTCGCCCGATCCCGCGACATCCCACGCGGGTCGTCGGCATTGTCACAGGCCATCACGGGGTGCGGCGCATGGGCGAGTTGGTCATCTTCGATCCTGCCCAAGGCCGGCACGAGGCCACCGGCGTCGTGCAACGGATTCCCGGACGGGGCCAGAAGGTCGAGCCGTTGATTCGGGATAACCTGGTGGATGCGTCCTGGCCGAAGTTCCTGCATCCGTATCCGCTGAGTGAGAAGTACTTTTTAGTCGCGAGTCAACCGACGCAGGAATCGCTGTGGGGCATTTACCTGGTGGACGTGTTCGACAACCGACTGTTGTTGGCTGAGCTAGACGACTATGCGCTGCTCGAGCCGATGCCACTGCGCAAGACGCCCACGCCGCCTGCGATTCCGGACCGAATCGATCCGCAGCGAAAGGACGCCTTGGTCTACCTGGCCGATGTCTATCAGGGCGGCGGCCTCAAAGGGGTGCCGCGCGGCACCGTGAAGGCGTTGCGCGTGTTCGCCTACCACTGGGCATACCAGGGCATGGGCGGCCTGCTCGGCACGATCGGCCTGGACGGCCCCTGGGATATCCGTCGGATTCTAGGCACCGTGCCGGTCGCGCCGGATGGCTCGGCCTACTTCCGGGTGCCGGCTAACACCCCCATCTCGGTGCAACCCTTGGATAGCGAGGGTCAAGCGGTGCAATTGATGCGGAGTTGGTTCACGGGGATGCCCGGCGAAAACCTCTCCTGTGTCGGCTGTCACGAGACGCAAAACGCTACTCCGCCCGTCACGACCCGACCGGTCGCCTTCAGCCAGCGTACCCCCGACGAAATCAAACCTTGGCACGGACCGGCCCGAGGCTTCAGCTATGCCCGCGAAGTCCAGCCCGTTATGGACCAATACTGCGTCGGCTGCCACGACGGCCAACCGCGACCCGACGGTCGCCGGCTGCTCGACTTGCGCGGCACGGAGCGCATTGCCGATTTCCGCATGGTCACCCCGGGTCAAGGCGGACGGTTGGGTGGGCGTTTTTCGGTCGGTTACGCGAACCTGCATCGTTACGTGAGGCGGCCCGGCATCGAGAGCGATTATCATCTGCTGACCCCGCTCGAGTTCCACGCCAGCACGACCGAGTTGGTCCAGATGCTGCGCAAGGGGCATTACCGCGTCGACCTCGATGCGGAAGCCTGGGACCGGCTCATCACCTGGATCGACCTCAACGCCCCCTTCCACGGCACCTGGCACGAGGAGTTGCAGGATTCACGGAACCAACGCGACCGCCGCAATGCGCTGCAGAAACTCTACGCCGGGCTCGAGCTCGACCCGGAATCGGTGCCGGTCGCGCAAGTCCAGTCCCGGCCCTTCGAGCCCCCGCCGCCACTGCCGGAACCCGGCTCGGCAGGAGCCTCGCCCTACCGGCGCATGATCGAGTTGGACGCGGGCGTGACACCGGACCCGGCTCATGAACTCGCCGCCACCGAGCCCGGTTCGGCAGCCTCGCCCTACCGGCGCACGATCGAGTTGGACGCGGGCGTGACACCGGACCCGGCCCACGAACTCGCCGCCACCGAACCCGGCTCGGCAGGAGCCTCGCCCTACCAGCGCACGATCGAGTTGGGCGCGGGCGTGACCCTCGAGTTGGTCCTGATTCCGGCTGGCGAGTTCGTCATGGGCGATCTTTCCGTAGCAGCCGAGGAGCATCCGCCGACGCTCGTCCGCATCGCGCGCCCCTTCTGGATGGGACGACTCGAAGTCAGCAACGAACAGTACGCGCGGTTCGACCCTGCCCACGACAGCCGGGTCGAGTCCAAACAAGCCTATCAATTCGGGATCCACGGTTACCCGTTGAACACGCCGCGCCAACCGGTCGTGCGGGTCTCCTGGGAACGGGCGCTCGCTTTCGCGCAGTGGCTCTCGAGTCGGACCGGCGAGCATTTCTCGTTGCCCACCGAAGCCCAATGGGAATACGCCTGCCGGGCCGGAACTAGCTCGGCTTTCTCCTTCGGCAACATCGAGTCGGACTTCTCGAAGTTCGCCAACCTGGCTGACGCTAAGCTCGCCGAGTTCGCCTCCGACCCCTACACCGTGGCCGAACCGCTCAAGAACACGAGCCCGTACGACGATTATGTGCCCAAGGACACCCGCTTCAACGACGGCGGCCTGGTCTCGACGGACGTTGGCAGTTACCAGGCGAACCCGTGGGGCCTGCACGATCTGCACGGCAATGTGTGGGAATGGACCCGGACCAGTCACCGGCCGTACCCGTACCGCGAGGACGACGGACGCAACGATCTCGCCCTCGCGGATCCGAAGGTTGTGCGAGGCGGCTCCTGGCGCGACCGGCCGGTTCGGGCACAGTCCACGTTCCGGTTGGCGTACGCTCCCTGGCAGTCCGTCTTCAACGTCGGCTTCCGCGTGGTCTGCGAGGTCGAGCTTGGAAGCGCCGTAGCGGCGCTCCGGTGAGTGCGGCCGTCTGAGCCTCCGCCGGACCGTTACGCGACCGTGCCGCCCTTCGGGCCGATCGGCGGCGAACCCCAGTTCGCCGCTACGAACAGCTACGAACACCGTGGCGGGCTGCCTGTCCGAGCGTGACGCTCAGTCCTCGAGCGGGACCAGGGCCGAGGGTGGCAGCTCGAACCGAACTGCCGCGCCCGGTCGCAGGGCGGAGCCATGCTCGCCCGCGTTGACCACCGACGCAGTCAGGACGACGTTACCGGCGCGCACGCGTAACTTGCGCTCTGCACCCAAATAGAAGGCGTCCAGGATCACACCGGCCAACGCCTGATCGCCGTGGGCATGCACGTCGAGGACGCGCACCTTTTCCGGCCGAATGACCAAGGTCAACCGGCGCCCCGGGAGAACGGCCGCACGCTCTGGACGCGCTGCCACCCGTAGCGGTCCCAACGCAGTCTGGACCAGCCAGGCGCCAGCAGCCGGCGCCTCTGCAATGGTTCCCTCGATCAGGTTGCAGGCGCCGAGGAACTCGGCGACAAAGCGCGTGCGCGGCTGTTCGTAAACGTCGGCGGGCGGGCCGACTTGTTCGAGGCGACCGGCGTTCATCACGGCCAGGCGATCGCTCATCACGAGCGCCTCTTCCTGGTCGTGTGTGACGTGAACGAAGGTGATGCCGAGCCGGCGCTGGAGGGCGTGGAGTTCGAGCTGCAGTTGCCTGCGCAGCTTCAGGTCCAGCGCACCCAGCGGTTCATCGAGCAAAAGCACGGCCGGCTCGTTGACGATCGCTCGCGCCAGGGCCACACGCTGCTTCTCTCCACCCGAGAGTTGGGACGGCCGGCGCGGGGCCAAGCCGGCGATCTCGACCCAGTCCAGCACCCGCTGGACCCGGGCGGCGCGTTGGGCGGCCGGCACTCTCTTCATGCGCAGGCCAAACGCCACGTTTTCTGCGACGGTCAAGTGCGGGAAGAGCGCATAGGACTGAAAGACCGTGTTGACCGGCCGCAGATGGGCCGGCACCCCCAGGGCGTCTTGTCCTTCGAGCCGCAGAGAGCCTCGGTCTGGAAGATCCAGCCCGGCGACGATGCGCAACAAGGTGGTCTTGCCGCACCCGGACGGTCCCAACAGCGAGAAGAACTCGCCCTTCCGGATACTCACACTGGCGCCCGCCAACGCCTCGACGGCCCCAAAACGACGCGCCAAATCCTCGGCCTCGACCGCGAGCTCTGGCAACTGGGTGCGCGCTTGGCCGGCAGGCGCCGCGCCGCGCACAACCGCGTTGTCGGCAACATCCACGCCGCGCACCAGTACCAAACCCAAACCAAAAGGCGATCCGAAACTGGCCCCGAGCGGACTCGACGTCCCTACCCCTGCCCTCTCGTCTCGACGCCAGACACCGTCCTGGGTGGATTCACCCGGACGCGATAATAGCGGTCAGCGGCCAGTGGAGGGCCGGGCAGGCTCGACTCGCGGAACTGGACAGCGACACCGGTGCCGGCCAAGGTGGCGACCGTCTCCCAAGACCCGGCCGCCAGGGTGCCGGAGCGCTCGACGGCGTACTGCCGCTGAGCCACGGTGGCCACGCGGAAGAGAAGCGCGCCTTCCTCACTGTTCCAGGCGAGCACGGAGAAGGCGGAGCGCGCGTCGCGTGGATCGGTGCCGGCCACCCATTCGGCTGCATTCGACTGGCCGTCTTGGTCCGGATCCTGGGCCGCATCGGCAGCTTGGTGCGGGTCCAGCTCGAAGTGCCGCTCCCACCAATCGGGCAACCCATCGCCATCGGTGTCCACGGGCACAATCGGAACGGCCTCGAAAGCGCCGATACTCGGGAGCGCAGCGTAGCACGCGTGGCGATAATCCGCGCTGACGGCGGCAGCACCTGAGCCCGCACCGATGGCGGGACTACCCTCCAGCAGGTCGAAGTCGCCCGTGGCCACGCCGCGCAACAGCGGGTCTTGTCCGCTGCGCCCGCCGGTTTCTGCAGCCGGGAGGTTCGGGCGGGATTGGGCGGGTTGATCGTGGGCGTACCAGAGGTTGTGGGCGAAGCGGAACGAGCCAGGCGCCGTGTTGGGTCCGATGTTGACGTAGGTGTTCAAGGCGCCGCGCTGGAAGTAGACCAGGTTGTTCAGAAACTGCGAGTCGCCGCATGCGCCGAACTCGAACCCGCCGCTCGACACGGTCTCTTGCAGGATGCGGAACAACCAGCGGGTGGGATTGACGATGGTGTTATGCGCCACCATCGAGTCGGTGCAACCCACGAACGCGACGGGGGTATCGGCCCCCTCGAACAGGTTGGCCACCACTCGAATGGCGCTGGCCTCGAAGTGGACTTGGCCCGCCACCAGCGGCGGGCGAAAGAACTCGAAGCCGGTCGAACCGCCCAGGTTGATGGCGCGCTGGCCGGCCTGGACGAAATGGTTGCCGCGAATCTCGATCGCGGCGCTGCCGCCTTTGCATTGGATGGCATTGCTGCCCGGGCTGCGGAAACGACACCGCGCAATGACGCCGCGGTGGCACCCCACCTGGTCGATGCCACTACCGCCAGCGCTGCCCTGGGTGAACTCGCAGTCCAACACCCAATAATCGTTCACACCCGACAGTTTGAGCGCATCCTGATTGCCGCCCGTGCCAATGTTACGGATGGCGAGGTGGCGGAAGACCACCCAGCGCGTGGCTTCACCGTTGCCGTACTCGCCGCCATCGTCGCAGTTGATCCCGTTACCCGTTGCGCCCCTGACCTCGAGGTGCTCGACTACCAGATATCGGACTCGCGAGAGATGCAGGCCGCCGCTGCCTCCAACGATCACGGGGCGCGGTTCGCCCGGCACGCCGCCCAACCAGATCGGGGCTGTCGAGGTGCCGGCAAGGCGCTCGAGGTAGTTGCCGCCGGCGTACGTGCCAGGCAACAGCCGCACCGCCACGCCGGGTCGCGCCTCGCGGGCCGCCCGCGCCAAGGTCCGGTACGGTCGCGCCCGGCTGCCATCGCCTTGGCTATCGCTGCCGGCCAACCCCACGTACACGTCGCGGTCGGGCACGTTCCCGTCGGCAAAGGTCAAGACCTCGAGACACGACGCCAGAGCCGCTCGGCTCACGTCCGCCGCCAGCAGCCCAAGGCCAAGGACCAGCACCCGCAGCCAGCGCCTGAACACAACCTCGGCTTCAGCGGCAGCAGCGCGCCGCCGGCGCGACGTAAGCCGGGTGGCCCCGCGCCACTGTCGGCCCTGGGAGTTGCAGTCGAGCATGGGTCGAGCCTGACGCACCGGCTGCGCTTCCTCAATCCAAATGCCGTTGGGGAAGACGAGGCCGAGTGAAGTGTTCTTGCGCCACCGGGGTTTCCGCTTTTCATTGGCTTGCGAGCTGCCCATGCTGATGGCCAAGCGAGAGGCGCGGCCGCCCGGGTGAGGTGCTGCGCGTGACCGAACATATGTCAATTCCAGTTGTCGACGTGGCGCAGATGCGCCGCTGGGAGGAGGCGACGTGGGCCACGGGCCAGTCGGAGGAGGCCGTCATTCGGCGTGTGGGCGAGTTGGTGGCACGGCGCGCGCTGGCGCTGACGCGGGACGGCGATGGCATTCTCATCCTGGCAGGCCCAGGCAACAACGGCGCCGACGCGCGCCGGGCGCAGCCGCACCTGGCTCAACGGCAGACGGAGATGTTGGTGGTGGCGGATCCGGCGGCGGGGGCAGAGGCGGTTCGGGCAGCTCTTGCGTCGGGCCCGGCGCTGGTCTTGGACGGTTTGTTTGGGATTGGCCTGAACCGGAACCTCTCGACCGAATGGATGGCGTTGGTCGAGCAGGTGAACGGGAGCCGGGTGCCGGTGCTAGCGATCGACGTGCCCTCGGGCCTCAACGCCCAGACGGGCGAGGTCATGGGGGCGGCCATCCGCGCCGACCTGACCCTGACGCTGGGGGCGCCCAAGCGTGGCCTGCTCGCGGTTGGCGCCTCCCCCTACGTCGGCCGGCTCGAAGTAGCGCCGCACATCGGGCTGGTACCGTGTCCGCTGACTAGCGACCTCCACTGGACCAGTCCCGCCGACTTCGCCCGGTTCCCACCGCCGCGCGCGATCGCAGGGCACAAAGGCGTGTTCGGTCACGCGGTGCTCTTGGCGGGCAGCCTAGGTTACCATGGGGCTGCCGTGTTGGCGGCGCGCGGGGCGCAGCGGGCTCGGCCGGGGTTGGTGAGCCTATTCACTACCCAACCGGTGTACCCAGTGGTTGCCGGCCAGATGCAGGCGGTGATGACCCACATCTGGTTTCCCGACACCGCCGTGCCGGAGCATGCGACCGCGCTGTTGTGCGGTCCGGGGCTGGCGGAGCGCTCCTTGCCTGCCGAACTCGGCAACGAACTGAGGAATTGGTGGGACAAATCCCCCTTGCCGGTGGTCGTGGACGCCAGCGCGCTGGATTGGCTCAGGGAAGGCTGGACCAAGACCAACTCTATCCGGGTCATCACGCCGCATCCCGGCGAAGCCGCGCGGATGTTGCGGACGAGTGTGGCGACGGTCCAAGGCGATCGGCCCGCGGCGGTCCGGGAACTGTCCCGGCGCTATGGCGGTTGCTGGGTCGTCCTCAAGGGCTATCAGACCCTTCTGGGCAGCGCCGAGGGAGACCTGTACGTGAACCCGTCCGGCGACGCCCACCTGGCCCAAGGCGGCAGCGGCGACGTTCTGGCAGGCTACGTGGTGGGCCTGCTCGCCCAACCCGCGCTCCAGGCCGATCCGCTTTTGACCCTGCGGTACGCCGTCTGGCAACACGGCGCCACGGCCGACGCCCTCTCCGGCCGCCAGGCCAACTGGACTGTCGAGGAGTTGGTCGCGGCGCTCGGCAACGTGCTCGCCCTGACGCTCGCTAAGGGTTCGGGGCCGTCCTAGTTGCGGGAAAATGCTTCCGTTGCCTCGGCGGGTCTGCTAAGCAAGGGCGCGTCATGCGTCGTCTCAAAGCGTTGTGGATGGTTTGGGTTTGCTCTCTGTCGTTAGCCGGTGGGGCCTGGGCAGGCGACTATAAGCTCACGCAGGGAACGGTCATTACCGGCGAGGTGGCCGGTTTCAACGAAATGGGGGTGGTGTTTCGCTTGGATACCGGCGGGTTCTCGGAGCGGACGCCCTGGAGTCGCTTTACCCAGGATTCCCTCAAAGAGCTGGTGCGTGACGACCGGCTGAAGGAGTTCGTCGAGCCGTTCATCGAAATCCCGCCCGAGGCCAAGCCCAAACCGCGCCCGATCGTGTTGAAGGAAGTGCCCCGGGTCGAACGGCCCATCGAGCGGACGACCTTCTTCAGCTCGTTCACCACCCCCATGGGACTGGCGCTGCTCGGCATCTTGTACTTTGCCAACCTATTCGCGGCCTATGAAGTGGCACATTACCGCAACCGGCCCGTCGGAGTCGTCTGCGGCGTGTCGGCTGTGCTGCCGCTGGTGGGGCCGCTTCTCTTTCTGGCCTCGCCCTCGCTCGAACTGCCGCCCTCGGAGGACGAGGCGGCGCGGGGCCTCGATCAACTCGACGCCACGGCGGCTCCCGCGCCTGCAGTACCGGCGCGAGGAACGACTTCGCGCGCCGTGCCGGTGGGTACGCCCAAGGCGCCGGCGCCCGGGGCGGGCCTACGGGTGGCGGCGCAGGAAAAGGCCGCCGACAGCAGCAAGGCCGGCCCGAAGGTATTCAATCGGGGCGACTACACCTTCAATCGGCGGTTTATCGAGACGCAATTCTCCGGCTTCTTCCGCATTGTGCCGACCGAAGCGGAGAAGGATCTGGTGCTGGTCGTGCGGACGCCCAAGCAGCAGTACATTGGCAAACGCATCAGTCGCATTTCCGGTCACGAGCTGTTTTTGCAGTTGGTGCAAGGCGGCGGGACCCAGGAAGTAAACGTGGGTTTTGGCGAGATCGCCCAGATCATCGTCCGCCACAAGGACGCCAAAGATTAGCCACTGCGAGCTGAACACACCGCCTCACCCCAGCGCCACCCAGGCCCGCGCGTCTTCGCCATCGACCATGACCTTTCGCACCATCCTTCTCTTCGGCGCACCGGGCAGCGGCAAGGGCACCCAAGGCAAGATCCTGGGCACCATCCCCAACTTCTTCCATTGCTCCTGCGGCGAGGTGTTCCGCAACCTGCGCCTGGACAGCCCGCTGGGCAAGGTCTTCGTCGAGTACTCGAGCCGCGGCCAGTTGGTGCCGGACGAACCCACCATCCGGCTCTGGCGCCAGTTCATCGAGAACAGCCAGCAAACCGGCCAGTTCGATCCGGCCACCGACACCCTGTTGCTCGATGGCATCCCGCGCAACGCCCGCCAAGCCGAGCTGCTGCGCGAGGCGCTCGACGTGCGCGCGGTCGTTTACTTGACGTGCCCTGACCCGGAGAAGTTGGTCCACCGCCTCCAACGGCGCGCGCTCCACGAGAACCGGCTCGATGACGCCAATCTGGACGTCATCCGCAGCCGCCTGCAGACCTACGAACAGGAATCGAAGCCGGTCCTCGATTTCTACGGGCCCGACCGGCTCCACATCGTCGACGCGACCAAGACGCCCGTCGGGGTGCTCTTGGACATCTTGACCCTGATCGTCAAACTGCAAGTCTGACCATGGCCGCCCAGTTCGGCGCCTTCACAGCCAGCGAACTTTATTGTCCGAAATGCCGCCGGGCCCAACCCGTGCGCGAGAAGTTGCTGCTGGTGCTGCCCACCGGCGAACTCTACGAATACCTGTGCGTCGGATGCGCCACCTCCCTCGGCCAACGCACCGTCACCGGGCCGGCATTAGCTAGCTTGTCCACCGCTCGCTCCGCCCGCACTCGGCCGGCCGCCAAACGGCCTCGCCCGCTCCCGCCCGGGACGCCTCCCCGGGGCTTGTTGCGCTGAAGCTCGCCGGACGGATGAGACCTCCGTATCGACTTGTGTTCTTCGGCACCGCCGAACTGGCGTGCGCTAGCCTGCGCGCGTTGGCGAGCGGATCCGCGTGGTCGTTGCTCGGCGTGGTGACGCAACCCGACCGCCCCCAAGGCCGCGCTCTGCGCGTCCAGCCGCCGCCCGTCAAACGCGCCGCACTCGAACTGGGCCTTCCGGTGTGGCAACCGGCCAAGTGCCGGCAGCCGGACTTCCTCGAGCAACTCGGCGGGCTGCGTCCGGACCTTATCGTCGTGGCGGCCTATGGTCAGATCTTGCCGACGGCACTCCTCGAGTTGCCGCCGCACGGCGGCCTCAACGTCCACGCCTCGCTCCTGCCCCAGTACCGCGGCGCAGCGCCGATTCAGTGGGCGCTCCTGGACGGCCAAACGGAGACCGGGGTGACGATCATGAAGATGGACGCCGGGCTCGACACGGGCGACATCCTCACGCAGGTCCGCACGCCCATCGCGCCCAGCGACACTGCGGAGACTCTCCATGCTCGCTTGGCCCAACTCGGTGCGGAGTTGCTCGTCGAGACCATCCCCGGCTACCTCGCCGGCGCCATCGCGCCCCAACCGCAGCCCAGTACCGGCGTCAGTTACGCCCGCAAGATCGTGCGCGACGATGGGCGCTTGGATTGGAACCGAACGGCGCTCGAACTCGAGCATCAGGTGCGCGCCCTCACCCCTTGGCCCGGGGCGTACACTTTTCTGGCACGGGCTTCGGGCCGGATCCTGCTCAAGGTCTGGCGCGCCCAAGCGACGGAGGCTGTCTCAGGTCTGCCCGGCGAGGTCCTGGCTGCCGGCCCAACGGGGATCACGGTCGGCTGTCGCCAAGGGGCGCTGGCCATTAGCGAGCTTCAACAGGGCATCCGCTTCCACCCGGAACGCAGTTTTCGAGCCTCTAACTCGAATGGCTCTGATGACTTTGGAGCCACATCGGCCTGTGCAACCCGAGTACCTCGGGATTGAAATCGGCGGCACGAAACTGCAGGTGGTTGTCGGCGCCGCCCGGGGCAACATCCGGCAGCGTTTTCGGTTCGCTGTCGAGCGTTCGTTGGGGGCCGCCGGCATTCGCCAACAAATCGAACGGACGTTGCGGGAACTGCTGCCCCAAACGCGAGCCGCCGCCCTCGGCGTGGGCTACGGCGGCCCAGTCGATTGGCGCACGGGCCAGGTCTGCTGTTCACATCACGTCGAGGGGTGGTCCGATTTCCCGCTGGGCTCTTGGTTGCAATCGCTGACCCGCCTGCCGGTGGCGGTCGACAACGACGCCAACGTGGCAGCCCTCGGCGAGGCCTGCGCCGGCGCCGGACGCGGTTCGAGTCCGGTATTCTACGTGACCCTCGGGAGCGGCGTGGGCGGTGGCTTGGCGATCGAGGGTGCCATTTACCACGGAGCTACCCCGGGCGAGGTCGAGATCGGCCACCTGCGCCTCGATCGAACCGGTCAAACGGTCGAGTCCCGCTGCTCCGGTTGGGCAGTGGATCGGAAGATCCGCGCGCTGGCGGCGCAGCAGCCCGAGGGGTTACTCGCACGGTTGGCAGCGGAAGCGGCGGGCAGCGAGGCGAAGGTGCTCCAGCGAGCCCTCGAGCAAGGCGATGCCGACGCGGCCCAGATCTTACGCGAGACGGCTGAGGACCTCGCCTTTGCCCTGTCGCATGCGACTCACTTGATTCACCCCGAAGTGATTGTGATCGGGGGCGGGCTCTCCCTCTTGGGCGAACCCCTGCGCGCGGCGGTGGCGACCGCCCTGCCCCGGTTCGTCATGGACGCCTTCCAACCCGGCCCGAAGGTGGTGTTGGCCGCGCTAGGTGAGGACGCCGTGCCTGTGGGCGCCTTGCTGCTGGCGGAACAAGCGCGCGGCGATGCTCGAACCGAACCGCACCGATGACCGGTTGACTGCCGGACCTCAGACCGACAAGAGCGGGGGTCGAGCGCAAATGCCTATTGCCCAGGGGGGACCTGGTTTGTAACATCGCGAATAGATGAAATTCGAGACCCTGTGTCTGCACGGTGGTACCCAACCGGATCCGACGACGCTGGCGCGCGCGGTGCCGGTTTACCGCACCTCGTCGTACCAGTTCCGGAGCACGGAACATGCGGCGAACCTTTTTGCGCTGAAGGAGCTGGGCAACATCTACACGCGGCTGATGAATCCGACGACCGATGTGCTCGAGCGCCGGGTGGCGTTGATCGAGGGTGCGCCGGAGCTGGGGGGGCTGGGGCTAGCCTCGGGCACCAGCGGGGTGTTTTACTCGGTGATCAACCTGGCCCAGGCCGGCGACAACATCGTGTCGGCGCGCAATCTCTACGGGGGCACCTACACGCAGTTCGACTCGATCCTCCCCACCCTGGGCATCACGGTGAAGTTCGTCGACTCGAACGACCCTACCAACTTTGGGCGGGCGATCGACGGCCAGACCCGGGCCTTGTTCTGCGAGACCGTCTCGAACCCGGCGCTCGAGGTCACCGATCTCGAGGCCGTGGCGCAGATCGCGCATGACCACGGCCTGCCGCTGGTGGTGGATGCGACCTTCTCGACGCCCTACCTGACCCAACCCATCGCTCATGGCACGGACATCGTCGTGCATTCGCTCACGAAGTGGTTCGGCGGCCACGGGACCGGGATTGGCGGGTTGGTGGTGGACAGCGGCCGCTTCAACTGGGCGGCCGGTAAACACGCGCTCTACACCACGCCCGATGCGAGCTATCACGGGTTGCGTTGGGGCCTGGACCTGCCGGAACCGCTGCGGCCGTTGGCCTTCATCTTGCGCATGCGCACCGTGCCGCTGCGCAACCTAGGCGCCTGCATTTCACCCGACAATTCGTGGATCTTTCTCCAAGGCATCGAGACCCTGCCCATGCGCATGGAGCGCCACTGCGCCAACGCGAAGGCCATCGCCCAGCATCTCCGGCGCCATCCCCAAGTCGAGTGGCTGCGCTACCCGGGACTCGAAGACGATCCGATGTACGCCCTGAGCCAGCGCTACCTGCGCGGCCTAGGCGGTTCGATGGTCGTCTTTGGCATTCAGGGTGGGAAGGCCGCCGGCCGCAAGTTCATCGACTCGCTCAAGCTCTTTTCTCACCTGGCGAACGTGGGCGACGCCAAGAGCCTGGCCATTCATCCCGCGACCACCACCCACTCCCAACTCAGCGAGGAACAACAGCGCGCCGGCGGCATTACGCCGGAGTTGGTGCGACTGAGCATTGGGCTCGAACACGTAGACGATCTGGTGGTCGATCTGGACCAAGCCCTGCGAGCGGCGGCCTGATGCGCCGAGACGGAGCACGCCCATGAGCCGCGCGATCGGTCGGGTCAAGACTCAGTTGTTCCAGTTCCAAAACCCGCGTCAGCCCCTGCGGTTACGCGTCGGGGGCACACTCAGCCAATTCACGCTGGCCTATGAGACTTACGGCCAGATGAACGCGGACCGGTCCAACGTCATCCTCCTCTTCCACGCGATGACCGGCACGCAGCATGCCGCGGGCGTCAACCACGCCGTGCCGGGATTGGACGGGCGCTGGACGGACGAGGTCCACCTGGGCTGGTGGGACGGATTCATCGGCCCGGGCAAAGCGCTCGACACCCGACGATTCTGTGTCTTGTGCGTCAATTACCTCGGCGGCTGTTACGGTTCGACCGGCCCCGCCTCGACCAACCCTGCCACGGGCCGGCCTTGGGGGCCGACCTTTCCCGTGCTGCGGATCAGCGACATTGTGGATGCGCAGATGCGCCTGGTCGATCACCTCGGGGTGCGCCAGTTGCACGCCGTCATCGGCGCCTCCATTGGGGGCTATCTGTGCCTGTTAGCGGCCACTCGCTACCCGGAGCGCGTGCGGATTGTCGTCCCGATCGGTACCGGCGTCGAGACCACCACCTACCAACGCATCATCAACTTCGAGCAAATCACCGCCATCGAGGCCGATCCCAGCTTCAAAGGGGGCGATTACTACAACGGACCGCGGCCCCACATCGGTCTGGCCTTGGCCCGGCGCATCGCCCACAAGACCTTCGTTTCCCTGGACGCACTCAGCGAACGCGCGCGAGGCGAGGTGGTCAGCCAGAAACCGCCCTACGGCTGGTACGAAATGAACCATCCGGTCGAGTCGTACATGCTGCATCAGGGCGAGAAGTTTGTGCGGCGCTTCGACGCCAACACCTACCTGCGCATCCTGGATGCCTGGCAATGGTTCGACCTGGTGGGCGAAGGCGGGGCGAGCGACTTTCAGGACCTCTTCGAGCGCTGCCGCAACCAGGAGTTCCTTGTCTTCAGCATGGACTCTGACTTGTCCTTTCACCCGCAGGAACAAGCCAAGCTGGTGCACCTGCTCAAGAGGGCGCACGTCCCGGTGATGTGGATCACGGTGCACACGGACAAAGGCCACGATTCGTTCCTGCTCGAACCGAAGCTCTTCACGCCCCACTTGGTCCAGGCGCTCGGGCAAGCCACCCCGGCCCGCCCCCGGCGCCCCACCCCTTTCAATCCAGGTCCACGATCTTCCCGCTCCGCACGGAGCGATCTTCGGCCTCGCAAATCTCGACCGCGCGCAAGCCGTCCTCGGCCGTAACCACCGAAGGCGGTTTGCCGGTCTCGATGCACTCGAGCATGTGGCGCAGTTCGCCCACGTAACCGTCCGGGCCCTCGCAAGCGATGGTGCGGGGCGCTTGGCCAGGCTCGAACAGGCGCAAGGCCTCCGCGCCACGGCTGCTGTCGTAGTCGGCCATGGCCCGCTCGAAGTGGATGGTGTAAGCCATCTTGAAGCCCGAGCCGGGTCCCATGAGCCAGGATCCCTCCGCCCAGACCAGGGCGCCGCTGTCCACGTGGTACTGGGTGAGCACATGGTCGACCGCGCCGCTCAGTTTACTGAAGCCGGCCGCCGCCACACGCCGAGGCTTGCCGAAACAGAACTGCACAAAGTCCGTATCGTGGATGTGCATGTCCAAGAGCGCTCCGCCGGAGTCGTCTCCCTTGAGGTAGGTCCCCTGGCTCCAACCCGGCGGCTCGGAAAGCCGGCGGAAGGAGGCGGCGAGTGTCTTGCCATAGGTCCCCTGCGCGATGGCCTGCTGGGCCCAAACCCACTCGGGCCAGAACCGCAGACACATCGCCGGCATGAAGTAGCCGGGCGCCTGGCGTGCGACCTCGACAATCGCGCGGCACAGGGCGCTGGTTCGCGCGAGCGGCTTTTCGCACAGGACATGCTTGCCGGCCGTCAGGGCGGCCACCGCGATCGGCACATGCAACGGCGTCGGCACGCAGATGTCCACCAATTGCACCTCCGGATTGGCCAGGAGTTGGTGGTAATCCTTGTAGCCCCGGACGACCGCGAGGTCGAAGTGGATCTGTTCCGTGGTGGCGATGTTCCCGGCCACACTCGCCAAGTTGCCGTCCGCCGGCAACCGGACCGAGTCGCAGATGGCCACAATCCGGGCGTTGGGCAGTTGCCGATACGCCTTGATATGGGTTAGCCCCATGAAACCCAAGCCAATCACGCCAACGTTCACCATAGTCAATCCTCGCGGTTCAAGTTCCCGATTCGGAGTTGCGCTTCGAGCGTCATCCGCTCGCGGCTCAGGCCTGAGCGAGCAGGTCGCGCACGAATTGCTGAGCCGTGCGAATGTCGGCCACCCGTTGAGTGCCCGCCTCGCGCTCGATGCAGGCTTGCCCGCTGAAGCCGAGCTCCGTCAGGGTCTGGAAGAACCTCGGCCAGTCGACCTGGCCGGTCCCCAACACGACTTCCTCGCCCCATGTGCCCGGCACCTTGGTGCGAACGGCGTCCTTGAGGTGGCACGACCGTAGCCAAGGTCCCAGCGTGCGCAGCGCCAGGATCGGATCGCCTTGGTCGTACAGGATCATGTTGGCAGGATCGAAGTTCACCCCCACATTCGGGCAGCCCAACTGCTCGAGGAACGTGCGCAGTGTCTCCGCCTGTTCCTGGCCGGTCTCGAGCCCGAGGCTCATCCCGCGCGCCCCGTAGAACTCGGCGATGGCCTTGAGCCGCCCCACCAACTTCGCAAAGGCCGGATCGGTCGATTCGTGCGGTAAGAAGCCCGCATGGAACGCGATGTACTCGACGCCCAGATCTCGCGCCACGTTCGCATTGGCCTGGATCTGGCGCCAGTTTTGGTCCCAGGTGGCGTCCGGCACCACCCCGCCCGTGCGCCGGATCGAGTCCAAGGTCGAGTAATCTTCGCCGACCGTGCCGAACATGCCCGAAACGCATCTCACTCCTTGCTGCGCACAACGGGCGGCGAAGTTGGACCATGCCCCACCCGCGTTCTCCCGTATGGGATCCAGCGCGATCTGAATGCGCGGGATACCGGTTTCAGCCAACTTCTGGAACAGGTCATCGGCGGAGTCCGGCTGCAGCGACCAACTGCAAATGCCTAACCGCTCGACCAAGGGAGTAGTGGACGTCGACATGCGGCGGAGCATAGCCGGCGGGGACGGCCTGGCAAGCCGCTTGATCTGGCCTGACCGCTCATTCCCGCAGCACCAGCGTCCCCTTCCGCACCGAGAAATGATCCTCGCCGGAAAACACCAAGTGCACGGCGCGACCGTCCGCACTCATCCACTTCGTTGGAAGACAACTCGACTCCCCAGGCCCAACGTCCCACTCCTCGGTGTGGTAGGCAGTCGTCCACGGTCCCCAGGGTTCCGGGGCGTCATAGACGGCAAACCCGCCACGGAAACGAGTGTCCTCCCCTCGGCCGGTCTGGCACCAGAGATAGCGCTCAAGCCCGGCATGGTAACTGATGCCGGAGCGATAGCACCCGCCCAGTTGGGTGAACACCGCGCCGCGCTTGGCCAGGTTGCGCGTCCACTGGGCCTGCCCGGTGCTGTCCAGGCCGACGAAGAACTCGTAGGCAGCGCGTTCGCGGAGCCGATCCTGGGGAACGCGGGCGAGCACGAACCGGTCGGCGCGCTCGTACGCGCTGTTGGCGTCAGGCGAATAGACGTAGACCAACCCGTCGCGGGCGCCGGCGTAGTCCTGGCCGTAGTTCAGAAAGGTTGGACAACCAAAACTCTCGGTGAATCGCCAATCCGCCCACGACCAGGTTGCGCCGTGGTCGGTGGACCAACCGAGCTGCGCGTTGCCGACGTTGCGAACCAGCAGGTAAAGCACGCCTTCCACGCAGAGCAGGCCGCTGGCTTTGCGGCCGTGCGCGCCGTCGCCGACTGCCTCGGCGGTGGGAGCGCGGAGGTTGACCGCCTCGAGGCTCGGCGGCGTGCCCGTCATTCTAGCCAGGCCAAGGCTGAGTTTCTCCTTCAAGAACGGCGCGAAACCGTGGCCGTCGCCGTAGGCGGTGTAGAGCGCACCGTCATCGGCCCAGGTCATGGGCCAGTTGTCACTACCGCGGGCCAGGCGGAGAATCGAGTGGGTCGGCGCCCAGTCGATGCGCTGGATGACGGGGCTGGGCGGGTAAGGCGCGCCGCCTGAGCCCGAGGCACCCGGCGCCGCGGGGGCTGGCCTTGCGGTCACCGCCGCCGCAATCGGTTGCAGGAACGGCTCGAGCACCTCGTAATGGTCGGCGCCCGCGGCGCGCTTCCAAGACTGACCCGCCCGCGCGACCACGATATCGAGCGCGGGCATCACGACGATCAAGCTGTCGTAGAGCCCCCAGGTCCAATACGTGTCCCGTGGGACGCCCTCGAGGGTTCCATCCACATTGTTCCACCAAAGCAGGCCGTAATGCTGGGCGGCCCGGCCGTACTCGGCCGGGTTGCGGACGGATAGACCTGGCACACCCGGGACTGTGGTGCGGGCTTGGTCAATGAAGGACCTGGGCAGGAGCGGACGGCCGTTCCACTCGCCGCCCCGCAGCCAGAGCAGGCCGAATCGCGCCATCGCATCGACGTTGGCACTGATGCCCGAACCGAACTCGCGGCGCCTGATACCATCGATGAGATCCGGCCGATACGCGTTCTTGCGCCAAATCAGGTCCGTGCGCCGAATGCCCAAGGGCGTGAACAGACGCTCGAACATCAGCTCGTCCACATCCCGCCGGTAGGCCAAGGTCACGCATTCGGCCAGCCAATTCGGACCGCTATCGCTGTAGTCCCATTGCGTGCCCGGCTCGAAGAGGAGTGGCGTGTAGCCGCCCGGCTTCTCGAACCCAGCCGTCTGCGCCGCCAGGTGCAGGATCGTGATGGCGTCGAGCCATCCCGTCTGCGCGTTGCGGTCTGGCGGCGTGCCCAACGTGGCATGATGCGCCCGCGCTCGATCCTCGAGCCGCAGCTTACCATCCGCAATCGCCAGCCCAAGCGCCGCGGCGCCGAAGGACTTGGTAGTGGACTTCAGATCGTAGAGCCGCGCCGGATCGCCCCACGACATCGCCAGCTTGCCGCCGCGCACGATGTAACCCGAGCCGCCTCCGCTGAGCGCATAATCTCGGGCGTCCGCCAGCTTGGCTTCGTTTAAGCCCACCTCGGCCGGGCTGGCTTGGATCCAAAGTTCGCCCGGGAACGTGGCGGTGTCGCTGGGCAGGGACACCAGTCTGAGTCCCCAATCGGTCGCGGAGCGCGCCTGGGCGTCGGGGAATCGAGGCAGGCGCAGGCGGCCGCCGCCATCCCAGAAGCCATAGCAACGCCGCTGAAATCCCGGCCCCGTCAGGTCCACCCACACCTGCGCATCCGTATACGGATTCGGATAGGTCCGTTCTGCCTCGAGCGTAATCTCGACCTTCTCCCAGACATGCACGGGCGAAGGCGCGCTGCCGGCAAGGACCATGCCGGACCCCAGGAGCGAGGCGAACCAGACGAATCCGCGCTCGCAGGGAATCAGACGCAACCCACCCCGCGGTTGGCCGCAACGGCCCGGCGGTTCGCCGCGGCCGGCGATTCTCTGCAGCCCATTCGCGCGCCCTGCGCCCTTCGACATGGAGTTCATGCCGCGCAGCCTGGAGCGCGACGGCGAGCCGGGCAAGCCGGCGCGGCCGTGGTTTGTTCGACGACGATTTAGGGTGCGGCACGTGGCCGGGCCCATTCGGGCGCCGTGGCCTGGGCCGAGTCGATCCCCGGTGCGTAAGGCTTGAGGTCGAGCACCGGTGTGCCGACAAAGGCGTCAATGTCTTCCACTTCGACCCGGTTCGCCTGCACAGACCGGATCTTGCAGAGGCTCAACGCGATCAGATTGGGGCGAACGGGTGCGCGAGTGCCGAAGACACCGGTCAACGGATTGTCCCGATTGCCGCGCGGGTGGACTTGAAGAATGGCCCTCCGCTGGGGCGTGTCGTTTCGGTCAAACCACCAGAACACCCACACGTGCGAGAAACCGTCTAGCCCCAGAAGGCCCGGCGCGTACTTCGGATCCAGCACGATCGCCGGTCCGGTGTCGGACTTCTCTACCCGACCGATGACGTCCAACGTGAAGGGGCCGGCTTGAGCCGGCTCTGGCGCAGGCGTGGCCGTCCCCTGCGGCGAGGTTATCGCCCGCAGGGCCGCATAGAAGACGGGGTCGTCCGCCGCCCCGTGGAACTGAAAGGGGAAGGTCTGGTTGTGGTCTTTGAGCATGAGCCCGTAGGCGCAGCCGTTCTCGACCGACGCCCGCAACGCGGCAGCGGCCTCTTCGCCAACTTTATCGTCTTCATTGCAGACCACCGGCTTCCCAAAACGCCGCAACTCGGCTACGCGCGCAGGGATGTCGGCCACCTTCGTCCCGTTCCAGTGCGGGGTGAGGAAATCGCACGCCGCAGCCACTTCAGGATGGATCTTGCCATCGCCGTAACCGCTGGCGGTGACCAGCAGGTCCGGGGCGCGGTCCTTGAGGAGCCGGAGGAGGCTGGCCTGCCCCTTGGGACTGCGAATGACCTCGTGCGCGAAGCCGCCGTGCGGGTACTCGTTGGCGATCTCGACCGCAACGTTCCGGAATCCACGGTCCCGAATCCAACGCGCCGCATGCTCGATACCCGCGCGGACGGCCGCCTCGTCGCGCAGGATCCGCGACTGCCGCTGGTAGTAGAGACCCAGAATCGCCACCAGGCCATGCCGGTCGCACCCCCTGATCACGCGCTCGACCCGCTGGAGGTAAGCTGGACGCAGCGACCCGTCCGACTCGAACGCCGAATTCACCGCGCCTTCATAGCCGGGCATGCCGCCCTGGAGATTGAGCGTGAACGCGTTCACCCCCTGAGCTGCATAGTCCGGCAGGTGCGCGATGAATTCGTCCGTGTTCCCTTCCGGGTCGAAGTGCGGGCGCTGGCGGTCTTCGAAGGTGGCGTTGACCATTCGCACGTTCATCAGCAACCCCTCCGCCGCCGTGCCGGGATGGGTCGGTTGGCCGTTGATTAGCCAGCGCGTGCCGGCCAGGGTCACTTCGGTCTGGGCCTGGGCGGCGAACGCCGGCAGGGCCCAGAGAGCGACAGCTAGGGCGCCCATGACCGCCACGGTTTTCCGCGCTCTGCGCATCCCGTCGCTCAGAGCCGTCGATCCCTCATCCGACATTGCATCACTCATAAGTTGCCTTTCACGGTCCGCGGTTTCACCCGGCGCTCTCAGGTCACCAGGCAGGCTGGACGCCAGGGCCAGCGCCCCAGACTGTACGACTGAACCTGCATGGGCGTAAACCAAGGAGACCTGAAGCGCTATTCTGAACGCAACAAGGTATCCACCCGCGATTAGTCGCCGGGCGTCAACTGCGTGGGCTCGTCCAGAATGTCGAGGAGCGCCTTCGCGCAATAGACGCGGTCGCGTTTTGCCGTTCCCGCCTGTTGCACGATATGAAGGCGCGCCAGGCGTTCGATGGCGCGCTGGGCCGTGGTGAAAGCGATACCGAGCTTTTCGACACAGCCTTTGGCGGTGATGAAGGGATATTGGCGGCGAGCAACTCGCCGAGCGTCGCCTGGGTGCCTTCGATTTTACCGGAGAGGACCGCCTCGCGCCGGACGAAGGGGCGCATGAGCACATGCGGGTTGGGAAGCCTTCCGCCCTCACCGGCGAGCTTGCCGATCAGCCGGTCGGCATCGGAAAGCAGCCGCAGCAGCCGGGGCGACCAGTCGAGGGCCGCTGGCAGGGGGAAGGGCACGACGGCGCTGTAGCGGCCTCGAGGCACCTTTCTCCCGGGAATCTGCGGCGTCTTTTGGCTCTTGCTGGGCATCCGGTGCCTATCTTCAGTATCGGAAATAGCACAGCGCGCTATTTTCGCGGCAGGATGCACGGACAGGTGCTGCGCCACCGCTGCCCCTTGCCTCGACTTCATCCTCAGGCATCAACCGTGACAGCCGTCGACGGCGGGGCACGAACCGATGCGTCCTCCCACAGCCCGCAGTGCCGGAGGATCTTCTCGATGACCTCGGTCTGGCGCCGCTCGAACCGGAAGTAGATCCGCAGCCGCTTGGGAATCGTGAACACGAACTGCCGGTGCGGCACCTCGGCGCAGACGTGCTCGGCCACCCACCCGGCCTTCTCCAACGCCCGTTTCTCGTGGCAACTCGGGTAGAAACATCGGCCGCGGCAGGAATAAAGACCGTGAGGCGCGGGAGAAAATCGCCGCCCGCATTGCGGAACTGGAAAAGCAACTGGCCGATTACGCGAAGAAAATGGCCCAACGGAAGTCCGGCGGCTGAAATCCACCGGCCAAATAAAACCATCTGGCTATGCAGTTGACTCTTGTGCTTTTCGGTCAGTTTCTCCTGCTTTGAGTTGGCTTTCGAGAACTGGGCCTAGGTTGATCGCCTGCTTAAG
>VHCO01000124.1 GCA_016871715.1 Verrucomicrobiota bacterium
ATCCGCATCGAAGCCGCCCGCGCCTTGCGAAAGATCGCCGCCAATACCACCGCCAGCGTCGCTGCGAAGCTCCCCGCCGCCCAAGAGGATCAGCGCGCCGGCATCGCGTGGGCCGTGAGCCGATCAGGTCGCGTCAAGGTTGACGAACTGCTCCCGCTGCTTGTGGACGACGACGCCCGCCGCTGGGTCGCATACATCCTCGGCACACAAGACCAGCAAACCTGCATCGGCCAGATTGAGCAACTCCGTCGTCGCGATCGGGAAGTCTATTTCGCGGTCACCGTTCTCTGGAAGATTCTGGCGAGCTGGGTTTACGATTTGCAGGAATACTGACATGCCCGCCGCGCTGCCAACTCCGCTTTACACGACCGACAGGGGCCAGGCCTACGTCGGCGACTCGCTGGAACTCCTGCCGCGCCTGCCTGCCGACTCCGTGGACCTCGTCATCACCTCGCCGCCGTTCGCGCTCCAACGCCAGAAGGAATACGGCAACGAAACCGAAGACGCCCACGTGGACTGGCTGCTCCAGCTCGCCGAACCCGTCAAACGCGTGCTCAAGCCCACCGGCAGCTTCGTGCTCGACCTCGGTGGTGCCTACCAGAGCGGACGCCCCGTGCGCTCGCTCTACAACCTCCGCGTCATGCTCCGCCTGTGCGACGAACACGGCTTTCGGCTCGCCGAAGAATTCTTCTGGCACAACCCCGCCAAACTCCCGTCGCCCATCGAGTGGGTGAACAAACGCAAAATCCGCGCGAAAGACTCCGTGAACACCGTCTGGTGGTTCGCGAAAACCGACTTCCCGAAAGCCGATGTCCGCCGCGTGCTCGCGCCCTACTCCGAGCGGATGAAGAAACTGCTGGAAGACGCCGAGAGCTTCTATCGCCCGAAACTGCGTCCTTCCGGCCACGACATCAGCGCCAACTTCGCCAACAACAACGGCGGCGCCATCCCGTCCAACCTCCTGCAAATCCCGAACACCGAGAGCAATTCGCCCTACCAGCGCCACTGCGCCAGCGTGGGCGTGAAACCGCACCCGGCGCGCTTCCCGGAAAAGCTGCCGACGTTCTTCATCGAGTTTCTCACCGGCCCCGGCGACACTGTGCTGGACATCTTTGCCGGCTCCAACACCACCGGCAGCGCAGCGGAGAAACTCGACCGACGCTGGCTGGCTTTCGAGGAAGACCGTACCTACCTGGCCGCGTCCGCCTTCCGCTTCGTGGAGGAACTGCCGGCGGAAGACCTCGCCAGGCTCTGGAGCCGGCTGCACTCAGACGATTTGCCGGTGGAGGTGAATCGGTAGCAGCGGGAATTGGTGCTTGCGGAGAAACCGGCCGTGTATGCGGCGAAGACGAAGCGAAAATGAAACTGAGGGTTGGACCGTATTTGTCCGTCCACCCCGGCTAGACTTGACGAAAAAACGAACCGAAAGCCTCAACGTAGCGACGCGGACGACCAGCCGTATCTGCCAGCTAGCGATGGCTTGCCCGCCCGCAAGAGCGGGGACTGGGCCAGGCGCAGGCACCACTACTTGCGCAACTACTGCGGCATTACGACCAAGGCCATTCAAGGAAAGCTCCGCCTCGTGTACCTCGATGTCATGGCTGGCCCTGGCCTCTGCAAGATCAAGGAAACGGGAGAGGAGTTTGCCGGCTCGCCTCTCGTCGCCCTGAACGACGAATTTGACCGCTTCATCTTCATTGAGGACACGCCGGAACTCGCTGAGGCGCTCAAGCAGAGGATTGCCAAACACCCGAAGGCCAAGCGCGCCAAAGTGATTGCTGAATGCTGGCTCGAAGTCGCCAAATCGGGACGGCTGCTTTTCGACGACAAGACGCTCGTCGTTGCCTTCATTGATCCGACGGGCATTTCCCAAGTTCCACTTAGGGCGATGCTGGAGCTGACCAAGAATCCCAGGATTGATCTCCTTGTGACCATCCAGCACAGTTTGGGCATCACTTGGAACGTGCCGCAATACCTGAAGTCAACGAGCGGGCAAACCGCGCTCGACGCCTTCCTCGGAACCAAGGATTGGCGGAAGTGGAAGCGGAACGAGCCGTCCCAGTTCACGCTGAAGGCCATTGACTGGTTCAGCGAGAGGATCCGGATCTCACACCGCTTAGCCAGAGGGTCTCACTCCGCCGTGCGGAGGGGTGACGTCAAATGGTCGGGTTATAGATTGTTGACAGCCCGGCGCCGCCGATGGAACGGCCGGTGGGACTGAACTCGGGCCCCAGAGAGTGCAGCCGTGACGTTAAGCTGCCGGGTTTTTGATTGTTGACATTAAGCTGCCGGGTTTTTGATTGTTGACAACCTTGCCGACGTGGTTCCGACACCTTCGCGGAACCTTCTCGCGGTGCCTTAACCGTTGCGGCCTATGCCTCGTGAGCGCCCACCGCTCGATCGTGAGAGTCTGAAGCAGGGCGCGCAGAGGACTGCGCGCCCTACCTTGGCCAGTAAGCCTACCTTGGGGCTACAATCAAGGCACCAGGAGGAGCCGATAGAAGGTGCGGGCGGCCTTAGGGCTGACCCTAACCGCCATGTCAGCTCCCTCGATCTCCCCTTCTGCAGCCGTCGCCTGGTAGGGCCCGGTGACTTCCGCGGCGGACTCGAGGACGGCGGTCTGGCGGGCCGGCCACCAGAGCCGAACCTGCCCGTCGCGCTGAAGTGCGGCCTCGACGCGGCCACCCAGGGGAGGTTGGACGGTGAACTGCATGCTTTCGGTCGCGTCGTTCCCGGCGCTGTCGGTCGCGGTGAGCACGACCTCGTAGCGGCCCTCGGCCAATTGGGCCTGGACGTCGCGGCCCGTCCCGATGATCTGGCTGCCGATGGACCAACGGAGCGATGGGTCGGGCAAGGTGCCGTCCTCGAGATCCTCCGCCTCGCCGGCGAATGAGAGCACTTGGCCCGCGTACAGGAGGTCGGTCGCCTGTGGTCGCCGGATGAAGGGCCGGGGCGGTTTACCCACCACGGTGAAGGCCTTGTCCGAGTCGTCCGAATCGGTGTGGTAACCGTCGGTGGCAATGACTCGGATTCTTGCCGCGTTCGCGCCGGGGAGGCGTGCGGTGTCGACATCGTAGCTGCGGCCCGCGACTTGGTTGGCCACGGGGATCCAGGAACGGCCGTCGTCGGGGCTATACTGGAGGTTAAAGGCGAGCACGTCGCCGCGATCGGGATCGGTTGCTGTCCAGGCGATGGTCTGGACGCCACTCCATTTCTCGCTCCCGTTGGGGGCGGTGACGGTCACCGTCGGTGCATTGTTGGACACGTCGATGCGGTCGAGGACCGTCTCCTTGAAGAGCAGCACGATCGAGGAGACGACGCCGCGCGGCGGCACCACGCGGAAGTCGAACACGATTTCGGTGGGCGGCTCGTTCTCGCAGAGCGGCTCGAAGTCCGCACTAAAGGTGAGGCGGCGGAGCGCCTTGCCGTTGTTGTCACGGATCTCGATGGCATAGGGCCCGCCCGCGGGCTCGTCGGTGGGCGACCCGGGTTGGAGGAGGACCGGGTTCAATCTCCCGGCGCCCTTGGGGTAGAGACTGCCGGAGATGTGGAGGAGGCGCTGCTCGACGCCGGCCGCGAGGAGCCGGGCCTGGTGCAAGGCCACACCGCTAGCTGGAGGAGCGAAGACCGAGTAGAGGCGGTTGTATCGGTAGGGTGAAATCCACTTGGTGGGTAGATTGCCGGACTGGCAGTAGGACATGAAATCCGGCCAGGTGTCGGGTACCACGGACACTTGGTCCGGATCGAAGGGATCGGCGCGGGTGTCGAAGCCGAACTCGTTGACGTCGTCGTTCGAATAAGGCCACGCGCTGTCGGGGCCGGTGGCGCCGCAACCGCCCGGCACGTGCCGTCCCCAGGTGCCGGGGGCGGCGCTGCGGTCGAGGTTGTGGTTCATCTCATGGGCCATGGTCCCCTCGCGGGAGCTGCCGCGGTAGCCGCGGGCCACGTAGCCGTGACCGCTGCCATAGTACCAGATCGGGTCGGACTCGCCGCCGCCCGAGGGAGTGAACCCGTAGACCTGCATCGGCAGGTCAAACGGGGAAGAGCCGACGACGAGGTAGCCGAGGATCCACCCGAGCAGGACGTTGGCGTGGAAGGCGCGGAGCTGCGGAATGGGGTTGCCCGGCATGTTCGGGCCGAGGACCGTCCACGGCTTGATGACGAAGCTGACGTCGGCGACCGGGTAGGTCGCCCGCAGGTAGGACATCTGCGAGGCGATCTCGGCGTCGCTTACCAGTTTGGGCGAGGCCGCCGTACCGGTGTTGACAGGGATGATCCAGAACAGGGGCACCTGACGCGCGTTGAACGTTCGGGTCAGCGTCGCCGAGGTCACTTCTCCCCCAAAGGCGTCCTCGAGTCGCACCTGGAACTCGACGGTGCCGCTGAGCCAGGAGTCCGGCAGGGTGAACAGCGTTGTGTCGGTCGCGTCGCCCCGCTGGACCGAGAGCGGGATCTGGCCCCATCGCACCAGCGGCGACCCCGGCAGTTCGATGCCGCGACGGCGGCCATGGAGGTAGACCCAGACCGGTTGGGATCGCGTGGTACGGCTGAGGGAGATGTACACGCGGGCGACGGTGGTCTTGTCTTTAACGAGCGGAATGGCATTCGCCCGGGTCTGCACCGCCTGCGTGAGTTCGAGGAAGTCGGTTGGGAAACTGAAGACGGCGTTGGGATCCGCCAAGGCCTGGACGATGCTACCGGCCTCGAACTCCAACTGGATCAGTTGCGAGAAGTCACCCGAGAATCCCCGCACCGGCTCGAGATCCAAACCCGAGGCCGGCGAAGCCACCCGCACCCCCAACCGGGCGATGCCGCCCGCCCGAGTCTTGATCTCGCTGAGGTCGATCGCGGTTTCCCACACGCGGTGCGGCCGGAAGGCGAGGCGCGTGCCCTCCAAGCGGGTCGAACCGTCGGCTACGAACGAATCGAAACGGCCGGCGACCGTGGATTTCACCGTGGGCCGCAACTCGGAGAGGCGGCCTGCACCCAGGTATTTCTGGACGCCCAGCGTGCGCTGGACCGGGTCGAGCGCAAAGTTGAGGTCCTCGTCGACGCTGATGATCTTGTCGTGATTGACGTCGAAGGTCAGCCAGATGTTGTCTTCCGGATCTTCCTTGGTCTGGTCCCAGACGTTGATCAGGAAGTACGCCCGTTTCCGATCGTTCAGAATCTTGATGTAGCCGTTTTCGAGTCGGATCTGGCCAGCTCCATCCCACTCGCCAACGTCGATCTTCCCATCGATGCGCGGCGGTCGATAGGTGAACTTGGAATTGAGCCGTGTGGTTTGGGCGGACGCGACCGCCACCAGCACCAACAACCCCACGCCGACGCAGAGCCTCGGCAGGAACGCCGCCCGTCCTCGGGTGCCGGTCCGCGATGAATTGACGATCTGTATACGCATTAGATCCTCCAATGTGGTGTGCGTTCTAGTTTTCAGCCTGACATCCCCCGCTCCCGGCCCCTGTCGGCAGCCCAACCCCGCCGGCCACCCTTGGCGAACCCGGCAAAGCTCAGGCATCGAACCGACGGCTAGGGATATGGGGGAACCTGGAGCAAACACATAGTAGCTTGCCTTTTCTACGTGGCCGGAGTGTGGCTGGTCACAGGGCCTGATTCAAGGAGAAACGGAGCAGATTCGCGGCCGAGGCAGCGGGGTTCAGCGATTTGGCCGTCAGGCTCGGCGGGGCCTCGTCTACGGCGGCGCAGAACTTCGAGAAACTCGATGCCGTGCTGGACGATTTCGAGATGGAGCGCAACCGGTTGAAGAACGAAGGAAAGTAGGATCGAACTCCGCTGTGGAGACCCGGAGCGACGCCCTGCCGGCTACAAACCGGCCCTACAGCACGGCCGAATGGCGCCTGCCCGATCAAGTCAGGTTCTTCGAGGAGTTGGACGCACTCCCAGGATGTCGCGCCGCCGGCTCAGCGGACCGGTTCGGGCTGGGCGAATTCGCCGTCCATGTGACGGGGCAGTCGGAAGACGTCCCCTTGCTGGTTGCAGAAGTAAAGCCACGATTCGGACGGTTGCCGGCCGTGGCCGTCGGCCCAGAGGCCGTAGAAGTCTGGGTGCGCGTCGACGGGGCGGCGGACGTAAGTGTGGTTGCGGGTGCTGCCCATGGTCATTTGGCGCTGTTTGGCCCAGGTCTGACCCTGGTCGCGGCTGAGCCACATCGCCACTTCGCCGCCCGGGTTGTAGGGCTGTGGGCCGGTCTCGGTGGGCCCGATGATGCGCCAGGCGCCATCGGCTTCGAGGTAGAGCGAGCCCGTGTCGTAGTTGTTGTCCGAGCGCGTGGCGGGCCGGATCTCCCAGCGCGTGCCGGTCCAACGCGCCGTGGTCCAGATGCGGGGGGCGTTCTTCGGGCCGGATTCGTAGCCACCGCTGGTCAGGTAGAGGATGACTGGATGGCCGTCGGGGTCGAACCGGATGTCCTTGAGGTACACGTTGCGGTTTTCGGCCTGGTAGTTCCATACCAGAGCGGGGCTGTCTCGTGTGGTGAGGGGCAACTCCAACGGTTGGCCCCGGACATTGTGCCAGGTGCGGCCCCGGTCGCGAGTTTCGACGTAATAGAGGTTGCTCCGCCAGTTCAACCCGTTGCCCTTGGGGTGGAAGTTGAAGGCGGACCCGGCGCGATCCGATCGCGCGGCGCTGATCTGGTAATGACCTTCCTCGATGGCGGCGAGGCGCTGCCAGGCGGACCACTGGACGCCGTTGTACTAGTAAACGTACTCGTCGTTGGACGGCTGGTTCATGTACCAGATACCCCGGTAGCCGTCGGCCTTGCGATTCAGCGTCACGTCCACCTCGCCCTCCGACTGGTATTGGCGGGCGACGTTCCGCACACCGCCACCGGCCGGCACTGCCAGATAGGGCGTCCGGCCGTCGCGGGGCGCGACGGTGTCCACCGCCGGGTTCAACCCGGCCGTCTGGGCCCAACCGCCCACCCACCCGCCTCCCGCCGCCCCAGGGTAGATGCCGCCGTCAAAATCCGACACGATAGCTGCCTGCAGTTCCGTGCCCAGCAACCAGCTCAGCAAGAGGAGGCCGGCGGCCGCGCGCCGCGGATTGAGGGTCGGGTGGCAGGAAGTGGGGTGAACCTCCGGATGGGTCTTCATGGGAGCCAGAGGATACGTTAGGTTGCCTGCGTTCACGTCTTGATGGATTGCCTCACAAGACAGCCGCCGGGCCGGCTGACCGGCCAACCGTGGTGCTTCCCACATGGTCTGGTGAGGCAACTCCTACCTCCGAGACGACCGTCAGGCAAGCCGGAAACCGGCTTAAGTGCATACCGTGATCGTTGAGGAAGGGATTGCTCAGAACGCTCTGAGCTCGCTCCGGATGCAGCGGGGCGGTTCCATCGCGAGGTTTTGTGCGCTTGCGACGGCGGGCGGATCTACTTCGGCGAGGTGCTTGAGGGCTGCCATCGCGGGTGAAACCCGGCAGACTCCCTGTGGGGCGCGGATTGTCAGATCCGCTTGGCGGACGTGACCGTACGCGCTCCGCCTCGCTAAGGATTCGGGCAGGAGACAGTCCGCCCCGTTTCGTCTTGAATGGCCCACCGGGCCATGGCACACTTCACGCCCAGACGCCCAGACGCCCAAACTCCCACCTAGGAGAAGCAAATGCCTATCGGTAACGCCTATCGAATGCCCTCGGAAGTGCAACAGATCGTACGGCACGAAAAGCACACCCTGCGTCGTCACGTCATGACTTCTCGGATCGGATGTACGTGCCTGAAAAGGGTTTTCCCGGCGATCGCCATGAAGCGACCCGACCTTCCCAGCCTGGCTGCTCGTGGGAGAGAGCGCCTGTCGCAACGGACCGTGTTCGGTCTCCTCGTCGCCGTGGGTCATCTGTTCTCTTCCGCGCTGACCGCCCAGGTTTCTGGAGTCAATTGGTACACCGTCGACGGCGGAGGCGGGACAAGCAGCGGCGGCGGATTCTCCGTCAGCGGCACCATTGGGCAGCCTGATGCGGGGGAGTTGTTGGGTGGCAGTTTCGAGGTGTGCGGGGGGGTCTGGGGACTCGTCGAGGTCATCCAGACGCCCGGGGCGCCGCAGCTCAGCGTGTCCCGGGAGGCCGGGTCCGGAGTCGTGACGATCTCCTGGACTTTGCCCGACGAGGGATGGGTGCTCCACGAGAACTCGATCCTCGGTCAGCCCTCCACGCCGTGGGTGTTGGTGGCGCCGGCCACCTACCAGAACAACGCCACGCACCGCTTCATCACCATACCGAACCCCGCCGGAACAAGGTTTTTCCGTCTGCAACGCTCGTGAGCGCTGCACCCCTTGCCATGCGCACCAAACCACCACTCCCGTGAGAACGACGCTCCCATTTGTTATTCGCCTTCTTGCCGTCGGCATGTTCCTGGCGGTTACCCCCAAACTTCTGGCTCAGACCACCCTCTTCACCTACCAAGGGAATCTCCGACAAGACGGCCAGAACGCGGACGGGCTTTTCGACTTCGAGGCGCGGCTCTTCGATGGGCCTGAGGCGGGTACGATACCGATCGCGGACGCCTGGTTCTGTTTGGGGCGGAACTCGGACCCGGCGGGGTGCTGTCAAAGGGGCATCTCGTCTCGGAGTATGACGGCACGCAGTGGTTCCAAACCGAGCGGGTCGGTCCGGGCGCGAGAAATCGCTTCGCGATGGCCTACGATGAGCGAAGGGGGGTCACGGTCCTGTTTGGAGGGCAGCGAGGTTCCAACGACGGCAACGAACTACTGGGGGACACCTGGACATGGGACGGAGACACCTGGAGGAGGGGGCCGGCCACCGGCCCCACTCCCAGGCCGCGGACGAACCATCGCATGGTCTACGACCGCGACCGGGAGGTGGTGATCCTGTTCGGCGGAAATGCCGACAGCGCTGGCTCCGGTCTCGATGACACCTGGGAATGGGATGGAAGCCGCTGGACCCGGTTGAGTACGACGGGGCCAAGCCCACGCATGGATGTCGGCCTCGCCTACGACGCCAGGAACCGCCAGGTGATCCTCTACGGAGGGCGCTACCGCACCCCCCGGGAGTGGGTGCATCTGCGGGACACGTGGATTCTCGGACGACGTGAGGTTTGGGTTGACCCAGCCTACAGGGGTCCCGAGTCCGGGCACCTTGAATCGCCGTTCAATACCCTCTCGGAGGGTGTCAGCGCCGCGCCAAACGGAGCTGCGCTTCGCATCAAGCCGGGCACCCTCAACGAGAGGGTGAGGATCGCAAAACCCATGCAGATCGACGCCCCGTTCGGCGATGCCAGAGTCGGTTCCCCCAAGGCCCTGCTTGTCCAGGGGCTCGAGCCGGCAAGCCCGCCGTAAGGCTTTTTCATTCCTTCCGGGATTCTATTTCGCCAGCGGCGGTCAGGCGTTGCAGATCAAGGCGATTGACACCGGGATGTTCCGCGCGGCATAGAAGGATCCCGGCCAGTACCGTGACCTCGTGGTTCGTGTTGCCGGTTTCAGTGAGTTCTTCGTGAACCTCACGCCGGAGCTGCAGGAAGAGACCATCGCCCGAACGGCCCACATGCGATGATGGCCTGTGTTGCAGAGGCTGGATCAGCACGTCTGGCCCACGGGCAAACCGTTGGCGTCGGAGTTTCAAAGACGACTTGGAAACCCTCCCCCGTTTGCGTACCGTCGGTTCATGGCCGAACACGATTTCGAGCGCATCGTGGAAGAAGCGCGTGCCCTGCAGCACCACCTGCCAGAACTGGGATTGGTGGCGGTCGGTGGCACTGCCGCCGCACTGCATTGTCACCACCGCGTGTCCCTCGACGTGGACCAAGTCACGCCGCGACTTCAGGACTGCTACGAGCGAACCGTCTCAGCGCTGGAGCATTGGGAGGGCTGGACGACCAACCGGTTGAACCCGCCGGTGCTGATTCTCGGCGAACGCCATGGCGTTGATCTGGGACTGCGTCAGCAGCGCCGAACCGTCCCTCTGCAGACGACCGACGTGGCCGGACTGGCGGTGGCCACGCCGCCAGAGATGCTCCGCGTCAAAGCGTTCCTTCTGGTCGAGCGGCGCAGCGTGCGGGACTTCGTGGATATTGCGGCGCTGGCGGCGCGCTTGGGCGAGGCGGCCTCACTGGCCGCGCTGGGCTGTCTGAACCTGCTCTATCCCGGTGGCTCCACTCAGAGCCTGATCACTCGGTTTGCGGAGGCGTGTGAATCAGAGCCGGTGGATTTGGCGACCATCCCGCTGCCGTCTTACAAGGGCCTTCAGCCTCCGTTTACCGATTGGGCGTTTGTGTCGGCCGCCTGCCAGCGGCTTGCCCGGGCGCTGCTCAAACGGGAACTGACCAACAGTCTGCCCGAACGCTTGGGCGGCGAATTCCAGCCTCGACAGCGCCCATGAATCCCAACCGCAACACCGAAGGTTTCACCGCGTTGACCTATTTGAATTGGATTCAGCGCGGAAGCACCGAAGATTGGAAACGGCTTTACCGGCTGTGCCAGGACCGGGCAGTTGCGCAAGCTGTGGCGGCCATCCTCCCTTTGCGCGACCCCGATCTGATGGCGTCGGCCCGGCTGTGGAAACATTTACTGGAGGAACTCCATCCCGGCTTGCACATAGACCTCAAGTCGCATCAACGCGGTATCGGAGTATGAGTGGGCGCAGCTTCGGCAGCCAACGGTTCCGCATCCACGACGTCCCCGGCATGCGCACGACCGTTTGCGGGAAGAACTTCCGAACAGTCTGGGACGGTGTGCTGATCAAGCCGCTTGGTCCAAGCCACTGGAGCGCACCGGCGCAAGCCTGTCAGAATCTCCTGCAAGCCCGAAGGCGTCTGTGAGGAGCGCTGGCCACCAGAAGCGGCCATTGGAGAGAACCGGTTGGGTCGCCGAACACGGGTGCGCCGAGGCTCCGCATCGGCAAGACGTGTTCACGAGTCCCAAGTGGATACCGATTGAGCGGAAGGGCAACGATTCTACTGGAGCGCCGGCGGTGGCACGGCGTGACCGAGCCGTTGCGCGGCGAGAGGTTCTGCTTCGTAGGTCCCGTAAAAGGGCACCTGAGCGTCTAACCACAGATAAACGGTTCGGAGATCTTCGTCCGGCACCTGGACATGGCGGCCGTGCTGCTCCCCCACCAGGATGCTCGAGAGGGGACTGAGGTCCGCGCCCGCCTGGCCCGGCCGCGTGGCGGCGGCATCGTACGATGGCCAACGCAGATAAGGCTTGAGGCTTTCGTAGGAGCGGCTGAATCGGCCCCGGAGCACACCGGTGAGCACCGGCGGACTCTTGTCCGGCCCCACAGAGCCGTCATGACAACGCACACAATGCCGATCGAGCACGGGCTGAATCAGCCGGGGGTAACCGAACGGTTGCGAACCTTCCGGCCCAGGTTCGATCGAGGAAGGTACCCGCCCAAACGCCACCGCCGCGCGCGACGCGGGGGCCGTGCCCGGGGATTCATGACAACCGACACAACTGCGCCGTTCGCCCGGCTGCAGGTAGACGATCGTGCGCATGGTCTGCACGGCGCGCCCGTCTTCATCCACCGCCTGGAAATAAAGCGGCTTGCGCGCCGGCGCTCGAAAGTACGCCGACCCGTCCAGTTCGACCGGGACGGTGCCCAAGAGCATGCGCGCATTGGACTGTTCCGGATGCCCCATACGCGGCTCGTTCGCGTCGTCGGTGCGCGATTTGGGCAGGAGCTGGAACACGCGCAGTGCGGTGACACGCCGGCTCGCGGGCAGCGGCAACAGACTCCGATACACGTCCGTCAGCAGGAGCTCACCGTCTGCTCCCAAGTCCGGCTCGAAAACGCCACTGCGGACGGGCGGCGCTGGGCGTGGTGCCAGGGGAATGGGGTAGACCGCCGAAATACCCTCGCGCCGGAAGAGCAGCTCGAGGTTGCCAAATCGGTCCAGGTAGTACAGGCCGGTCTCGGTTTCCCGGGCCTGGCCGGTGTACCCGCCGCAGAGCGGATCGTGGCTGAAGGCCACCAGGTAGTAGTTCTCCGACAACGGCCAGGGGCTGTAGTAATAGCTCTTGGGCCAGCCTTGCGCCTCGGCAAAACCCACCTCCGGAGTGAGGCACTCGAGCGCCTCGAACCGGTCTTCACCGCTCTGCGGATCCAAACTCGCCCGCGCCGGATCGAGCAGGAGCAACGTGCCACCCACGTTGGCGTGGTGTCCGCCCCCGACGAACAGAATCCGGTTGGAACCCGGCACAGCCTTGGCCTGGTAACAGGCCCAAGGCAGCGTGGTGTAGTTGCCGAACAGGCCCGCGGGATGAGTCCCATCCGGGTTGCAGGTCCACAAGCCATGGAACTTGGCCGCGTTGCGGTCCACGTAGTCCCACCGCGTGTAGACCAGCCGGCCATCGTTCAGGACGGCCGGATGCCACTCGTGCGTCTCGTGAAAGGACAACGTGCGGAGGCTCCCGCCATTGGCGTCCATCCGGTGAAGCGTGTAGGTCAGCTCCGCGCTGCCGCCGCCGCACCGCAGCTTGCTGCCCCGGCGCGTGGACATGAAGGCGATGCCCCCATCGGGCAGCGGACACGGATCGAAATCGTCATAAGGACCATCGGTAAGCTGGCGCAGGCCCGCGCCGTCGGCGGTCATGGCCAGGATGTGAAAGGTGTTGTACCGCGTCCCGGGCTCGGCGGGTGCCAGGGCGTAGCCGGGCAAGGTGTAAGGTTCCTGGCCCCTCGGATCGGCGAAGGCGAAGTAGACGGTTTGAGCATCGAACGACAGCGATAGCGTCACCAAATGACCTCGCAACGTCGGTTCCGCGACCAGGGCGCGCACCGCCAGCGTCCGGCCGGGCTCCTCGAGTACATACACCCCGCCGCCCGGCGCCGGTGTGGGCACGTTCGGGTTGTAAGCGCCGTTGTCCGGGTTATTGCCGTGGGCGTAGTACCAGCCGAGGTACTCGTAAAGCATGTATCCCACCGCGCGGCGCCGGAGCATGAAGAGGATGGGCTGCGCGGTCACCAGCGGGTTTTTCAAGGCCACCTCGCGCGTGAGCGCACGGATCCGCCGGTACAAGTCCAAACGCCCCGCCTCATCCAGGAGCTCGACCTCACCGGCGCGAACGCCCAACCGCCGCAGTTCATCGGTCTCGACCGACAGATCGCCCATGCCCGGTCTGTCCCGCAGGTCCGCCAGCAGGAGGTTGGCCCGGCGCAAGGCCTGCCGGATGGCCGCGGGCGATTGCGGCGAACGCCCCAACCGCCGCTCTTGGAGCGCCCAGTCTGCCTGCACCATGAGCTGCAGAGCTGTCGCCTCCGGGTCAGCAGGACCAGGCTCATCGGCGCGGGCAAAGGCAACCATCCAAGCCAGCGTCAGCAGCCAAGCCAGCAGGGCCAACCGTTGGCTGCCCCTGAGCGGGCGCGAGCGACCGAGTTGCGCTGGGGCCGGTGGGCGGAGGCGTGGCCTGGGCATGGCTACCAGTCAATCCTAGGCGGCGGATGCCCGTCAAGCTCTCGGACGGCGCGCCCCGCCCCACCCTAATCCCTCTCGAGGTGGAGCGCGGCCGGTCACACCCGCCCTCAAGGCGGCACCGTCTCGTAAACCTTCAACGGAAAGGCCGCCGCGGCTTCCGGTGAGGCGAACAGCCGCGGGTCCAGGCTTCGGAATCCCGGGGCGCGATCCAGTTCGGCCACCGCTGGTTCATTGCGGTTGACGATGACCAGGCCAGCGCCAGAAGCGAGAAACTGCGCCGGCGCAGCGCCCCCCCCCGGCTCATCGCCAAGCCAAGGCTGCTCGATCAAGAAGGCCGTGTAGAGACCGGCGCGACCACCCAAGATCATGCCAGACCCGGCTACGGGCCGAGCGAGCTGAGCGCCTTCGAGTCGACGAGCCAGGTCCTGCGCCACGACGCTGGCCGGATTGGGCATGCCCTCGAGGGCGATCGACACGCCCGGCAGCCAAGGGGCGATGAAGAGCAGCACCAACACGCCAGCGGCTATGGCTCGGATCGGCGCCAACCGAAGAGGCCAGCGGGAGGCGAGATAACCCGCCAGTCCTGCCGTCAGCGCGAGCACGCACGGGTACGCCCCGTAGAAGTACCGTTGGTCCACTCGCTGGACATAGGCCGGCAGGTAGATGGCCATCAGACACAACCCCGGGACCACGGCCAACCGCCAGCGGTGGGTCGTGAGATCCGCGCGGCCAACCCACAGCAAGGCCAGCGCCCCAAGGCCGACCCACCAGGCCGCCCCCACCGGAGCCAGGCCGCCCGCCAGATGCAAGATCGTAGCCGCATTTTCTTTGAAGAGCCGGAGCTGATGCCCCAGGTAGGCGCGGCTTTCCAACGGCGACCAGTAAGCATAGGGCATGCGCGAGGGATCCTCCCATTGCGTGAGGCGACCCGGCTCAGGCCGATGCAAGGTGCGACCGAACGGGTGGTAGCGGTCGCGGTCCGGCGGGCCAACCACGGCGTGGGCGATGCGTGCCGTGGTCGAGAAGGTGGGTCGCCCGTACTCGAGCGACAAGACCACGATCCAGGGGCCGGCCACCAACCCACAGGCCAGGAGAGTCGCCAGCAGGGCGCGACGCGCGGGGCCGCGCTGGTGGCGTTGGCAGCACCCGTGGAGCGTAGCCAACGTCACCGTCGAGGCCACGGCCCACGGCAAGGCCACCGCCTTAGCCAGATACGCCAACCCCCACCACAGCCCCGCCCGAACGGCGACCCGGCGCTCGGCCAGCCAGCCAGAACTGAGCGTGTGGCTTAGAGCCAGACAGGCCAAGCCCGCCACGAGTAGGTCCGGAGCGATGTACTCGACGGACCAAAACACACTCGCCAAGGCCGCCAAGAAGAAACCGGCCAACGTGGCTGCCGGGGGCAAGGCCAAGCCCCGCAGCAGCGCCAAAGTGCCACCTGAGAAGACCAAGGCCGACAAGGCCATGACCACGCGTGCAGCGGCCAGCTTCGGCACCCCGCCGAGCAACAGCGGCGCCATCAGCCAACTGAGCAGCGGCCCCCAGTAACCCGAAATCATCAGGCCCGTCCGGCCCTGCGCGTAATGGCCGGCCAACTGGACGTAAGCCAGGCCGTCAGTATTGAGGAGATGCTCATTGCGCATGGCCACCACGACCAGCAGCAGCGCTTGGAAGGCGAACACGGCCCCAACCAGGCGTGGGTACGCGGCTGGGGTTACGCCTGCCGAACCCCACTCGCTCGGCTCGGACGGAAGCACGGGCGACACCGCACTCCGCGGGTTGGCCGCGCGTCGTGCTGTTGACTGACTGGGCTGACTCATGCGCCACCGGCCCAATGGTGGCGATCAGGCCCGGGTCTTGTCGAACACGAACAGATGGTTGAGCCCGAGCTGGAATCGGCGGTGCAGCACCCGCCGCAGGCCCGCACCCGCGCAGAGCGGCTCCACGGCTCGGGGCGTGAAGCCGTAATGCTCGCCGAGCGACATTCCCTCGACCCAGCGAAGCGCGCGCAGGACGGCCAGCACCCGATCCACCCGGGGCGACGGCACGGTAAGCACCAAACGGCCGCCGGGCTCGAGCCGCCGGTGGCAAGCGCGCAAGAACTCGGGTTGAGCGCCCGGCGGGATATGTTCCAGGACCGCGAGCAAGGCGATGACCTCGAAGGGCGCGGAGGCCGGAAGATCGTCCGGGAAACGCCCACGATGAAAGGTCAAATGGTCGTGGCTGCGCGTCGGGTCGGCCAACGGGTCGATGCCAACGCCGCGGCGGAGCCTGGGACCAAGGGTCTCGAGCAGCGTGCCGTGGCGGCAACCCACGTCCAGCAGGGCGGCTTGGGGTGGGATCCAGGGGATGGCCTTGGCGATCCGCCACCGTTCCAACATGCGGTCCAATCGAGTCACGTCGCGGGCGGGTCAGGTTGGGCGCGCGTTTGGGCCGGGGCCGGCTGCGCCTCCGGCGGTGTGCCGCGCCGGGGCAAGCCCAGGATGCTGAGGAAGAAGCTGCCCAGCACGACTTGGCAACCTAGGGTCAAGGCGAGGATGGCGGGGATGATGGTGCGCAGGACGCGGGTTGGCTCGAGCGGGCCGAAGGACTGTTGGCTCCACAACCCAACGGCATAAAGGGAGCCCGCCAAGCCGGCCACGATCAGCAGGGCACCCGCGCCCAGGCCCCATTCGAGGGTCAGCCAGCGGGTGGCGGCCGGAACGCCACCTTGGGCGGGCAACAGACCGGTGCGCGTCGCGAAAGCACGGGCGAGAATAGCGAACCAAACGCTCTGGGCCCCGATCAGCATCGCCAATGCCGCGTACAACAACGTGTGCACGTCCAGCACTACCGATCCCACCGACCGCGGCCCGCCCGCGAGCCAGAGTCCGACGCTCAACCCCGCCAACATGAGGGCGAACCCTGGATAAAGGAAGAGCCAGCGCGGACTGTACAGGAGCATGAACCGGAGGTGTCGCCAACCGTCGCGCCAGGTGCGCAGGTGGGGGGGGCGGGTGCGGCCGGCCGGCGCGAGCGTGACGGGGACTTCCGCGATGCGGAGGCCCAAGAGGCTGGCCTTGACCACCATCTCGCTGGCGAACTCCATGCCCATGGTCTGCAGGTCCAGACGGGCGTACGCCGCCTTCGAGAAGCCGCGCAGGCCGCAGTGGAAATCGCGCACCGGACTGCGAAAGAACAGGCGGCCCAGGCCGCTGAGCAACGGGTTGCCGACTAACCGGTGCAGCCGCGGCATGGCCTGCGGCTGGATGGCGCCGGCGAACCGGTTGCCCATGACCAGATCGCAGCCCCCCTCCAGAGCCTCGAGGAACGACTCGAGCGCGCCGAAATCGTAGCTGTCGTCGGCATCGCCCATGACAATGAACTGGCCGCGGGCGGCGGCGATCCCGGCTTGCAGGGCGCCACCGTAACCGCGGATGGGAGCGGGGACCACCCGCGCGCCGGCCTGGCGGGCGAGGGCGGCGGAGCCGTCAGTGCTGCCGTTGTCGGCCACAATCACTTCGCCGGCGACCCGATGGGTGGCGAGGAATTGCTGGGCTTTGCGGATGCAGCTCGCCACCGTCTCCGCCTCGTTGAGGCAGGGCATCACGATCGAGAGCCGCAGCGGGGCAGCCGCGGCCCCGGTTGGGGGCGGGCCGGGCGCAGCCGGACGAGGCACAGTCGGGGCCGAGTCCATGCGTAGGCAGGTGGGCTAGGACTTGGGCAGCGTCAGTCGCAGTTGTTGCAGGCGGTCTTGTTGCCGGGGCCAGAGTAGCGCGGGGTCAATGCCCGCGTCGAACGCGCGCGCCAGCTCCAAACGGCCTTGGTGCACGAGGGTCTCGAGGCATGCAAAGAAGTAAACCGAGCGGTCGGCTTCGTTCATCTCCGCGGGGCTGAGCGTCGAGAGGAGCACGTCGGCCTCGTCATGGCGGCCGTTCTGGATGAGGGCCAAGGCGTGGACGATGCGGACCGAGATGCGTTCGGGGAGTTGCCGGACCAACTCGAGGGTGCACCGGACGGCGACCTCGGGCGAACGGCGGTTCAGGACGAGGGCGGCGGCATAGTTGTTGAGGGTGGCGAGGTTCTTGGGCTGGAGCTTATAGGCGCGGAAGGCGGTTTTCATGAGCAAATCGCCATCTTTAAGCTCGTAGGCGATCGCCGTCAGCCGGTCCCAATAGGTCGGGACGTCTTTGCCCAACGACTCGACCAACTCGAGCACCTGACGCGCCGCGGGCAGGTAGCCCAGGGTCATGAGGTTCTCGGACACTTGCAGCGCCAACTCGACGCTGGGCATCGCCTTGCTGGTCATCTTCTGGAACGCGACCGCGGCCAGCTCAGGCCGGCCATCGGCTAACTCGGCTCGGCCCTCGAGGTAATAGCTGTAGGCGAGCAACAACTGCTGCATGGTGTCGCTGCGTCGGATCGTGTTGGCGAGCTGCTTGACGCGCTCCCAATCGCGCGCTTGGAGCTGGAGGTTGCCGTACATGACCCAGAGCCAGTCGAAGTAGCCAAAACCCAGCGTGAACCGGTCGAGCAACCGGTTGGCCCGCTCGCGTTGGTCGAGGTCGAAGTAAGCCTGAGCCAGCCAGGCGGTCTCGATGGCCGTGCCCGGCATATCCGGGAATTCACTGGCCAGTTTGGCCGCGTCGGCCTTCCGCCCCACGGTCGCCAGCAACCGCCAGTACCGTAGGTGATCCACAATCCGGTCCAAGCGCCGCGTGCGGAGTTGATCCAGGAGCTCGCGGTAGGCTGCGGCGTCGCCTTGCCGGGCATAGACGTAGAGCAAGAGCCGACTCGCCGACTGTTCCCACTTCGGGTCCAGGGCATACTCCTCGAGGAATTCGATCGGCTTGGGAAACCGCGCATCGGTTTCCCACCCGGCGGCGAAGGCCGCACGATAGAGCCGCATCCGGTCGTCGCGGAAGAGGGCTTCCGGTTCGTTGAACGAATCCCAGTAGACCTGGAATTCGTCCATCGCCTCGCTGTGGAAGAGGGCGCGGAAGTAGGCCATTTGAAGCGGCGGACTTAGATCGGTCTTGAGCCGGCTCAGCAGCGAGACGCTGTAGAGGTCCAGGCCGTACTTCTCGAAAACGCCCACGCACAAGTCCAGATCCAGCAGGTTGGTCTGGGTCACCCGCAGCAGGAGCGAGGCTTGGGGAATGGCGCTGTCGTAGTAGCGCGGCGCCTCGGCGTGGAGCCGCACCTGTTCGAGGAAGTGACGCATCAACCGCAGGTTCGTGGGGTAGTTGTCCAAGGCGGCCCGGTAAGCGGCCAAGCCCGCCTGGTAATCCCCCACCGCCAGGTGCCGCTCGGCGGATCGGCGCAGGGCCAAGGCCTGAATGAAATCGATCCCGCTAATGCGGACTTGCCAGGGCAGCTCGGGGGGCGAGATCACCCACACCTTCGGCACCATGATCCCAATGACGATGGGCACCAGCAACACGCCGATCACCGCCCAGCGGAACCAGGCGGAGAAAGCCAGCGCATGCCCGATCATGAACAGAATCGGGCGATCCACAATCCGGCCCAACAGGCGTTCTTTGACTTCCGGCTTCATCCAATGTCCGAACGAGCAAAACCCAATCGCTCACTCGCCCCCACCCTGCCCCACGTCCGTGCCGGGGGCGAGTCCAAACCCATCGCGTGACACCGGCCCGAATCCTTGGCGAGGAGGGAGCGCGGACGGCCACGTCCGCCAAGCGGGTCTGACGACCCGCGCTCCGCAACGTGCCTGCCCGTTCTCGCCCAGGATCCGGACGCCTGGCATTTGCCGGTTGACGCGCCGGGAAAGGCGGGTGAATCCTCACCCCCAGCTATGCCACGCATCCAACGCGCCCTGCTTTCGGTATACGACAAGACGGGTCTGGTCCCCTTCGCCCAGGCCCTGGCGGCCGCTGGGGTCGAGTTGCTCTCGACCGGCGGCACGGCCCGGGCCCTGGGCCAGGCTGGACTCACCGTGATCGAGTTAGGCGATTTCACCGGTTTTCCCGAGATGCTCGATGGCCGCGTCAAGACCCTGCACCCTCGGGTCCATGGCGGTTTGCTGTACCTGCGCGGTCACCCGGCGCACGAGGCGGCGGTGCACGCCCATGGTATACGTCCTATCGACCTGGTGGCCGTCAATCTTTACCCCTTCGAGCGGACGGTCGCCCGCCCTGAAGCCAGTCTGGCCGAGGCCATCGAGAACATCGACATCGGCGGTCCGGCCATGCTCCGCAGCGCCGCCAAGAACCACGAACACGTCACCGTGCTGACCGATCCGGCCGATTACGCGGAGGTGGCCGCACAGATCCAATCGACTGGGGCGACGACGCTCGATTTGCGCCGGCGGCTGGCCGCCAAGGTCTACGCGCGCACGGCGGCTTACGACGCCACCATCGCCGCGCATCTGCCGCGGTTCTTCGCCTCGATCGAGGCCCGCGGAGCGGCCGGGCTCGCGGCGCCGCCACCGGCGCTGGCGCTGCAGGCGAGCTTGGTGCAGCCCTTGCGGTACGGCGAGAACCCGCACCAAGCCGCGGCGTTGTACGGCCGGTTCGGGGACTACTTCCAGCAATTGCACGGCAAGGAACTCTCGTACAACAACATCCTAGACCTGACCGCGGCGGCGTCGCTCATCGCCGAGTTCTCGGGCGATCCGCCTACCGTGGCTATCCTCAAACACACCAACCCCTGCGGCGTGGGGCAAGGCACGAATCTGCTGGAAGCTTGGGAGCGCGCGTTGGCCACGGACCGCCAGGCGCCCTACGGTGGGATCATCGTGGTGAACCACACCCTGGACGGGACGTGCGCACAGGCCATCGCCGAAATCTTCAGCGAGGTCATTGTCGCCCCGGACTTCTCGCCCGAGGCCCTGGCGATCCTGCAAAAGAAGAAGAACCTCCGGTTGCTACAACTGCGGAGGGACGTGCGGGCCGCGGCGGCTTGGGAGGTCAGGAGCGTGGGAGCCGATTCCTTCCTCTGGCAGGAGAGCGACGTCAAGGTCAAGGCAGGGGCGGATCTGAAGATTGTCACGTGCCGCGCACCGACGGACATGGAACTGCGGGCGATGCTCTTCGGTTGGCGGGTGGTCAAACACGTCAAATCGAACGCGATTGTCTACGCCGCGGGCGACCGCACCCTAGGGATCGGGGCAGGCCAGATGAGTCGCGTGGACGCCAGCCGCATCGCCGTTTGGAAGGCGGGCGAAGCCAAGCTCTCGCTCCAGGGCAGCGCGGTGTGCAGCGACGCGTTCTTCCCGTTCGCCGACGGCCTGATCGCCGCGGCTCAGGCAGGGGCGACGGCCGCGATTCAACCGGGCGGATCGCTGCGGGACTCCGAAGTGATCGCCGCCGCCGACGAGCGTGGCGTGGCGATGGCGTTCACCGGCGTGCGCCACTTCCGGCACTGAGCCGATCCAAGCACCGCGAACGCCTATGAAAGACCACCATTTGGTGACCACCGACCGCTTCGTCCCTGCAGCCCATGACCGCCTCGCCGCGCCGATGCAACCCCGGCCTCTCACTCGACGCCAGTTCATCGCGACCGCAGGCGGGCTTGGTCTGGCCGCCAGCACGGCGGCCGCTGCCGAGGCCACGGCCACTGCGCCGGACCCGCTGGCGCCGTGGCAAATCGGCTGCTACACCCGGCCGTGGGACGCCTGGGCGCTGGAGGTAGCGTTGGATGGGATCGCGGAGGCCGGTTACCGTTATGCGGGTCTGATGACCGCCAAGGGCAAGTCCTGGGTGGTCGTGACATCGGCCACGACCGTCGAGGAGGCGAGCCGGATTGGCGCCGAGGTCCGCCAGCGCGGGCTCGAGCTGGTGTCGGTTTATGGCGACCTGCCGTTTCAGGGTTCGGTGCCTGATGGCGTCGTGGCCTTGCGGCGGCTCCTGGATGCCTGTGCGGCGTGCGGTTCGCCCGGACTGATGTTGGGTGGGGTAGCCGAGGAACGGCTCGGGGAGCCCTATTGGACCGTGATTCGGGAGAGCTGCGGGTACGCGCGGGAGCGGGGTGTGGGTCTGACGATCAAACCGCATGGCGGCCTCAACGCCACAGGCCCCCAATGCCGCAAGGCCATCGAGCGGGTGGGGCATCCCAACTTCCGGCTCTGGTACGATCCGGGGAACATCTTCTATTACTCGAACGGCCAACTCGATCCCGTCGACGACGCCGGAACGGTGGACGGCCTGGTGGCCGGAGTCAGCGTGAAGGATTACCGGCACCCGAAAGACGTGGCGGTCACACCGGGAACCGGCCAGGTCCGGTTCGCCGAGGTGTTCGCTCGGCTGCAACGCGGCGGGTTCACCCGCGGTCCGTTGGTGGTCGAGTGCACCGCGCGCGGCGACGTGCGGCAAGTCACCGCCGCGGCCCGACAGGCGAGACAGTTCGTCGAGGCGCTCCTCCGCGATCGGGCTCCAACACCGACCGGCTAGGACCACCGCCGGCAGACTCGCCGGTCGCAGCTCCCGCCGCGATCCGAACCGGTCTCCCCAACCCGAATCCTTAGCGAGGTGCTTGAGGGCTGCCATCGCGGGTGAGACCCGGCAGGCTCCCTGTGGGGCGCGGGTCGTCAGACCCGCTTGGCGGACGTGACCGTCCGCGCTCCGCCTCGCTAAGGATTCGGGTCCCCAACCGCGCTTGGGCGCCAAAAGGTTGGCGGGTTCCTGCCCCGCTCGGCGCATGTAGAGGTGAATGCGACATGGGCTGACACAGCCGGGTGAGTTCCCAGGCGCAGCGGAGCTGGGGCTGCTGGGCGCGCACCGGATGCGTTGGGTTGCGGCGCCGGGCTCTACCCCAAGGGGGTGTGACCTTGGCGGGTGCGTTGGCCCGGTCGCGGTCGTTAGCGGCAACCGGCGGAGGACTTGATGGCGCAAGCACTCACGCAAACGCTTTTCCAATCCTGCGCGGATGACCCGCAGGCTGGCCCCATGCAGTGGGGCGATCTGGGTGAGCGCGAACGGACCCTGATGGCCTGCCTCGCCGGGAGCGAAGCGGATTTGCCGCCGGAACACGGCCCTACGGCGCGCCGGTTGACACGCCGGTTGTTGGCCCAGTTGGCGACCGACCAGCAGTTGGTCCTCACCTGGCTCCACCTCGAACAGCGCAGCATCGAGGACATCAGCCGCTTGACCGGTTGGTCGATCTGGCGAGTCAAGTGGACCGCCGGCCGCGGCCGGCGACGCCTGCGCAACCTCTTGGCGCGGCTGCGACCGGGTTGAGGGGTTGGAGGGTCCACGGAAAACCCCGGGCTCGCAGAGCTCGCCCCTCTATCGGCACCCCCCACCTACCCCCCTGGAGGGCGGAGTTCCACGACGCCCAGGTCGCCGTCCGCAATCGCCGTCCCCATTCCGCGGCCAACGGCTGCAACCGCCAGTCCCGGGCTCGCAGAGCTCGCCCCTCCATCGGCACCCTCTACCCCCCTGGAGGGCGGAGTTCCACGACGCCCAGGTCGCCGTCCGCAATCGCCGTCCCCATTCCGCGGCCAACGGCTGCAACCGCCAGTCCCGGGCTCGCAGAGCTCGCCCCTCCATCGGCACCACCCACCTACCCCTGGAGGGCGGAGTTCCACGACGCCCAGGTCGCGGTTCGCAATCGCCCTCCCCATTCCGCGACCTGCGGCTGCATCCGCCAGTCCCGGGCTCGCAGAGCTCGCCCCTCCATCGGCACCCTCTACCCCCCTGGAGGGCGGAGTTCCACGACGCCCAGGTCGCGGTTCGCAATCGCCGCCCGCATTCCGCGACCTGCGGCTGCAACCGCCAGTCCCGGGCTCGCAGAGCTCG
>VHCO01000125.1 GCA_016871715.1 Verrucomicrobiota bacterium
ACGCGCCGACCGGAAAGCACCCCACTGTTCCTCGAATCCGCCACGGTCTCCCTGGGCGGGCGCGTGCCCCTGGGTGAGCTAGGTCAACTGCTGCCCGCCTTGGCCAAGCGGAACGACCTCCGCGACGCCGTCTTCTTGGCGGAACTGGACCTAGACCAATTGCTGGCGCGGCGCCTGGCGACCAAGACTTTCCGACCCTTGCCGGCGTTCCCCAGTGTCCGGCGGGACGTGGCGATGATCGTGCCGGAGGCCACCACCCACGAAGCGGTGCAGACCGTGGTGCGACAGGCCAAACCGCCGCACCTGGAAAGCCTGATGTTGTTCGACGTGTTTCGTGGCTCACACATCCCCGCCGGCCAGAAAAGCCTCGCCTACGCCTTCACCTACCGCCATGCCGAGCGCACCTTGACCGACACCGAGGTGAACACCGCCCACGAACAGCTCGTGGCGCAACTGAGGCAACAGCTCGCCGCCGTCGTGCGCGAGGCTTGAGGTGGCGGCCAGACCTCGGCGAATCTACGGATGAGAGGTCGGGATAGACCACAAATCGCAGGTAGGGCGCGCAGTCCTCAGCGCACCGCGGCTTCCTGTGTCCACAGGGGTTTACGGCGCGCAGAGGACTGCGCGCCCTACCGCCGAGTTGTAGGCCATCTCAGTGTCTCATCGGTAAGTGACGGCTTCCGAATCGACGCTCATTGAATCATGCGGGTGAAACCCAAACGTACCGACCCCCATCAGATGAACCTCGCCATTCCGGCCGCACCGGATGCGCCGCGGCCGACAGACGGGGTCGTGGCGTCCCCCACGCCCCAGCCTCCCGCCGAGACCGCGGCCACCTCCGCCCAGCCGGTGGGCGCGCGGAAGAAGCGTGGTCAGACCAATGGCCGCGACCTGGGCCACACCGAAGTGATTGCCGAGCCCGTCCCGGCTGCGGCGCCGCCTCGGCCCTTTGATCCGAACCGCATCGAGCAAGCTCTGCACCGGCGCGTCGATGACAACTTCCTTCAGTACGCCTCCTACGTGATCCGCGATCGGGCAATCCCGAACCTGGCGGACGGGCTCAAGCCGGTGCAGCGGCGGATCCTCTGGGCCTTGCACCGGGGCGACGACGGCCGGTTCACCAAGGTCGCCAACGTCGTGGGCGATACCATGAAGTATCACCCCCACGGCGACGCGGCCATCGGCGAGGCGCTGGTCGTGCTAGCGAACAAGCGCTACCTGATCGAAGGCCAAGGCAACTTCGGCAACCTCGCCACAGGCGATCCCCCAGCCGCCCCGCGGTACATCGAGTGTCGGTTGACCGACCTGGCGCGAGCGGAGTTGTTTCACGACGAGATCACCGAGTTCATCCCCAGCTACGACGGCCGCAACCAGGAGCCGGTCACCTTGCCCGCCAAACTGCCCCTCACCTTGATGTTGGGAGCGGAGGGCATCGCCGTGGGGTTGGCCGCCCGGATTCTGCCGCACAACTTCCCCGAGTTAGTCGCCGCCCAAATCGCCATCCTCAAAAAGCAACCGTTCAAGCTCCTGCCGGACTTTCCCACGGGCGGACTCATGGACGCCCGCGAGTACCGAGACGGCACCGGCAGCGTCCAGGTGCGCGCCAAGCTCAAGGTCAAGGACGAGGGCACCGTCGTCATCAAGGAAATCCCGCCCACCACCACCACCGAGCTGTTGCTGGCGTCGATCGAGGACGCCATTCGCAAAGGCAAACTGAAGGTCAAATCGGTCAACGACTACACCTCGGACGAGGTCGAGATCGAGGTCAAGGCGCCGGCGGGCGTGAGCGCCGATCAATTGGCCGACGCCCTCTATGCGTTCACCGATTGCGAAGTAACGCTGGCCAGCCGCATCGTGGTCATTCGCGACCAACGACCGGTCGAACTGACCGCCTCGGAGGTGCTGCGCGCGAACACCGAGCAACTGGTCCAGACCTTGAAACGCGAACTCGAGTTGCGCGAAACCAAGCTGCAGGCGGACCTCCACTTCCGCACCCTCGAACGCATCTTCATCGAGGAACGTCTCTACCAGCGCCTCGAGTCCTGCAAGTCCAACGAGGCCGTCTTCGCCGCCGTCCACGAGGGGTTCAAACCCTTCCGTAAAGAACTGCTGCGCGCCCTCGCCGACGCCGATGTCGAGCGGCTGTTACAGGTTCGCATCCGGCGAATCTCGCTCTTTGACATCCAAAAACACCGCGCTGAGGTCGAGCAGGCGAAAGCGGACCTGGCCGAGACGCGCCAACGCCTCAAGAACCTCACCCGCTTCGCCATCGCCCACCTCGAGGCCCTGCTCGAACGTTACGGCCCGCTCTACCCGCGCCTAACCCGCTCGAGCCGGCACGACGAAATCGACGCGCGCGAGGTGGCCTTCAAGGCCTTCAAGGTCGCCTACGACCGCGCCTCCGGCTACGTCGGCTACAAGGTCAACGGCGACGAGTTCAAGCTCGATTGCACGAAGTTCGACAAGGTCCTGCTCGTCTTTAAGGACGGCCGCTACCGGGTCATCGAACTGCCGGAGAAGCTCTTTGTCGGGCCGGATTTGGTGTACGGCGGGCTGCCGGAACGGGACCGGATCTTTACCGTGGCCTACAGCACCCGCGACGCCGCCTACCTGAAACGCTTCACCTTCGGCGGCTATATCCTGGGCAAAGACTACGAGTGCGCACCGCCAAAGGCAAAAGTGCTGTTCTTCGCCCCCGATACCCCCGCCCAGCTCTACATCCGCTACAAACCAGCCCCGTACCAAAAGATCAACCAACAGACTTGCGTGCCCAGTGAGGTCGATGTCAAAGGGCCCCGCACCCGCGGGCGCCAGGTCTCCATCAAAGACGTCAGCAGCATCACCGCGGAACCGACTCGGGGTTGGGACCCCGAGGCGCCCACGACCAAGGTGGTGTTCGCCTGAAGCTCAACCCTGGACAAGCCCGTCCGGGATTGGAAGAGTGCGTGTGCACATGAAGCAGGACACCAAACGTAAGCCGAAAGACCAGCCCCGCGATGTGTTGGTCGTGCTCTCGAACCGACTCTCGCTCAACGCGCCCGTGTACCACGTCGAACTGCGCTGCAAAGCCGACGGGACCATCCTCAAAGAGACCCCGCTGAAACGCGAACCGCAAGAGGCCCGGTTCGACGAAGTCTGGGTGAACGAGGAAGGCAAACGCACCATCGCAGATTGCACACGGTTCAAGCGCATCTACCGCCACAAACTCGAACGCCGCCCCGCCGCCGCGGGCTAGGCCGGTCGACTGCCCGCCCGCGGACGCTTGGTGTCTCATGAATCGCCGCGCTCCCCGTCCCAGCCCGGTGCCGCCCGACGCGATGCTCGCCGCGCGCTTGCATGGGCCTTCCGACCTGCGCCTGGAACGCGTGCCGGCACCGGGACCGCCCGGGCGCAACCAGGTCCTGGTGCGCGTCAAGGCCACCGGGATCTGTGGCAGCGACCTGCATTCGTACCAGGACGCTCGCATTGGCGATACGCCGATCGCCGGGCCGCTCGTCCTCGGCCATGAGTTCGCCGGGGTGGTCGAAGCCGTGGGACCCGACGCGGTCGACGGCCACTTCGCCCCCCTCCCCCCCGGCCAGCGCGTGGCGGTGGACCCGGCCCAGCCGTGTGGCCGCTGCGAATCGTGCGAGCAGGGGCACCCCAACCTCTGTATTCGGCTCCATTTCTGCGGCAACTATCCCGATGGCGGCAGTCTGTGCGAATGGTTGCACATGCCGGCCCGCTCCTGCTTCCCGCTGTCTGCCCGGCTCGACTTCGAGACGGGCGCCCTGCTCGAACCGCTCGGTGTCGCCCTGCACGCCGTCGACCTCGCCCGCCTGCGGGTCGCCACCAGCCTCGCCATCCTCGGGGCCGGCCCCATCGGCCTGTTGATCTTGCAGGTGGCGAAACTGGCCGGAGCCGAGCCCATCTTCATTAGCGACAAATTCCCGTGGCGCCTGGCGTTGGCCGAGCGCTTCGGCGGCATCCCCATCGCCTGTGAACGTGAGGACGTGCGGCAACGCATCGAGCGCGACACGCACGGGCGGGGCGTGGACGTGGCCATCGAAGCCGCCTGGGCGGATGAGTCCGTGGCGCTGGCGGCAGAGTTGGCACGGCTCGGCGGCCGGTTGGTGTTGGTGGGCATTCCCGGCGACGATCGCGTGGCGCTCAAGCACTCGACCGCGCGGCGCAAGGGGCTGACGATCCGGCTGAGCCGGCGCATGAAACATGTCTATCCCCGCGCCCTGCGCTTGGCCGAGCAGCAGCGCGTGGACCTCCTGGGCTTGGTGAGCCACCGCTTGCCGCTCCGCCGCGTCGTCGAGGCCTTCCGTCTCAACGCCGCGTACCAACCAGGCGTCGTCAAGGTCATGATCCGCAGTTAACCCGTCGACTAAGATCGCCATTATGTTCACCGTAACCGCCGATACCATCCTCCCCTGCACCATCACCGGCTCCTGGCCGCGCCCGCGCTGGTTCGACGACAGCATGTGGGGACGCCCGCTCGACACCTGCATGCTGGATGTCCGCTTCCGCGAGAAATTCCAAGATGCGCTGGCCACGGTCCTCAGCGACCAAGAACGCGCCGGCATCGACATTCTCACGCACGGCGACTTGCATTGCGACGACGACCTGGCGGGGCGTTCGTGGCATCATTACCCCCTGCAACGCTGGGCGGGGTTCAGCGGCGATTTCCTGCAATCCGAGGCCACACGCTCGCCGTGGTTGCGCTATCCGCCGGGGACCTTATTGAACGAGATCTACACCGGCTGGCGCTGGCCGCGGGTGGTGGACAAGGTCGAGCATCGGCCGCTGGATTACCCCAAGATCTGGCGCCTGGCGCAGGGCAAGACCAGCAAGCCGGTCCGGTTCGGCACCTGCTGCTCACAGGTGATGGGGCTGTTCCTCGACCTCCACACCGCCAAGTACAAGGACCACCGCGAGGTGATCTGGGACATGGCGGTGGCGATGAACCGGGAACTGCTGGCGCTGCGCGACGCCGGCTGCCGCTGCATCCAGATCGAGGAGCCGACCCTGCATTTCTGGGCGAACACCTACGGGCGCGACCATGACAACGTGAAGTTCATGATCGAGGCCTACAACCGCGAAGTGCAGGGCCTCGACGACGTCGAACTGTGGATTCACACCTGCTGGGGTAACCCCAACATGCAACGCGTGATCGACAACGACAGCTACCGCGAGTCCTTCGCCCTTTACCTCGAGGCTTGCCGCGGCGACGTGTGGACCATCGAAACCAAGGACCGGAACCTGCGCGAGATCGAGCTCTTCGCGCCGCTCAAAGGCTCCCTGAAGAAAAAGATCTGCATCGGCGTGGTCAGCCATCGCACCCTGCAGGTCGAAACCCCGGCCCAGGTGGCCACCACCATCCGCGAGGCCCTCAAACACATCGCGCCGGAGCAGTTGATCGTGTCCAGTGATTGCGGGTTCGGCCGGCAGGGCTGCAACCGCGAGATCGCCTTCTTCAAGACCGCCGCGATCGCCCAGGGTACAAACCTCGTGCGGCAGGAGCTGGGCTTGCCCACCACTGCGGTGCGCGCCGCCGACCCGGCGTTGCAGACCGACATCGTGCCGAAGGTGGCGGACCGCTGACCGCGCGCCCGGTGACGGGCCCTTGGGGCCCGCTCCCTTCCGGCTCAGAACCAAAAACCAGGCCGCAAGGAGCGTTGGGTGCGAAGCTGCATCTGGCGAAACGGACGCCAGCTCACATGCCCACCCACGAAGAGGATGTTGCCGCCCGCGGGCCGCAACCCGTCAAGATGGCTCGTGCGGTGGTAAGGGACGCGCCCGCTAGTGCTGACGACCTTCGTGAAGTTGTTCGTGTCGGGCACCTCGGAAATCACGCAATCGGTCACCAATTCCGTCTCGGCGGCGTTGGTCACAGATAGGCGGGTCAACAACTGCCGCCCCGGCGCGAGTTGGGGAACGGTCGGCCGCTCGATGATCCACGCGTAGCTCGTCACGCGACGGCTGCCACCCGCGTAGTTCCACCAGAAGTCCATGTCGTACTCCTTGTAGTGGGCGTTGAACGCCGGGCAGTAGAGGATCTCCCGCCGCGCCCCCTGGTCCGTGATCAGGTTCGCCAGGCCCGCGTGCAGATCCCACAACCAGGCCCCACCATCCTGCGCGTGAGACGGTAAACGGTCGCCGTTCTCGTCGGCATATATCCGCAGGGCAAAACCAATCTGGCGCAGGTTGTTGACACATTGCATCCGCCGCGCCTGGTCCTTCGCTCGGCCCAAGGCAGGCAAAAGCAGAGCGGCCAAAATGGCAATCACCGCGATGACCACCAACAGCTCGATCAGCGTGAACGCGCGCCGCCCCCGCCCCGCACACCCCGCTCCGTCCCAGCTCGAGCCGCGGCAACCGCCAAGAGACGGAAAGCGTAACCCCCAACACGTGCTTCCCGCGGCGACACCCCGCAAAACCGCGTCGAAATTGAAATGGTGACGTGTTCGCTCAGCCACGGCCGTTCAGGTTGTTAATGCGTCATCATATAGAAGATGAGATTGAACGCGAGCGGATAATTCTTGTTCTCCGAGAATTCGCGAAAGAACCAAGGATCGGCTCCCTCCTCCTCCCAGCCGTCCCCATTATCGGTGTTGTGGCACAGCATCACCAGGAGGCGACCCCGCGAGTCGAACACGGCCCGGAAATGCGCGTCGCGCGTGTTCCCACCGGCGTGGTTGTCCTCCCACGTAATCCCCGTGTCGCGGTTGGCGACGGCCGAGTACAGATTCGGCGTCTGCAACGGCCGGTCGTCGGGCAAATCGAACAGGAAATGGAAGAGCGGATGCGACCGGGGCAAGTCGACCGGTTCCCGGTCGGGCAACACCTGTTTGAGGGCGGCATAGACGCCGTCCCACTCGGCCTGTCCCCAGAAGTCATCCACCCACAGGAACCCCCCGCTGAGCAGGTACCGCCGCAAGGTGGTGGCTTCCGGCTCGCTCAGGGTGATGTTGCCCGCGCCGCTCATCATGACCCAAGGGTAGTCGAACAACTCCGGATCCAGGACATCAACCACCTTCGGCTCCGGGTTAACCGCCAACGAGCTGAGTTGATGCAACCGGTAGGACAGGTTCAGATCCGCCTTCGGATGATCCGTCCACCAGGCATAGCTGGTCCGCTCGGGGCGACTGGACCGGTACTTCAGCCGCGCAAAGGTGAACAAATCCCTGGGGAAGCGCTCGTCGATCCCCCACATCGGGACGCTCCCACGCTCGACCGGCCCGCTGCCTGGCGGCCCGCGGCGTCCGCCTCGGAACTCCCGAAACTGCGCCCAACCGGTCAGCGCCAAGGCCGCCAACACCGCCCCCACCGCCACAAGGAGGGGCACGGCGCCGCCCGCGCGAGCTTTGATGCTCTCGAGCTTAACACTCTTGACACTCGACGAACTCACTGGGCACGCATCCTGCCACAGGCCAGGCGGGCCGGCAAATGCTGACGGTTCCCCTGTGGGCTCTCTGTGCCCTCTGGTGGCTCCCTCTCCTCTCCTCCGCTCCGCCACAATCTAATCAATCATCCATCATCCACCTCCGCCCCCTATACGATAAGTTGCCTATGGAATCCTGACGTGCGCGATCCAGCGAATCATTATAACTGGTTTGTTATACTTGACACCTGACTTGGTTCTAACCGGCGGAAGCCGCAGCACTGACAGGGCTGGGTAAGGCCGATGACTTATTATAGCGGGTTTATTATAGTTGACACATCTGGCTTGTGCCGAGCGGCCAGGGTGAGGTAAGGGAATGGCAATGAACCCGTTATCGAGATTACCTAGCCCTAGGAGCGAGCCCACTTCGAGCCGTTTGCGCAGGTGGCGCACTGGAGCCGTAGCTGTCGTCGCCGTCGCCGTGGGGGTGTCGCTGGGGATCGGCACGGTCCAGGCTGAGGCGGCCCCTTCCAAGGACACCCTCGACCGCGCGATCCGTGAGCATCGACAAGGGGTGTTGGTGATCGAGGCGCGGCCAGGCACAGCGGTGGCTGTCGAGCAGGTGCGGCACCATTTTTGGTTCGGAGCGGCACTGGCCAACCAGGCCTTTGGAGGGCGCATGGGGGCGGACGACGTGACGGCCTACCGGCGCATCTTCTTGGACAACTTCAACTGTGCGGTAACCGAGAATGCCCTCAAGTGGCACGTCATGGAACCGCGGCCGGGGCAGATCGACTACGGGGTGGTGGAGGCGATGCTGAACTGGACCGCCGAACAAGAAATTCCGCTGCGGGGCCACAACATCTACTGGGGCATTGCGAATCGGGTGCCGGCTTGGCAAAAGTCGCTGGACCAGGACGCCCTGCGAGAGGTGGTGCGCCAGCGGGCGTTGGACATCGGCCGGCGCTATCGCGGCCGGTTCGCCGAGTACGACTTGAACAACGAGATGATTCACGGCAACTACTACGCCGAGCGCCTCGGGCCGGGGATCACGAAAGCCATGGCCGACTGGGTGCTCGAGGGCGACCCGGAGGCGGCGCTCTACCTGAACGACTACGACATCCTGACGGGTCGGCGTTTGGCCGATTACGTGGCGCACATCCGGGAGCTGCGCCGCCAAGGCGTGGCGATTGCGGGTCTTGGGGTGCAAGGGCACCTGCACGGGGACACGTTCGACCGCGACGCGCTGCAAGCGGCGTTGGACGAACTGGCTCAGTTCCGGCTGCCGATACGCGTGACCGAGTTCAACATGCCCGGTCAACGATCGAGATACTATGGCCAACGGGGTGCCCAATTGACGGCGGAGGAAGAGGGCGTTAAGGCGCAGGAACTGGCGGATTACTACCGGATCTGCTTCGCCCATCCCGCGGTCACGGGGATCTTGATGTGGGGCTTTTGGGAGGGGGCGAACTGGATTCCAGTGTCGTCGCTGTACCGGCGTGACTGGACCCCCACCCCGGCCGCGGAGGCCTACCGGGACCTGGTCTTCAAGGAATGGTGGACTCGGGCGCAAGGGACAACGGACGCGCAGGGGCGATTGGAGGTTCGCGCGTTCTACGGCCGCCACCGGGTATCCCGGGGGTCCGAACAGCAAACGATCATGCTGGCCCCGGCGGTGGGCCGCGCGGTGGTGCGGTTCGCCGACTAGCGCACGGGCAGAACACTGCTACCTTACGGCCCTATGAGAAAACCAATGAACCGATGCTTCGGCCTGGCAGCCTGCGCTGCCGGTCTCCTCACGAGCTGGCCGGCGGCTGCGGCCCCAGACCAAGCCAGCTTTAATCGGAACTGGCCACACTGGCGCGGCCCGGCCGCCAACGGCCTGGTTTTGCAGGGCAACCCGCCACTCGAATGGAGCGAGACCAAGAACCTGAAGTGGAAAGTGGTCATCCCGGGAACCGGCCACGCCACGCCCATTATCTGGGAAAACCGGATCTTCGTGCTGACCGCGGTGCCGGCTGCGCGTCCTGCGGCCACGGCGTTTCAAGTCAACCCGTCGACTCAGGTGTTCGGCCAAGAAGCCCCGCGCCGCGGGCCGGGCGGAGGACGGGAACGAGGCGGTGGCGGGTTCGGCGGACGCGGGGGAGGCCCGACTGAGGAGTATGCGTTCAAGGTGCTGTGCTTGGATCGGGCGACGGGCCAAGTGGTTTGGGAGCAGACCGCTCGCAAAGAAGTCCCGCACCAGGGGATCCAGTCGTCGAACAGCTACAGCTCGGGCTCGCCGGTCACGGATGGCGAGCGGCTTTACGTGTCGTTCGGGTCTCAGGGGTTGTACTGCTACGATCTGGCGGGGAATCGGATCTGGGATAAGGACCTGGGCAAGGTGAGCGTGACGTTTGGAGAGGGCTCGTCACCGGCCCTGGTGGGGGACACCTTGTTGGTGCTCCAGGACAATAATGGGGACTCGTTCTTGTATGCGTTCGACAAGCGCACCGGGCGGGAGCTCTGGAAGAAGAGTCGCGACGAGGGCTCGGGTTGGACCACCCCCTACATCCTGACGCGCGGAGGTCGCACCCAAGCGATCGTCAGCGGCACCACCGCCGTGCGCAGCTACGATTCGGTCTCGGGAGAGGTGTTGTGGCAGTGCTCGGGGTTAGGTTCGAATCCGGTGCCCATGGTCGTGGCCGACGCGCAGAACGTCTATGCCATGTCCGGGCATCGCGAGCCGGCGGCGCTGGCGATTCGGTTGGGACGCAGCGGGGATCTGACGGGCACCGATGCCGTGGTGTGGAAGACGGATCGCGGCACGTCGTACGTGCCTTCGCCGCTGTTGTATGACGGGTTGCTGTTCTTCTGCCAACGCACCAGCGCCATGCTCACCTGTGTCGAGGCCGCCACCGGCAAGCCGCACTTCGAGCAGGCCCGCATCGAGGGCATCTCGGGCATGTACTCCTCGCCGATCGGCGTCAACGATCGCATCTATCTCGCCGGCCAGAATGGCACGACGGTCGTCCTCGAGAAGGCTACCGAGGTCAAGGTCCTGGCCAAAAACGACCTCGAGGACGGCTTCGACGCCTCGCCCGCCGTGGTGGGGAACGAGCTGTTCCTGCGCGGCCGCAAGCACCTTTATTGCCTGGTCGCCAACTAAGGCGCGTGGGCTGGGCGCGGCAGGGCGAGTTCCCGCGGGACCTAGCCCTGCCCGCGCCGGCTATGGCTATTGATTCGGCCCGCCCGGCGTTGGCGTCATGGACGCGAATACGGTCGGGGCGGCGGCCGACCGACCGTACGAGCGGTCGGGTTCCTGTGGCCCGAACTCGACCGAATCGAGGATGGCGTTGTAGTTCGCGTCGGTGTCGGTCAGGAACAACTGCTCGCCGGCGGCGGCCAGTTTGAAGCTGGCGTGGAGCCCGGGCGAATCTCCGCCGTCTTCATCGGCCCAAACCAGTAAGTAGCCGCCTGCGGCAATGGTTGTGCCCGCTGGGAAGGCCCACTTGCGCGGGTTGTTGGGCTCGTCACTTAGATGCCAACCGCTCAGGTCCACCTCCTGGTCAGTGAGATTGAGCAACTCGATCCAATCGTCGTACTCGCCCTGGGGATCGGCGATCGTCTTGGTGTTGGACGCCATCAACTCATGGATGACCACAGGCGTCGAACTCGCTGTCGTCAGCGCGACGCGGTAGCTGTGAGTCTGCTCCTCGGCACGCGCAGGGGCGAAGGCGGCGGTCTTCGTCGCGTTGCCGGAGCGGGCCTCGACATAGTAGCGCACCCGGGTCCCGGCGGGGTACGGCTGGATGCTTGCGCCGAAGACGCCGTCGTTGGCCAGGCCGTCGCCGTGCGCTCCATCGTCGTGCATCTGCACCACAGCGAACCGGCCATAGGACTTGCCGCGGTGGTAGAGCCAGACCGAGCCAATCCCCTCGGTCCCGTGCGGACTGACGTGGGTGGTGACAGCCGCCTCGGTCCGGGCCGTGGGTGCGGGTGTGGGTCCTTGGACGGCAAGGATGCTGGGCGGTCGGGGCCGCAGTTCGGCGTGGTTGGTCAGGTACGTGTAACGCTGTTGGATGAAGGACTTGAGGGCGTTCAAGTCGTTGGTGTAGGCGGCCATGGTGTAGTTCTTCTTTGTATCCGCCACGATCGCCGCATGGCTGAGGGTCGAGTAGGCCTGGACCACCGGCAACAGGGCGGTGGGGTTGAAGCTCTCCGCGAGCGCCGTTCGCATGTGAGCCAGGTAGCGTTGGCGCAATTCGGCGTTGGATAGCAGCCGATAGAGCACGGGCCGGTTCGAGCTGGTGGCACCTTGGACCGGGGACAATTGAACGTCGCGCGCGGTGAACGCCTCGTTGCCGTCGTGCTCGATGGGGTGGATGCGCCCGCTCTCGGGTTCATAGTAGAACTGGTAATCGGCCCCTTTGTTCCAGTAACTGTCGTCGTCGGCCAGGATGTTCTCGAGCGCCAGAAACCACAGCCAGCGGTCTACGGCCAACACGTCTTCGACTGCGTCCCGCAGTTGCGCAGCCGGGGTCTGGTTCAGGACCGTCACGGCGTGGATCAGCCGTTCCCACGCGTTGGTCGAGTTGTCGGTCTTCAACTCGTAATTGGATTTGTACGTGGCCACGTTGGTGCCGAGGTAACTCAAGGCAGAGACGCCACTGGAGCCTCCGCCGCCTGGACCGCCCGGAGCGCCGCCCATGTTGGGCGCCTTCCAACGGTCGCCGTCGTTGCTGGAAAACCACTCGTTGACCAAGTCGCTATTCTGCTGTTGGACAAACGCGTACACACCCCAGTAGACGCCGCTAATGTTCAGCTTGACCAGACTCGCCTTGGGACAAATTGCGTACTGCCGCATCAGATTGAAGTAAAGCGGCTCACGCATGATGCTCTCGTCCCCGTAAGCATTGTTCAGGTTGAGCGTCTTGTACCCCATCACCCGAGCCGTTGCGTTCGTGAAATCGAGGTCCAGATTGATCGATTTCTTCGTGGGCGCACTCCCACCGAACCCGGTGAAGGACGTGTTCCCCTTGTAGCGTGCGCCGACCCCCACCACCGTGAGCCCGTTGTCCAACTCGAGTGTGGCTAGAGTGTTCGAGCCGGTGTTGCGGCCGTTGGTGAGGAGGGTTTGCCAATTGCTCTGAGTAAAGGTCAGGCTCACCGCGCGCAGGAGCGCCGGGTCATACAAGCCCTCCGTGCGCAGCGCGCGGTAGAACTGCCACGCTTGGGGTGCGGTCCCCAGGGGCAGCGAGGCGGCCCGAGCCGCGTCGTTGGCGAAGACCGTCCCGAGCGCGGGTGCGGCCGACCAGGTAGCTAGGTCGCCGGAGGTTTCGAGGCGCCACTCATCCTGAGGATCCCCCTGCACTTGCACCCAGAGATGGGTGCCATCGCTCCGCAGGTTCAGCCTGCCTTCCGCCGCCCCCGCCCCCAGCGCGAGCCCGAACGCCGCAACGACCGCTTGCGGCCAGGCGAGCCTCCCGGAAGGTCCCCGTTGCCCGGCCCCCACCGGGGAGGAGGCAGCTCGAGCCGAATCGCATTCCCCTTGCATCCGGCCGGCTGCATCGTCTGCCGGCTCGCGGCTCGAATGCCAACCCTTCATAGTTTCTTGATTTCTGGGTGATCCAACAGGTAAGCGCGTCGCTTCTCGGCGAATTCCTTAAGACTGATCCGGCGCCGCCCGGGGCCGAACCCGCCCTCGCCAGACCCCGCACCCGCCAATCCGGCCACGAAGGCCTCGTTCGAGTCCAATTTGCGGGTATCAGTCTGCACCGCCGCGGCGATCACCCGCTGGTATTGTTCGGCCAGCGGCCCCAGTCGGTTCCAGTCTAGCCAAGTCTCGGCGATTTGGCGCACGTAACCCAGGTACCGAGCCCGCAACGCCGGCACACTCAGCAGCTTCGATAGCAACGGTTTTCCTGCATCCTCGACCGCCACCAGTGGATCCAATTCCAACCCGCCGCCACGCGGGCCACCCGGGCCAAACCCGGGACCAAATCCCGGCCCTGGTCCGGCGAAGGGCGGTCCGTCAAAAGGCGGCCCGCCCGCGGGTGCACCGGCGCCCAACTCGGTCGGACCGGCGCGGTTGGGCCCGCGCGCAGTCTCCTGGCCGGGGCCGGCCGCTGCTTCCCCTCGAGGTCCGCGCCCGAAGCCAGCCCCCCGTTGGTCGGGACCGCCCCGGTCCCCGCCCGGGCCACCGCGAGGACCGCCTGGGCCACCACGGAAGCCGGGACCACCCGCCAGGGTGAAGGTCTCATTGGCGTCGTAGGGGAGGATATGGAACTTACCCTGTGGATCTTGGTAGATGCTGTAGTCGCTGGCGCGAACCCAGTAGCCGTCATTGTTGATCAGCGCGTTCTCCAGCGCGAGGAATCTCAGGACGCCATCCACGTCCAACAACGAGCTCAGCGCCCGTTCCAACTCGTTGACCGGCGTCTCTTCGAGCACCTTGCAGAGCCGGATCAGGCTCGCCCAAGCCTTGGGCTCGTCCTTCGATTTGATTTCGTAGAGCCGCCGATAGGGCGCCACCTCGTCGCCCAGGTAATTGAGCCCGCCACGACCGCCCGGACTCCCGGGCACCTTCCAACGCGCTCCTTGCGTGGTCCCGAACCATTCCTTGATCATCTCCTTGTTGAACTGCTGCACGTTGACATACACACCCCAGCTCTCGCCGTTGATCACGACGTGCACAAAATTGGCCTGGGGCGCCGGCAGGTAGGTCCGCGCGATGTGGAAGTACAAGACTGTGCGCAGGAAACTGGGGTCTTCGTGCGAGTTCAGCAGGTTCAACGTCCGGTACCCCCCGAGCTGCTGCTCGGGCAGGACGTAGTCGAACGAGAGGTTCAACGAGCGTTTCCGGCCTTCGCCGACCATCATGTACGACGAGGCGCCGCGGAAGTGCACCCCCACCCCCGTGTAAACGCCCCCATCCACCGTCACCCGCGCCGGCACCTCGACGTCGGTGTTGTTGAACGCCGCCAACTCCTGCTCCCAATCCGCGTTTTCGAATTCCAAGAACAATGTGCGCAAGGTCTGCGCGTCGTACAACGAGACGCCCGCATAGGACTTCACGTCCGCTGGCGCCACCCGAGGGCCAGGTTCCGGCGCCAGCTCATCCTCACCTGGACGCCCAAACCCCCCGCGGCGTCCCCCCCGGCCCGCCCGGTCCAAAGGGCCCAGACCCGCCCCGGTTGGCTCGCTGTTCGGTGATGAACTCGCGCGCGGCTTGGCGCTCCGCGCGGTCCAACCGCTTGTCGCCGTCTTGGTCGAACTGTTTCACCAGTCTGACCTCTTGGCCCATCATCCCGCCGCCCGGCGGGCCAAACCCACCCCGACCCAGGCCGCCAGGGCCCCCCGGCCCGAAGCCGCCCGGGCCAAACTGCGGCGGGGGCGGCCAGTCCTCGGGCGGTGGTTCATTGGGCGAGATCTGAGCCAGGAGGGCGACAGCGCCACCCAAAAAGGCCAGCAAGGCCACGGGTTCGAGAAGACCACGGTGTTTCTTCATGAAGCTCAACATGGGCCCAAGATACTACCCAACGGATTAAGCTGCCATTAAGCCCGCCAAGGCACAATATCCGACGCGCAGGCCAAGAGGCGCCGAGCCGTGCGCCTGGGTTGGCCCCCCCACGATCCGAATCCCGAGCGAGGTGCTTGAGGGCTGCCATCGCGGGTGCAACCCGGCCAGCGAATTGTGGGGCGCGGTTCATCAGACCCGCTTCGTGGCGGACGTGACCGTCCGCGCTCCGCCTCGCTAAGGATTCGGGTCCACCACTTCACGTAGCGTTCGCAACAGCGTTTCCGTCCGGTAAGGCTTCTTCAAAAAGGCTTGCACACTCAGTTTGCCCGACTTGGTTACCGTGGCCTCGGATCCCAGTCCGCTCACGCCGATGGTTTTGAGCCGGGGATTGATCTGGCGCAGCATCTGAATCGTGGCCGGCCCGTCGAGCACCGGCATCATCATATCCGTGATCACCACGGCGATTTCGCCCGCGTGTTTCTGATAGAGCGGCAGTGCTTCGAGGCCGTTGCCGGCCGTCAGCACGCGGTAGCCAAACGCCTCCAGCGTTTCGCGCAACATTTGCAGGATCGCCACGTCGTCGTCCACCGCCAGAATGAGTTCGCCATGCCCGCGGACCAGATGGGCCGTGTCGGTTCCGCCGGGTTCGGCCTGCCCTTCGGTAAGCACGGCGGGCAGATAGACTTTGAAGGTGGTTCCTTTTCCCACCTGGCTGGAGACTTCGATGAATCCGTCGTGGGTCTTGACAATGCCTTGCACGGTGGACAGCCCCAGCCCCGTGCCCTGGCCCGGCTCTTTGGTGGTGTAGAACGGCTCAAAAATCCGGCCCAGCACCTCCGGCGGCATGCCCTGGCCGGTGTCAGAAACCGACAGCACCACGTGCGATCCGGACACCGGTTCAGACCGCCCCAGCGCGACGGCCCTGTCCAGCGCGATGTTCGCCGCTTCGATCACGAGCGAGCCGCCCTCAGGCATGGCGTCGCGCGCGTTCACGCACAGGTTCAGCAAGACCTGGTGGATCTGCGTCGCGTTTCCCTCCACCCAATGAAGCTCCTTCGCCACTTTGGCCTCAACCTGAATCGAGCGGGGAAAGGTCTCCCGGCAGAGCTTGGCGATTTCGGTCACCAGGTGCTTCGGACTGAGCCGGGCGGGTTTCCACGAAACGCCGCGCGCAAAGGAGGTGATCTGTTTGACCATCTCCGCCGCCCGCTGGCTGCTGGCCTGCACGGTCTCCAGAATCTGGAGTCGGTCTTCTCGCGGCAGCTCATCCTTGAGCAGGTCCACCACCATCATCACGGGCGCCAGCGCATTGTTCAGGTCGTGGGCGATGCCGCTGGCCAGCGCGCCGATGCTCTCCAGGCGCTGGGCGCGCAGAAACCTGGCTTCCAGCTCCTTCTGCTCCGTGACATCCCGCGCGATGCCGAAGAAACCGACCACCCGGATGCCGGCGCGGTCAACGGCGCTGTTCCGGTCTCGCCCTTGCAGCCAACCGGCGAGGCCCGCCAGCGCCATCAAGACCGCCGTGACCGGGGCCATGGGAATACGGCCTTCGCCGAACGTGCCCCAGCGCCACCGGCCCAAGGCCCACGTGCCCAGGGCAAAAACGGCCAGTCCGGCCGCGCTCCAAGCGCAGGCCGCTCCGAGACGGCGCAGGGTGATCAGGCGTGGCTCCGGCTTCATACTTCCTCGCTGGGATAGCGCACCGGTTCGCCCTGCCGTTTGAGCAGTTGGTTGACCTCGCGTTTCAAGGCCTGCACCCACGCCTCCCGGCCGAGCAATGCGTTGAACACGGGCCGCGATTCGGCGGCGCTGGCGGATTCGGGGCGGGGCTTGTTCATGGCGGGGCGTTCCGAAGGGGGTCAGGGCGAGGGCGGGGCGAGCAGGTATTGCCAGGCCGCAAGGACGCGGATGCCCGTGGGCGGTTTGCGCGCGCCCAGCTCGTGCGCGACCAGCGCGCGCGGCGCGCGGGGAAACTTCGCCGCCCCCCATTCCAGGCCGGCGATCTCGCGGGTCCACGTTTCCGCGCGCGTCACGGAGAACGCCACGTTGACCAGTTGCTCGGGCCGGTCGGGCCGCACCACGAGGTCCACTTCGTGGTCGCCGGTCAGGTAGGCGAGGTCTTCCCGCTGGCGGCGCCAATGCAGAAACACGGCCGTCTCCAGCTTGCGGCCCGCGTCCAGGCTGGGTTCGGCGACGAACGGATACGCCAGCGCCCAGTCCACCGGATGCAGCTTCTTGGGGTTGACGGCCTGCTTGCGCAGCGACCGCTCGGCCACGGGCAGCGGGAAGACCACGAAGGATTCCTCCAAGTAGGCGAGATAGTTGTAGAGCGTGTCTTTGGAGAGGCCCAACCCTTGCGAGCGGAAATCCTGGTAGAGTTTGTGGACGTTGAAGAGCGATCCCGGATGCGCGAGGCAATGCCGCAGCAGCCGGCGCAACACCTGCGGATTGGCGACGCCGTAACGCTCGACCAGGTCCTTGTAGAACACCAGGTCCACATACTCCTTGAGGATGCGCGGGCGCAACGCCTCGTCGGCCAGGACGATTTCGGGCAGGCCGCCGGTCTGGAGATAATCCAGCAGGGCGGCGGCCATGCGGCCCTCCGAGGCGCGCGAATACGGCTCGTGCTTCAACCCGCGAAAGGCGAGGAACTCGGCGAACGCGAGGGGAAACACCTCGTAAGCAATACTCCGCCCGCGCAGGCCCGAGGCCAGCTCGCGCGCCAACAAACTGGACGACGAGCCGGTGACGAAGAGCCGCACATCTTCCGTGTCGTGCAGGCGGCGGACGTAGGTTTCCCAGGACGGCACGTTCTGCACCTCGTCGAAGAAAACGTATTTCCGCTGACCGGCGACTTCGGGATACAGTTCCTCGTGCGCCCGCAGGATCAGGTCCAACTCGCCCGCGTGGATGGGCAGGAGCCGGTCGTCCTCGAAGTTCAGGTAGAGCAACCGGCGGCGGTCCACGCCCTGGCGTTCGAGCCGGCGCATCGTCGCATAGAGCAGATAGGTCTTGCCGCTGCGGCGGATGCCGACGAGCGCGACCACCTTGCGGGAATCGAGCGGCAGCTCCAGGGCGCGCGGCGCGGTCGGCGGCAACGGCCGGGTCGCCGCCTGGGCCAGGACGTATTTCAGAGTTTCCTTGTCCATACGGAAACTATAGGCGGCTGGTTTCCTTGTGGGCAAGGAAACACCTGTCGCCGGGAAACGGCGCGGCGCTCGAGTTCAGGCGTGACTCCGGTTTCATATTTCCTCGCTCGGATAGCGCGCCGGTTCGCCCTGCCGTTTGAGCAGTTGATTGACCTCGCGTTTCAAGACCTGCACGCGCGCCTCCCGGCCGAGCAGCGCGTTATACGACCGCTCCAACTCCGCCAGTTGCTCGCGAATCCGCTCCTGCCCTTGCTTGCGCTCGGTGATGTCCTGAATCTGCGCGATGAAATACAGCGGCTGGCCCTGGCCATCCCGCACCAGCGAGACGCTTAACAACACCCACACAACCTGTCCCTGCTTGTGGAAATACCGCTTCTCCATCTGGTAAGTCTGGCGCTCGCCGGCGAGCATCTGCCGGACGAATTCGAGATCGGCCTGCAAGTCGTCGGGATGCGTGAGGTCTTGGAAGGTCTTCGTCAGCAACTCGTCCGCCGGGTAGCCGGTCAGCTCACACAGCGCCCGGTTGACCTTGAGCCAGCGGCCCTCCGGCGCGACGAGCGCCTTGCCAATGGCGGCGAACTCGAAAGCGCTCGCAAACCGCGCTTCGCTCTCGCGCAAGGTCTCTTCCGCCCGTTTGCGCTCGGTGATGTCCCACGCGACGCCCTGCAAGCCGACGATCTGCCTGGCGGCATCGCGCAAGGGAGTCTTGAGCACCTGCACGTGGAGAGTCTGACCATCGGCTTGCTGGAACGTTTCCTGGCCCTCGAACGGTTCGCCCGTGCGTAGCACCCGCGCGTCATCCTGCCGATACTTCGCCGCGACTTCCGGCGGGAAAAAGTCCGCGTCGGTCTTGCCCAGCAACTCGGCCAGGGGCCGGCCCATGCCCTGGCAAAAAGGGCCGTTGCCGAACGTGAAGCGCCCGGCGGTGTCCTTGCGGAAAATGTGCTGGCGGACGTTTTCCACGAGCGAGTGATAGAGGAACTCGCTCTCGCGCAACGCTTCCGCGGCGCGCTTGCGCTGGGTGACATCGCTGCATACCACCGCAAAGCGCCCCGGCGCCGGCTGATAGGCCACGACCTCGAAGTGTTTGCCCAGATCCCGCGAGTAGTTCTCGAACTGAACGCGTTCGCCGGTCAGCGCCACGCGGCCGAAGTTCTCGATCCAGTGCGGCTCGGTGCCCGGCAACACCTCCAACACCGTGTGCCCGATCAACCGCTCCCGGGACAAGCCGGTCAACGTCTCGAAAGCACGGTTGACCTCGAGGAAGCGATAGTCCACGGGCCGCCCGGCCGCGTCACAGATGATTTCATGTAGCGCGAAGCCGCTGGTCATCTCCGTGAACAACTGGCGGAACCGGGTTTCGCTTTCTTGCAACGCCACTGCCGTCCGCTTGCGCTCGGTGAGGTCGCGGAGCGTCGTGAGCAGCAGGGCGCCCTTGCCCGGCAATTCGAAAAACGATTCCGTCGCCTCCACCGTAGCGTGCCGACCGTCCCAAAACGTCACGTCGGCCTCGCGTTCCCACACGCTGCCGCCCTGCTGATAGCGCGCGAGGAAATCGCGCTGAATCTGGTCCTGTTGGGCCGCGTCGTAAGCGGCGGCGACGGGCTGGCCCACGAGTTCCGCGCGGGGCCTGCCCACCAGCCGGCAATAGGCGTCGTTGACAAGGACCACGCATCCCGCGGCGTCCGCCAGCCGCATCGGCACCCTGGCGTGCTCCCAAACCTGCCGCAGCCGCTCCTCGGATTCTGCGCGTTGCGCCTCCGCCCGCTCGCGCGCGGCCCGGGCGCGAATGGTGGCGACGCCGAAAGCGAGGTCGTTGGCCAGCTCGGTCAGCAATACCATTTCGGCGGCATCGAAGGCGTCCGTCTCCGCCGCGGTCATGGCCAGTGCGCCGATCGTGGCCGACTCGACGACGAGCGGCAGCGCCGCGGCCGAGTTCACGCCCAGGCGTCGGAGGGTGTCGCGCCAGGCCAGGAAACCGGGATAACCGTGCGCGTCGTTGGCCACCGCCGGCTGACCGGTGCGAATGGCCACGGCGGCGGGGCCGTGCCCGCGCTCATCGTTCTCGGCCCACGTGAGGCTGCCCGGCGGTTCGGTGCCCACCCACGCCGCGATGCGGATGGACTTGGCAGCGTCGTGCTCCGCCATTCCGACAAAGGCCATCCGGTAACCGCCGTGCTCGACGAGGATGCGGCAGACCTGGTTGTGCAACTCCGGTTCGCTTTCGGCCCGGACCAACGCCTGGTTGCAGTCGCTCAAGGTGCGGAGGGCGCGGTTGGCGCGCTGCAATTCCGCCGTGCGCTCGCGCACGCGGGCTTCCAACCCGCGGTTCAACCGCCGCACCGCCGCATACAGCCCGACGAGGAGCGCGAGACTGACCGCGCCCGCGAACGCCATGGCCAGCACGGTGCTGGCGTTGCTGGCCGCCGCATCGGCCCGCCGGCGCGCCAGCAGTTCCTCCTCGACCCGTTCCATTTCCGCCACTTGTGCGCGGACCTCCGCGACCAGGCGCTCGCCCTCGCCGGTGGCCATCTGTGCCATCGCCGCCGCCGCGCCCTGCTCGCGCCGCAGGCGCACGGATTCCGCCGAAAACGCCAGCCGGCGCGCGATGATTGACCGGAGCGAATGCAGCCGTTGCCGCTGGGCAGGATTGTCCGCCAACCATTGTTCCAGCTCGCTCAGGACGTCCGTCAACTCGCCGCGTCCGGCTGGCAGCGGGGCGAGAAACACCTCGTTGCCGGTCGCCACGAACCCGCGGGCGGCGGCTACGGTCTTCGTCAACTCGTTTTCCGCAGCCGCCAAACGATTCAACACTTGCTGCGTGTGTTCGACCCAGGAACTCGTTTCGATCATGAGGCGCGTATTGAGAAACGACGCAAACGCGGACACGACCAGCAGGGCCACCGCAAAGCCAAACCCGAGCGCCGGCAAGCGCGTCCGCATTCGCGCCAAGAGACCGCGTTCGGCCGTCGCCGCCAGCAGGCCAGCGGCGAGGATCAGAAAGCCGAGGGCGGTGTGGGCGGCCATCGGGGTGAAGCGGCCCGGCGCGAAGACCACCCGCGCGCCAAAGAGGTATCCCACCAGCGGCAGCAGCGCCACCGCGCCCAGGAGCAGGGCCAGTCCTTGCACGACGGAAGCCGCGCGCCGGGAATCCAGCAACAGCAGCGCCGCAGTGAACAGCGCGAAATTCACCGCCGTCAGCGGCGACATCCGCCCCGGATGTACCGTGAACGATGTCCCGGCCGGTTCAGGGAAAAGCAGTTGATCAATCCCCAAATCCCAGCCGAAGAAGTCCTGGCTCAGCGTGGCGAGCGCCAGCGAACCAACCAGCCCGGCCGCCACCCGCCCCGCCCACCGCCCTGTCTCTCCAAGCCGCGGCGCAGTCAGCAAGCACAACCCTGCGCCGGCGAGCGCGAAGTTCAGCGCCGTGTTCGCCTTCATCGCGACCAAGCCGGGCAGCAGACTCTTGAGCGCGGCGATGTCCCACGCCCAGCCCGCCAGCACGGTCAGCCCCAGCAGAACGACGAAAGCGCTGGTCCATCCCAGCACAATTCTGGGTTCATTTTCGTTACGCATAGATTTCATCGGCTGACCGGGGCCGTTCTACTGCCAAGGTTCATCTTTGGCGCCGCGGAGCGCCGCTTGCGTTGGCGGTTCGCCTCCGTTGGCGGAACTTGCAACGAGCGGAAGCCCAAATCAAGCCTTCCGCGTAAAGCCCCCGAGTCCTTAGCCAGTCCGGGTGAAGGCGAGAGAGGCCCGTGGACGACGCGTTCAACGGGATGAAAATGGGAATCCTCCGGGGATCGAGGACGGCGGAGGCGCTCCAATTCGTCGGTCCGGCGCGGGCGGAGGCGGTTGCGCCAGCCGGCACGCCCGGCGCGCCGACACCACTGCTGTGTCCGCCGCGGAATCCCGCATGGTTCGCGCGCTCCGACGGACGCCCGCAGAGGTTCAGCCCGACGCCGTCCCCGCGGAGTCGCCCTCGCCCGTCCACCACCGGGCTTCCCACGCCTGCCACCAGTCCAGCCAGCTCACCGCCACTTTCACCCGCGCCGCCAGCCGCCGCGCAGGCCGCGCCAGCACCGCGTCCGCGTCGCTGCGCCACCCTGCATGCGCCACGAAGCCGTAGCGCCGGAACAAATCGTCCGCCTGCTCGAACGCCGCGAAGAGGTCCGCCAGATGCGGCAGGCGGTGCAGGAGAGATTGACCCACGTCCGCGGCGTGCGAGCCGGCCCGCACCACGCCGTGGCTGTCCACCAGCGTGAGCCGGTGCAGGTAAGGATAGGCGTAAGTGAACTCGGCCAGCTTGCGGCTGACGGCCTGCGGGGCCGGCGGCTCGACCAGCCCTGGCCCGGCGCGGAACCTGAGTTCGCGCAGGCAACCGAGCATGAACTGGTTAATGGTCCGGGCCGTTTGCGCCACTTGGTCGGTCAGGTGTTCGCTGAGGGCGCGCTCGAACTGGGGCACGACGGTGAGCCAACCCGAGAGAATCGCGACCGCCAGCGGCACGGCGGCGGACAGCCTCAAGAGGGCGGTGAGTTTCCGGGTCATGGTTGGTTGCGGGCTTGAAATGTCGGGGCGGCTGGCATAGAGGTTCGTGCATGAAAGCGACCGCCGAAGGCTATGCCGTGGGAATCTAGAAACCGACGATTGAACCGGAGACCGGCACGCTGCCGCCGGCATAAGCCCGCGCGCTCCTGCGCCGGAAGTTGTCGGCCCCCGACCTGGACCGGGCTGACTTGCTGGTGGACAAGGCCCGGGCGGGCACGCTCACGCCAGGCGAGGAGCGCGAGCTGGACGATTATCTGGCGGTCGGCAGCGCGCTGGAGTTTCTGAAATCCAAGGCCCGGCGGTCGCTGCGCCGCACGGCGCGGTCCTGAGCCGCGGGGATGAACGCGCGGTTTCAGGCCGAGGTGCGGCAGCGCGCCGGCTTCCGGCGCGAATACTGCCAGTTCCCGGAGCGGCTGGCCGAACTGCGCTTCCAGCTGATAGGCATTTGCTTTTTCGACGCGGCTGGAGTGTGCCTGGCTCGGGGTGGCCATTCAAGGCGAAACGCGGCAGAATTGTCCCCTGGCAGGTGCTTGGTCGGCCT
>VHCO01000126.1 GCA_016871715.1 Verrucomicrobiota bacterium
GATAGATAATTGAATTGATCAGTTGCGGCTTTCCCCATTGTTGAACCACTAGGCCGCCGCCGGATCGAGCCCGATTGCCCGCGATGGTCACCGCCTCAATCTTGGGTTCTCCGGCCAGCGAGAGGCCGCCGCCCCACGCAGCCTGGTTATCCGCCAGCAAACAACCGCGCACCGTGGAATTCCCCTCGACGTGGAGGCCCCCACCGTAGCGGGTGGCAACGTTCCCCATCACCCGGCAGAGTCGTACCAGGCCCTGCCTCACATAGCCACCACCGCCATCCTCGGCCATTCCCCCGGTCAAGGTCAGTCCTTCGACTACGGCATTGGTGTGGGCCAGCACGATACAGCGGTACGCTCCCTCACCGTCGAGGATGGCGGTCAAAGCGCCATGGACACTGCTCACGCGCACCGCTTTGTTCACCACCACAGGCGCTCCCGAGCGGTAGAGGCCGTTGGTGAGCAAGACCTGATCGGCGTCGCGCGCCACGTCAAGGGCAGCCTGGAGGTTGGTTGCCGCCGTCGGCCAACTGGTGAACGGGGGTGTGTGGCTCCCCTCAGCACTGACGTAGCGCACCCGGCTGGCGTAGGCCACGAGAACATTTGTGCGAATGAAATAGGCCAACTCACCCACGGTGTTGCTGGCCAACAAGGCAACCGTATAAGTCCCCTCGTTGGCGTATTCATGGGTCAGAGTTGTCATGTTCAGTCCATCGCGGTCGTATCGACCGTCCCCGTCCAGGTCCCAGAAGTAATGGACTGGGAGCGCGTTGGTCGCGCCGGCGCCCCCCTCGATCCTGGCGAGCAAGGGAATCGTGCCCGTTCTGGGTGAGAGATCGAAACCGCAAACGAAGTGGCCGAGTTCCTGGCAGCCGAGATCGGTCACCCCGTTCTGGAGCCGTGGCGCCTGCGCCAGATCGACCGCGTCGGTCATCCACGTCTGGTTGGTACCCACATCCCGGCACGGCGAAGCCCAGCTCAGTTGATAGCCTCCAGGCACCAACTTCGGCGGGGCCGTGATATTGCCCAAACCTCCAGGGTCCGGGAGAAGGCAGCAGTGCTCGAACAGGCCGCCGCCGGCGTACAAGTTCTGGCCCGCGTTATGGTAGATGATGCTGTTAATGGCCTTCAGGTCCCAACCGCATCGAAGGCCTTCGGTCAGGCTGTCTTGGCTCAGATTCCTGACAATGGTGCAGCTTTCCACCGAACTCAGAGCTAAGTCCGCGCCGGTTCCTCGCCTTGCCCAATTCTCGACGATCAAGAGGTTCCGCAGCCTGCCGCCCACGCCGTAGACTCCTCCTCCGTCTTCCGCGGCTACGTTGCCCCTTAAGATGCACCGCTCCAACGTGCTGTTCGATTCGAAATACACGCCCCCGCCAGTAGCCGCCTCATTCCCCTCGATAACGCAGTCCAGCAGCGCCGCCCCGGGCCCCGCCCGCACGCCCCCTCCCCGGGTTGCGCGGCAGGCCACCACGCGGCAATGACGCATTGTGCCCAGCAGGTCTACCCCGCCACCGTCGGCAGAGCTCGCGCCGTTGCGGATGGTCAGGCCCTCGACGGCCGCAAAGCGGTTTCTGAGCCTGAGGCAGGTCGTTGTGCCCCCTCCGTCCAAAACCGTCCGTAACGGGCCCTCCGCGCTGATGAGTGTCATCTCGTGGGTCACCTCGAGAGGACGGGAGAGCCCGTAGACGCCCGGGGCGAAGACCACCGTGTCAGCGGCCTCCGCGGCGTCAATGGCGGCTTGGACATTGGTCGCTGCGGTTGCCCAAGTGACGAACGGCGCAACATGCCCACCCTGCAAGGAAACGTAGTGGGATCGGGTGAGACCGAACACCACGAGCGCCAGGCGTGAGGTTCGCGACAGCGAATACGTGTTGCTGACCACGAGTTCAACGATCTTGGAACCGGCCGAGCCAAAGGTGTGCAGCGGATGCCGCTCGGCGCTGTCACTCTGGCCGTCTCCGTCGAAGTCCCACGCCCAGCGTTCCCCACCCGTCGCATGGCGCGTCTCATCGCGGAACTGCACCGGCTCTCCGATTCGAGCCGTGTCGAGCTCGGCGCGGAAGGCTGCTTCCAAGGCATAACCTGGCAGGTGGACGTAGTCCCTTCGCGTCAGGCTCGCAACGGATTCCTCCGCCGTGCCCGGGCGCCGGCGAACGGTTAGGGTGACCGTGTACTGACCCGGCGACTGGTACGTATGGCTCGGGTTCTGAGCTGTGCTATCGATGATGTCGTCATGGTCGAAATCCCATGCCCAATTTGTCGGACTGCCTCTGGATTGGTCGGTGAAGCGCACGGTCATGGGTGCCGAACCCAACAATGGCGCCGCGATAAAGTCGGCGACTAACGGCGCAACGACTCGAATACAGTCGCGGCGCCGCAGGCTGGCTTCCTCTCCCGCCGCGTTTCGCACCATGAGAAGGGGAGAGAAGGTTCCCGCCGCAGAAAACGAATAGGTGGCGGCGGGGCCCTCCGCGGTTTCAAACTGCCCATCGCCGTCCAAGTCCCAGGCGTACTGGAGGCCGACCAAGTTAGTGCCCGTGACATAGGCGTCAAAGGCCACATCCAGCAAAGGCTGCTCACCCTCCTTGGGCGTCACCCGAAAGCCACATCGCAACGCCCCTGCTTCATAGGCTCCAAGGTCCACCGCCCGGTTTTGGATCCGGGGCAGACCTTCAAGGTCTGTCTCCCCCTGCATGCGGGGTTCGTTGCGACCTGCGTCCACGCAAGGCGAGCTCACGGCTAAACGGCAATCGCCCTCTTCTGGGGCCAGAAAGGCCGGGTCGGCTGACAAGTTATTCTCCCCCTCTGGCTTAGGCACCGAACAACAGCACTCGAAGAGAACCTCGGAACCATCGACGTTCGAGTGAGATCGCCCAGCCTCGTTGCCGTACACGATCGAGTTGACCACCCAACCGTCGGTTTCGAACCGTAAACCACCCCCCGTCAATTCGGCGCGGTTCCGGGTAATAGTACAATTCCAGATGGCGCCGTCCCACTCGCAGGCCACCCCACCTCCTGAATCCCCCAGACTCTGGTTGTCCACAATCAGGCAATTGCGAAGGTGGCCTCCCCAGGCCATCGCTACCCCGCCGCCTGAGCTAGCCGCCTGATTGCGGCGGATCACGCAGTTGAGCACCACCGCGTCGTCCTCGCAGTAGACCCCACCTCCCTTGGCCCCGGAGACGTTGTCTTCGATCACGCAGGACTCGATGGTGCCCTCGCCGATCCAGATCCCGCCGCCGTCCTCGGGCGAATTCCCACGTCGGACCGTGAAGCCCTTCACAAGTCCCCCACCTGTAACCTCGAGACAACGGCCCCCCTGTAGACGGTCGATTACCCCATCGATGATCGTGTGCTCGGGCCCGTTAACCGACACCAGTTGGGCAGCCCGCGTCAGGACAATGAACGGCTTATACGTGCCATTGGTCACGACGATTATGTCGCCGTCGAGGGCGAACCTGGCGGCCATCTGGATCTCTCGAGCCGCCGTTGCCCAACTCGTAAAGGGCAGGGTTTGGCTGCCTACCGGAGAGACGTAGAGCGTTCGGCCAAGGCAACTGCAGGTGGCCAAGGCGAACAACCCCGAGAGCACGCGTACCAGCTTCATTGGACCTCCTTCCTTTGCGGAGTGCTAAGAGTGCTGCAACGATGCACGTTAGGCTACTGCATTCACACCTCTGGCCGCGGGTCCCGTGCACCGCTTGGGCGCGGACGGTTACACGCTAGCATGGTTCCGACGGTCCCGGCAGCCCTTTGCCCAGAGGAGAGACCTTCCCGAACTACACGATCCCCAGCCTAAGCAACCCAGAACTTGGAATCAAGCCGAATGAACCCTGGCACCTCAGTCCCGAGTCCTTAGCGCAGTGGAGCGCGGCTGCTCAAACCCATTGGTGGACCTGACCGTCCGTGCTCAGGCTTCGGCGCCTTGGCCCGCGCTCAGGTTTTGGCTGGGCATCGACGCGGCGTCGGGATTAGAAATGGGCAGGTCAACTCTGCCGTACGCGGTACGGAACAACGTGACTCGACGAAGGACTGCTATGGACACTCGAATTTCCGTTCGGCTCTGGCTTCCTTGGTGCGTGGCGGCTGGCCTGGGCCTGGCACCAGCCTTGGTCAGCTCGCAGGAGCAGGCAGAAGCGATCTTCGCGGCGACCGGCCCGGCGCCGGAGGCGAAGTCGGCCGCAGCCGAGTTTCAGGCGGTCACGGGCGCCCGCGTGTTCGCTGGCGAGCTGGGTTACGAGGTTTGCAGCCAGCCGAGCGCGACCGGCTTGGCACTGAAGAGGCTCGCCGCGCCCCTCACCCAACAGGCCACCTTCAAGCTCAAGCTCGAACCCCTGGCCGCCAACGGTGGGCGCACGCGCAATCTGAACGGATTCCTCGCCTTCGGCGACGGACCGGAAGACGCCCAACGGGTCAAGTGCGGCATTCGCTTCAAGCAGAACAACTGCGTCATCGTCGAGGGACCGCTCAAGGCGGGCAGTGCGACCACGGCCAGGTTCGACCGCGGCGGCGCCCAGGTTATCGAGTTGACCGTTGCGGTGAGCCTTCCCGCCGGGGAAGTGGTGTTGAGTGCCTCGGGCCAGACGCTCACGGCGAAGCTGGCACGGCCCCTGCGAGCGATCACGCACGTGGGTTATGCGGTCGACCACGCCTTCACCGCGTTCAGTCCGGTCGCGATCGAGGGGCGTTGATGGGGGCAGAGGGAGTTCGCATGAAAGCATTGCCTCGCACACGCTCCTGCTTCGTCTGCGGCCTGCACAACCCGATCGGGCTCAACCTCCAGCTCGAAACCGACGAGCGGATTGTGCGCGGCTGGCTTCGGCCCAAGCCCGAGCATGCCGGTTTCAGCGCCACGGTGCATGGGGGACTGCTGATGACGGTGTTGGATGAGGCGATGGTGTGGGTCTGCGGCATTCACACGGGCCAGTTCGCCTACTCCGCCGAGATCAACACCCGCTTCCTCAAGCCACTCCATCCCGGCGAAGAGGTCGAGGTCACGGCCGAGTTTGTGGCGAACCGCAAGAATCGCTTGTTCGAGACCCGCGCGTTTCTCCGGGGGGCGGATCAGGGTCTGATCGCCAGCGCGACCGGCAAGTACTTGCCTATCCCCGCCGACCACGCAGCCAGCGCGCTGGATGACTTCGTCGGCGATGTGCAGGCGATCTTGAGGCGTGCCGCAGCCTCGCCCCCGCCCTGAGGGCAAAGGGCGAGAGGGCCCCGTACGGTCGGGCTACTTCACCTCCACGGTGATGTTATTCTGGACGAGGGTGGTGCCCTCGCTGAGGGCCAGCCGCGCCAACGCCGCGTTATAGTCGCTGAGCGCGCTGATGGCCTGGGAGCGGCGCAGCGTGACGTCCCGCTGGAATTGCAGCACCTGGAAACTGGTGCTCTTGCCGTTCTCGAGCTTCTTCACCTCGGCCTCGTAGGCCTGCACTGCGTAGAGCATGGCTTCCTCGGTCGCCTTGACGCGCTCGAAACTGGTCTGGGCCTGGGCGATCGCGTCCGCCACTTCGACCATGATGCCCTGTTCGAGCTTCTTGAGTTGGAGCAGCGCCCGTTCGAGTTCGGTCTTGTGGGTGCGATAGTTCGTGCGCGCCGTGCGCCGCGACAACGGTATCGAGAAAGTGATCCCATACGAATAGGTGGGGCTGTCGCGCCGGGAGATGCCGGCCAGCGTCCCGCTGAACTCCTCGCCGGCACCCCCGAGGCCATAGCTGCCCACCAGGTCGAGCTGAGGGAAGAGCTGGTTTTTGTCGTAGCGCAAGATGATGTTGCGCCGTTCGAGGTCTAAGCGGGCCTGGAGCAAGTCCGGTCGCAGACTGAGGCCCTTGGACCAACTGTCCTGCAGATGGAAGACTTGGGCTGGGGCCTCGAGTCTCTCGCTGGGCTCGAGGGAGACTCCCTGCCAGGCTGAGAATTCGTCCGTCAGCAGGTTCTTGAGTCGGGTCTCGCTGATCCTCAAGTTGCTCTGGGCGCCGAGCAAGTCGGCCCGACTGGCGGCTACTTGCGACTCGGCTTGCTTCTCGTCCAACGGCGCCAGGACACCGACCTCGACGCGTTTCTTGTTCTCGCGCAACAGTTGCTCGGCCAGTTCGAGGGCCTTCTCCTGGACTTTAACGGTTTCGCGGGCGGCAATGAGGCTGTAATAGGCCTGTTGCACGGCTGCCACCGTGTTCATCACCTGCTGTTCAAACGTCAACTCCGAGATCTTCAGGTTGTTCTTGTTGACGCGGATGTTCAGGCGCGCGCCGTCGATCCAGAAGTTCTTCAGGAGCGGTTGGCTCATGCGCAGGTTGACGGAGCCCTGGCCTCGCTCGAACGCTCCAAAGGCATTCTGGCCGTAATTGTCCGCCAGGTCGCCGCTGATCTGGTACCCGAAGCCAGTCGGCGTCAGCCCGGATATCCCCGCGCTGAACCGGTCGGACTCGTTCACCGTCGAGGGGAATAGGCGGCCTTGCTCGTCCACGCCGCCCGGCACCGAACTCGAGGCGCGCACGGCGCTGGCGGTGAAATTCGGGTCGTAAGCCCCGTAGGCCCCACTCAGAGACAAGCCCGCCAGTTCCGGCCCCAACCGCTGGATCTGGACGTCCAGGTTATGTGCCAGGGCCATCTGGATGCAGTCACTCAGAGAGAGCGGCCGCATCTGGCCCGGGCCGTCCGTCGCTCCGGCCATCGCCACGGTGCCCAGCGTCAAGCCCAACCCAACCAGTCGCGTTACATGCATAGCGGTCCACCTTATGAGATCCAACCGTTTCGTCAAAGCCAAGAATGCAACTCCTCGGCCTGGCCACACGCCTTACCTCCCAACCCGCCAGGCTCGGTCCGGGACGTCATTCCATGCTTTAGACCCGGCGGGCGACGTTTGGTTTCGCCGCCAGCCGGTCCCCAACGCCGCGCTGACGTCCGTCCCAACGACGCCCGCGCCCGGGACGACGGGGCGCGGATCACGCCTCGATGGCCGCGCGACCCTCACGCAGGGATGCCAGGGATTGCCGGCCGGCGGCCGGGGACGCCCTCGGCGGCCTGTTCGGATTTAGAGCCGTGATTGATCGCGCCTCCTTATCAGTAGTTAGATTGCAGTTGCCAATCAGGGCATCTGTGGCACGTTTTCGCCGTCTTAGACTGTGAGTATCGAGTATGGAAAAGCCAAAGATTGTTGCCTATTTGAAGCCGCACTGCGGGTGGAGCAACGGCGTGCGGGCCGTGCTGCGCAAATACGACCTTCCGTTTGATGACCGCGACATCATCAACGATCCGCTCCAACGGCAAGAGATGATCGAACGCAGTGGCCAGATGCTGAGTCCCTGCGTCGTCGTAGGCGATCGCATGCTCGCCGATGTCAGTGGCGACGAGGTCGAGGCCTACCTCTTGAGCCACCGCCTCGTGCAACCGACGCAGCGCGCCGCCGACGCCCCCACCAACGCCCCATGCCAAGACGAACCGCGGGCCGCGGCCCCGATCTCGTTCCGCTGAGAGCGCCGCGGAGGTGGTGTGCCGGGCGGACGTGACCGTCCGCGCTCCAGCTCTCCAAGGAATCGGGGTGTGGCTGAGGGTGCGGGTTTTGCCTTCCGCGACGAAGGGCGCTCGGCCATGCTGAGCGGGTGGCAGGCGTCATCGCCATTGTGGGCCGACCGAACGTTGGGAAATCGGCCTTGTTCAACCGGATCGTCGGCCGCCGCATCGCCATTGTGCATGACCAACCCGGCGTCACGCGGGATCGGATCAGTGCCGAGGCGGAGTGGCGGGGGCGGCCGTTCACCCTGGTGGACACGGGGGGATTGGGGTTGGTGCGCGGGGAGAAGACCAGCGACGCCCTGCTGACGGCCGCGGTGGCACAGGTCGAGGCTGCCATCGAGGCCGCGGACGTTATCCTGTTGGTGGTCGATGTGCAGGAGGGGCTGGTCCCCCTCGACCAGGAAGTCGCCCAACGCCTGCGGCAGGCGGGTAAGCCCGTGATCCTGGCGGTCAACAAGGTGGACCACGACGGCGCGGAGGCGGGCCTGGTTGATTTCGGTCGCTTGGGTTTCGAACGGCTCCTGCCAGTGTCGGCGATTCACGGGCGTGGGGTGGCGCAACTGATGCATGCCGCGATGGCCCTGCTGCCGGCCGCGCCGCTCGCGCCGGAGTTACCCACGAAAGGGCCCGGTCCCGGTTCGGTGGCTGGCGCCGGGGCCATGGGAGAGCCGCTCAAGCTGGCCATCGTCGGGCGGCCGAACGTGGGGAAGTCTTCGCTCATCAATGCCCTCACCCGAGCCGACCGGGTCATTGTCAGCCCGATTCCCGGCACCACGCGCGATGCGGTGGACGTTCCCTTCGAGGTGGAGACCGACGGCATGCGGCAGCGCTATCTGTTGATCGACACGGCTGGGATCCGGAAACCTCGGCGCGTGGGCGATTCGATCGAGTTCTTCAGTGTGAAACGCGCGGAAGACTCGATTGCGCGCTGCGATTTGGCCGTGTTCGTCCTCGATGCGGAGAGCGGGATTCTGGAACAGGACAAGAAGATCGCCGACCGGATCGTGGCGGCCCGGAAGGCGTGCGTTCTGGTGGTCAACAAATGGGATCTGTTCGAGGAAGCGGTCCGCCGGGCCCAACCCGCGCCCGCCTCGCGTGGCCGGCCGGCTCGGGGACGCGGGCGCGCCGAGCAGCCCCTGACAGGCCTCGGCCAGTTTGGCCGCTGGGTGCAGGAGCAACTTTTCTTCCTGGACTACGCCCCGGTCATCTTCACGTCCGCCAGCACGGGCTTTCACCTGGACCGTTTGCTCGAGACGGTGCGTTTCGTGGCGGCCCAGTTGCGGCAGCACATCCCGACGGCCTTGCTGAACCGGACCTTGCACGACGCGGTCGAACGGCGCCAACCCATCAGCGCCTCCGGCACGCGCCTGCGTTTCTTCTACGCGACGCAGACCCGGCAGGCGCCGCCCACCTTCCTGTTGTTTGTTAACCGGCACGAGCTCTTTTCCGAGGCTTACACGAAATATCTTGCCGGTGAGCTGCGGCGAGCCTTCGGTTTCGAGGGGTGTCCGCTGGTCCTCGTGCCTAAGGCACGACCCAAGACCATCGCCCCCAAGCGCCACCGGGCGGTCCGGCGGGGGCCCAGCGGCCAGCGCCAGCGACGTGATCCATGGCCATAGCCCATGCTGGGCAGGGTGGTTCCCGCGCGCGTGGTTCAGGGTCAACCGGCGGATGCACTGACGGGTCTGAAGCTGGCTGGATGCTAGGGGCGCATGCGGGTCTTGACGGTGGGCGGCAAGGGCGCAGCATCTGGGGCGTGACAAGTAACGCTAGGAACACGGCCCGCGTGGGGCGGCTCGAGGCGAGCGGCGATGTGGGTGGCCTGGGACGCGTCGCGCGTTGGGCGGGGGTGGCGGGGTGGATGTTGGCCGGCGCGGTCGCGAGCCAGGCGGAGCCGGTCTTGCGTCTAACGGGTTTCGATGCCGAGGGGGTATTGGGGTGGGTTAACGCGCCCGTACCGGGCGTGTGCAGCGTGGAAGTGGCGGGTGCGCTGGAGGGTCCATGGCTGCCGGGGCCGAACGCCTTTGCGACTGGGTCGACGGGATGGATCACGGTGCCGCAGGAGGGGAGTGGCCGACGGTTCTATCGGTTGCGGGCGGTCGAGGTGGCGGCGACGGCGTCTGGTTTTGCCAACCTGGTCCATTCGTACGGGTTACTCGAGACGATGGCCGGCACGGGTGCGGGTCAGGTGGATGGGGTGAGTTATTGGCAGTCGTGGTTCGAGGGTTGGCCGGCGACGTGGGTTGCTCTGTCGCGACCGCACTTTGCGATGGCGGATCGCGCGGGCAACGTCTACATCGCGGACAAGAACAGTCACTCGGTGTTGAGGGTCGAGCCGGATGGGACGATCCATACCCACGCGGGCACGCACGAGGGTGGCTACGCTGGGGAAGGGCCGGCGGCGGCGACGAGCCTAGCGCTGCAGTCGCCCAACGGCCTCTGGGTCCATGCGGATGGGACGGTGTACATCCTGGATACGGGCAACGGCCGGGTGCGGCGGGTGACGCCTGCGGGCGTGATGACGACGGTGTGTTGGGCGACGGCGGATGGGTCGGCGTTAGGCGGCGGGCGGGGTCTATGGGTGCGCGAGGACGGGGGCTTGGTCTATTTCTGTGCCGAGACGCGGATACGGAGTTGGACGCCGGCGAGCGGGTTGCGGACGGTGGCTAGTGGTTTTGCGGAGCTGGGCACCTTATTTGTCGAGGCGAATGGGGATTTGATTGTGTGCGATCGGGGGGCTCACTTGGTGTATCGCGTGCGGCCGACGGGCACGCGGACGGTCCTGGCGGGCAACGGCACGCCGAGTGGGGGTGGGGACGGTTGGCCTGGGGTGGCGACCGGGTTGGACGGTGTGCGCAGCGCCTGGCCCGTGCCGACGGGGGGTTACCTGCTCCTTACCCACGACGGCTGCCAGCTCTGGTACTTGGACGGCGGGGGCACGGTTCGCCTGCTGCTCCATGGCGGGCGCGGGCGCACGCATGGTGGCGACGGCCAGTTCTTCTACACGCCCGAGCCGACGATCAGCGAGGGGCGCAGCGTGACGATGGCTTACGACGGGTCGATTCTGGTGTGCGAAAGCGACTATGGCTACGTGCGGCGAATCCGCTTCCAACGCCTGCCGCCGTGAGCGGGCAGCTCAGGGGTTCAAGTCCAATCCGCACGTTCGCAAGTAGCCTTTCAATTCGGGAATCGCAATGAGTCCGAAGTGAAAGACGGAGGCGGCTAGTAACACCGTCGCCCCCGCTTCAGCGGCTTCCCGGAAATGCTCCGGCGCGCCCGCGCCGCCGGAGGCCACCACCTCGGCCTGGGTGGCGGAGGCGATCAGGCGGATCAGGGGCAGGTCGAATCCGGTGCGCGCGCCGTCGGTGGCCTTGCTGGTGGGCAGCAAGCAGCGGACGCCGTAGCCCGCGGCCTGCTTGGCCCATTCGAGGGCATCGGCGCCTGTGGCGGTGCGTCCGCCGTCGATGAACACCTCGTACCCGGAGGGCAAGCCCGGGTTGCGGTCCACGTCGATGGCCACGGTCACTTTGTCCGCGCCCAACTCCCGGATCATCTCCGGGATGACCTCCGGATGGCGGAACGCGGCGCTGCTGGTAGACACCTTGTTGGCGCCAGCTTGGATAACGGCTGCGGCCGAGGCGACGTCCCGAATCCCGCCGCCCACGGTGAAGGGGATGGTGGTCACGGCCGCCACGCGCCGGACGACCTCGAGTAGGGTGGGGCGGTTCTCGACCGTGGCGGTGATGTCGAGCATGGCGAGTTCGTCCGCGCCGGCGGCGCAATAGGCCTGGGCGCAGGCCACAGGATCGCCGGCGTCTTTGATGTTGACGAAGTGGACGCCTTTAACTACTCGGCCATTCTGCATGTCCAGGCACGGCATGATGCGAATCTTCGGTCTCATAGCGTGGTGTTTCTGTTGAACTGCGGTCCGAATGAATTGGGCTGACTCCTTGTGCTGCGGGCTTAGATGTATTCTACGGTGGCGGGGGGTTTAGGGGTCAAATCGTAGAGGCAACGGTTCACCCCGGGTAGGGCGGTGATGCGTCGGCTCAGGCGGCGCAAGGTCGCCCAGGGTAGCTCGCGCACCGTCGCCTTGCGCGCGTCCACGCTGTCAATGCAGCGCACCACGACGATCTGGCCAAACTCGCGTTTGCCGTTGCGGATCCCGGTTGCGTAGTCGTTGAGCAACACGGCCAAGTACTGAAACGCGTCTGTGTTCCGGAGCTCGTTCTCGACCAAGGCCGTGGCGGCGCGCACCGTTGCCAGCTTGGCTTCGGTGACTTCTCCCACGATGCGGGCGGCGAGGGCCGGGCCGGGAAAGGGGATACGGGCGGTAATGCTCTTGGGCAAGCCCAGGAGGCGGGCGACGCGACGCACGCCGTCCTTGCGGAGGGTCGCTAGCGGCTCTAGAACCTGGTAGCCGTAGGCCTGTTGCGGGTCGATGCCGATCTGCGCCAGGATGTTGTGCTGGCGTTTAATCCCCGCCACCGTCTCCTCGATATCGGTCAAAATCGTCCCGTGCAGCAAAAACGTCGCGCGCGTCCGCTGCACCGCTTGCGCGAACACGTCGCGGTAAAACGTGTCGGTGATGGCCTGTCGCTTGGCTTCCGGATCGGTGATCCCCTGCAACGCCTTCAGGAACGTTTGGCGCGCGTCGATCAGCTCCACGGGAATCCCCATGCTCCGGAACGCCTTCACCACCCGCTGAGGTTCCCCGTCGCGCATGAGGGCGTTATCGACGAAGATGGTTTTCAACTGCGGCCCGAGCGCCCGGTGCGCCAGCACGGTGACCACCGAGCTGTCGACGCCGCCGCTGAGGGCGTTGATGGCGATGTTGTTGCCGACCTGGCGCCGAAGCGCAGCCACTTGTTCTGTGATGAAGGCCCTATAGTTCATAGATGTATGGCTTGTAGAACTCTGGTTGCAGACTTTTGGGACTGTTTGGCTTGCGGCGCGCAGGTTACGGAAACTGAACCGTGTTGGCAACCTCGACACCCCGACACCTTGAGCAACCCCTTCAGCCTTGGTTCGGCCGCGAGGAGCAGGGGCCTCACCCAGGCGGATGCGACCGAGCTACCCGCGCCGGAACAGATTGCGTCGAAGCGGGTTGCGTAGAAGTCTCACGGAGGAGGCGGCGGAACCGTCAGTCCGCTCGATGGTGTCAACTTCTATTCTCATGTCGAATTAAATGGCTTGAGACGCTACGCCACGGCGAGACCGGTTGGGAGCTCGATCTGGGGGAACGGGCCACGCTGTGGTATGTGGTGACTGTCGAACGTTAGCTAGCTCGCGACGTGCGCGCGAGCGGGTCGCCTTCAAGGCGCGGTGGTTTGGGCCACCGCATAGAGGTGGGACATGGTGGCGACATAGAGCACGCCGTTTGCCGCCGTGACCGTCGAGCTAAGGGGTTGGCCCAGGGCGAGTTCAGCGAGCAACTGCTTGTCCCGGCCGGCCGCGAACACATAGAAGAAACCACGTCGGGTGCCGAGGTACACCTTGCCGTCGGCCACGAAGGGCGAGGCCCAGACCTCTCCCTGCAGGTCGTGCGTCCAGACGGGTGTGCCGGTGTCGGCGTCGACACAGTGCAAGGTCTGGCTGCAATCGGAGACATACGCCAACCCTTGCGCGACCGCCACGCTCGAGAACGTGTGCCGGCCTAAGGGGCGCGACCAACGGAGTCCGCTGACGGTGACGTCGCCGGTGCCGGTGGCGTCGAGGCACTTGAGCCAAGCTTGGTTCTTGCCCCACCACAGGTCGCCGCCGCCGGCGACGTAGAGGCGGTTGTCGTGGAAGACGGGTGCGCCGTAGAAGTTGCTCGGGCCCTCGCGCTTGTTGAGGTGGAAGCGGTGGACGTCCGTCTTGGGGCCATCGGGGTCGAAGTCGAACTGGAAGACCTGCTTCAAGGTTTGGACGGAGGCGAGGGGGGCGTTGGTGGCGAGGGGTTCGAAGGCGTAGACGATGCCGTTGCCGGCGGCGAAGAAGAGTAGGTCGCGGCCGTGGACGGCGGCCAAGGCTGGCGGGGCCCAGGTCGAATGGAAGATGTTCGGGGCGATTCCCTCGCGTTCGCGGCCCAGGAATTGGCCGGTGGCCTTGTCGAGCACGACCAAGCTGGGGGCGTCTGGGGCGCGGATGCGGCGGTGGGTGTTATCGACCCCGGTTCCCGTGTTGAGGTACAGATGCGGGCCCCGGATGAGGATCGAGCTGTGGGCGGCGTCGTGTGACCAAATGCCGGCGCCACTGGTTAGATCGAAGAGCCAGAGAATATCCGCGTCCAGGGGGCCGAGCTCGAGGCGGTTCGCCGTGGGCGCACCTTCGACGATGCGGCCGGCGGAATCGAAACCGGGGGGCAACACGCGGCCGATCGCGTTCGTAGGCTGGATGGCCAGGTAGTTGCCTTCGTGGCGGAACGGTCCGTCATTGCCGTTGGCCAGCCCGTGCAGGTCCAGGCATAAGACCACCCCGCGATTGTCGACGACATAGACGCGGTCGCCCTCGACCGTGGCGGTCGAGCAGATCCCGCTTCTTGGCCAGTCGAAGTAGATGTCCTCGGTCCGCTTCGGCACGACCAGTTGCCATTGAAGTTGGCCGGTGGCTTCGTCCAAGCACATGAGCACGCCGCGGTCGCCTTGGTGTTTGGGGTCACGTGGATCGCCGTTGTTGGACCCGATGAGGACGCGGCCGCTGCCGATGACAGGTGAGGCGTGGGTTTCGGTGCCGAGCTTGGCTGTCCACTTGAGGTTGAGGCCGGTCTGGGGGTTGAAGGTGGCAGGCAGGTTCCGCTCGCTCGAGACGGAGTTGCGGGTCCAGGCCTGGCCGAACTGCGGTGCGTCCTCGCCCCGTAGCGGCGCGTGCAGCAGGCCCCACGCGAGGCCGACCCACGCCACCGCCTTCAGGCCACGACCAGGTGTCGCCCCGCGACACTTCAATCTGCATGAATCCATAAGCTCAGCCTCGGCTGGAAACCACGATTTGGCTCGCGGACGGGCTGCCCCGGGTCCTGGAACCGCGCGTACTGTGCCTGGGCGGCACTGGGCGAAGGAAGCTTAAAGCGAGCTTGGCGGGGCGCGGCTAGGGGACGGAGTGGACTGGCGGAAAGGCTTGAACGATCGGGTTGAGCGCGGGACACTGCGGCCAGGTTCCGTGCGCAACGAGGCGGCGGGACGACGATGGACGATGAAACCTCGGGATGGACCGCCGTCGGCGGGTCCGTACGCGCCGAGGGCGGCGTGTCCAGCCGCGGACGGGTTGTTGATCTCTGCGACCTACGATTATGCCTGGCATACTTAACCAAACGGTGGATCGACGCGTGTTTCTGAAGCAGACGGTGATCGCCGCCACGGTGTTGGCCGTGCGCGGCGGTGGGGAGTCGGCAAGCGCAGCCGAAGGCGGGGCCGAGGCGCGCTTGGCGCTGTTGGCAGACACGCACATTCCGGGCGATCGAGTCGATGGCCACCGCGGGTTCAACCCGTGGGAGAATCTCAAGCGCGTGGTGCCCGAGGTAGTCGAGGCGCGCCCGGCGGGGGCGGTCATCTGCGGGGATGCGGCTCGGCTCGAGGGGAAGCTGGAGGACTACCGGGAACTGCGGGGGTTATTGGAGCCGGTGGCGGCGGTGGCGCCGGTGTGCATCGGGTTAGGGAACCACGACGATCGCGCCAATTTTGGCAAGGTGTTTCCGGAGCCGGGCGGCCAGCGTCAGCCGGTGTCGGGGAAGCACGTGGTGGTGTTCGAGGCGGGGCCGGTGCGGGTGGTGGTGTTGGACTCCTTGCTCTACGTCAACAAGGTGGCGGGCCTACTGGGGCTGAGTCAGCGACAGTGGCTCAGTCAGGCGCTGCCCGGGCTGGCCGATCGGCCGATCGTTCTGTTCGTGCACCACACTCTCGGGGAAGGCGACGGCGACCTGCTCGATGGGGACCGGCTGTTCGCGATCTTGCGTTCGTGTCCGCAGGTCAAGGCCATCTTCTATGGGCATTCGCACGTGTGGGAGTTGGGCGAACGCCAGGGGGTGAAACTGATTAACTTGCCGGCGGTCGGCTACAACTTCCGCGACCGCGATCCGGTGGGTTGGGTGGACGCGCGGTTTCGGCGGGAAGGTGTCGAGCTAACGCTGCGGGCGCTGGCGGGGAACCGGGACGGTGACGGCCGGGCGGTGTACGTGCCGTGGAGCTAATGGCGAGAGTCCGAGTGCGGATGAGCGGTTGGCGAGGGAGGCCGCCCGGGATGCTGTGCTCCGCCGGTGAGCGCGGCAAAGCTCGGGCGGTCGGTGGGCGGCGGTGGGGCTGGGGCGGGAGGGTGTTGGGGCTGGCTGGGCTGGGGCTGCAGTTGCAGGCGGGGGAACCGCTGGCGTTGCGGGACACGTACAGCGACACGTGGGTGGCCACCGACGCGCTCGGTCGCACGCTGCCGGTGGGGGGCGAGGTGGGGCTCCCGCGGCCCGATCGCACGGTGGGCATTTTCTACTTCTTATGGCATGGGGCGCACATTCAGGGAGGCCCGTATGACGTCAGTCGGATTCTGGCGCAAGAGCCGGAGGCCATGAGCCGACCGGACAGCCCGCTTTGGGGACCGTTGCACGCGCCGCATCATTGGGGGGAGTCGATCTTTGGCTATTACTTGACGGATGACGAGGAGGTGCTCCGCAAGCATGCCCAGATGCTCGACGACGCTGGGGTGGACGTGGCGATCTTCGACGTGACCAACCAAGTCACGTATCGCGACTGGTACGGGGCGTTGTTGCGCGTTTGGACGCAGATGCGGGCGCTGGGGAACCGCACGCCGCAGGTTGCCTTTTTGACGCCGTTTGGGGATCCGACGAAAGTGGTGCGCGATCTGTGGCGAGATTTGTACGAGCCGGGGCGCCACGCCGACCTTTGGTTTCGGTGGGAGGGCAAAGCGCTGATCCTGGCCGATCCGAAGTTGGTCGTCGACCGGGTCGAGGACCCGCGCCTCCGTGAGTTTTTCACGTTTCGCAAGCCGCAACCGGACTATTTCCAGGGACCGACCGGGCCGGACATGTGGAGCTGGTTGGAGGTTTATCCCCAACACGTGTTCCGCAACGCGCGGGGCGAGAAGGAGCAGATGTCCGTTGGGGTGGGCCAAAACGCGGTGGGAGATCGTTTGGGGTCGATGAGCGAACCCGGGGCACGCGGGCGGAGTTTTCACCAGGGCGCAACCGATGGTCGGCCAGGCGCGGTCCTGCGCGGTTTGAACGTGCAGGAGCAATGGGTACGGGCGCTGGCGGAGGATCCGCGCGTTATCTTCATTACGGGTTGGAACGAATGGATTGCCGGGCGGTTCGCCGAGTTCAATCGCATTCGCCTGCCCGTGATGTTCGTCGACCAATTCGACCAAGAGCACAGTCGCGACATTGAACCGATGAAAGGCGGGCACGGCGACAATTACCTGTATCAGATGGCGGGGTTTATTCGCCGGTACAAGGGCGCACGGTCGTTGCCAGCGCTGGTGCCCGCCCCCATTGCGATCGATGGCCAGTTCGGCGACTGGTCGGCGGTGGAGCCCGAGTTCCGCGATACCTTGGGCGACCCGGTCCGGCGCCAGCACCGTGGTTGGGACCCGCAGGTCACCTACACCGATCTGAGCGGCCGCAATGACCTCACCGTGGCGAAAGTGAGCTTCGACGCCGACCGGGTCTACTTCTACGCGCGCACCCGCCTGGCACTGTCTCCCGCTACGGATCCGAGCTGGATGTTGCTGTTCCTGGACGTGGACACGCAGGCGGCCACCGGCTGGCTCGGCTACGATTTCGTCGTCAATCGGACGCGCTGGCCGGGTCGGGGCGCCTCGATCGAGATCCACGCCGGTGACGGTTACCGCTGGCAACCGGCCGGCCGGATCGAGTTTCAGGTGTGCGGTCAGGAACTCGAGTTGGCGATCCCGTGGGCCGCTCTCGGGCTGCGCCATCCCCCCGCCCAGCTCGACTTCAAGTGGGCCGATCACGTCCCTGAGACGGGCGACTGGAGCGACTTCACTCTGCACGGGGACGCCGCCCCCAACGACCGGTACAACTACCGGGCGCACGGGTTTAGGCCGGCGTCGAGCCGTGATGATCGCCAGCGCTTGAAGTAGATGATACCTAGTTGGTTAGAAAAGAGTGACAGGGTCCCAGGGGGCGGGTTCGACCTGGCCAAGGCAAACGCAGAATAACAGTTCCAGGGTGATGCTTGTTGACATGGCTTTCGCCCTAATCCTGAGTGAACCCGTCTGACGCCGTGCGGCGGTCTGGACCCGAACGTGACCTCCATCTCCACCGTTTCACCCCACCACCACCCCACCAACCCGAGCAGGGGCCGGGGCCCTCACTCTGGAAGACATTGGACAACAGTTGGTTCTGTCTGCCAGAGTTATAGTAGTTGACAGGTTTTCGTCGGCCCGCCCCGCCGGCCGTCTAAGGGACGGTCTGATCGCTTTATTTTCGCAGGAATATAGTAATTGACCCGGTGCATTTCGGGGAGTTGAGCGAGTTTCAACTGGACCCGCCGGCTCCCGCGGGAGAGCGCCCGACGCTGCAACTGTTGCGTGGGTTGCTCTATTTCTTCGGGCGCGACCGGCCGGCGCGGGTGGACATCAAGACGCCGATCAGCTCGACGGCGGTGCGCGGGACGGAGTTCAACCTGGCGGTCGGGATTGACGGCCGCACAGTGCTGACGCTGGTGGAGGGCGAAGCGGAGTTTCGCACGGTTGCGGGGCGGGTGGTGCTCACGAGCGGACAGCAGGCGGTGGCCGAGGTTGGCCGGCCGCCGGAGGTCACGACGGGTATTCTGACGGTCAACGTTATCCAATGGCGGTTGTATTATCCGGCCGTGCTCGACCTGGGGGAACTAGGCCTGACGGCGGGCGAGCGCGCGGATCTGGCCGCCACTCTGGAGGCATATGCGGCGGGGGATCTGCGCCAAGCGCTGGCGCTCTACCCGGGCGGGCGCGTGCCCCGCTCCGCCGCGGAGCGAGTCTATCTGGCGGCGGTCTTGCTGGCTGCCGGTCAAGTCGAGAAGTCGGAGGTGTTACTGGCGGAGGTCGAGGGTGGAGCGGCGACCGACGGCGGGGCGCCAACGGCCCGGCTCGCTGGCGCCTTGCGTCGATTGATCGCTGCGGTCAAGAACCAGGCTCGGGAATCGGGCGCGCCACCGGAACTGGCGACCGAGTGGCTGGCAGCCTCGTATACGACCCAGTCGCGCGCCAACGACCGGCAGGCGCTGGCCCAGGCGTTGGCCCAGGCGCGCCAGGCGGTCGCGCGATCAGCCGAGTTTGCCTTTGGCTGGGCCCGGGTAGCGGAACTGGAATTCAGCCACGGCCGGCGCGGGGCGGCGCGGGAGGCGTTGGAGCGGAGCCTGGAGTTGGCGCCGCGGAATGCGAAGGGGCTGACGCTGAAGGGCTACCTGTTGGCGGCCGAGAACCGTGTGCGGGAGGCGCGCGAGGCGTTCGAGCAAGCGATTGGCTTGGATGGGGCCTTGGGGGAAGCGTGGCTGGGGCGGGGTCTGTGCCGGATTCGCGAGGGTCGGGGCCGGTCGGGTCGGGCGGATTTGTTGGTGGCGGCGGCGCTGGAACCGCAGCGGGCGTTGCTGCGAAGTTATTTGGGCAAGGCGTTTAGTGAGGCCGGGTATGCCACGCGCGCGGAGGCGGAGCTGGGGCTGGCGCGTCGGCTGGATGCGCAGGATCCGACCGCTTGGCTGTACTCGGCACTGCACCTGCAGCAGGGCAGCCGAATCAACGAAGCCATTCGCGACCTGGAACGGTCGCAAGCGCTCAACGACCAGCGTCGGCTGTACCGATCGCGTTTGTTGCTCGATCAGGATCGGGCGGTGCGGAGCGCGAACTTGGCGCGGCTGTATCAGGAGGCGGGCATGGACGACGTGGCGGTGCGGGAGGCGGTGCGGGCGGTGAACGCGGACTATGCGAATTACTCGGCGCACCTGTTCTTGGCCAACAGTTATCAGGCGCAGAGCGATCCTAACCTCTTCAACCTGCGCTACGAGACGCCGGCCCAGAGCGAGTATCTGCTGGCGAATTTGCTCGCCCCGCCGGATGCGGGCACGCTATCGGCGGCGGTGTCGCAGCAGGAGTACGCGAAGCTGTTCGCGCGGGATCGGCTGGGTGTGTTTTCGTTGACGGAGTACTTGAGCCGGGGCGCGTGGACCCAGACGGGGGCGCAGTACGGTCAGTTGGGTGGGAGCAGTTACAGCGTGGACGCGTTCTATCGGTCCGATCCCGGGCAGGGTCCCAACCAAGACTCCGAGCAACGGGTGTTGTCGCTGTCTCTCAAGCAGCAGGTCACACCGGCTGACACGGCGTTTGTGCAGGTGACGCATTACGCTGGGGAGGGAGGCGACGTGGCCCAGCGGTACGATCCGGCGGTAGGGGGTCTGGACTACCGTTATGAGGAAGGGCTCGAACCGTTGCTGCATGCAGGGTACCATCATGCCTGGGGGTCGAGCGCGCACACGCTGTTTCTGGCGAGCGCGGCGGTGTCGCGGCTGAGCCTGACCAACACGGCGCAGCCCAGCCTGCTGGCGTTTCGGCCCGGAGGCTCTTGGGCGGCGTTGTTCGAGATCGGGTTAGGCGAACGACTGCAGGTGGACCCGTCGATTTACACGGTCGAACTGCAGCAGCTCTTCACCGGACCGCGTTCGAGCACGATCGTGGGCGGCCGCTTTCAGTATGGCGATTTCCAGGTCCGCAACTACCAGGACAACGCCCCTGCCATTTACGGGCCGGTGTTCGATCCGGCGGCGCCGGTGGCGGACGAGTCGTATAGCCGGTTGTTTCGGCGCTGGAGCGTGTATGGCTACCAGAGCTACCGGATCGTCGAGCCGCTGCAATTGATCGCCGGCGTTAGTTACGATCGGCTGACGTACCCGGAGAACTTCCTGTATGCGCCGGTCTCGGGCGCGGCGGCGACCCGGGATCAGGTCTCGCCGAAAGCGGGGGTGATCTGGACTCCGACGGGCCGCACGACGGTGCGGGGCGCTTACACCCGATCGTTGGGCGGGTCGGACCTCGATCGGAGCCTTCAGCTCGAGCCCTCGCAGGTGGCGGGTTTCGTGCAGTCCTATCGCAGTCTGATCTCGGAGTCGGTGTTGGGGGCGCAGGCGGGCCCGGAATTCGAGACGTTCGGACTTGCGCTCGAGCAGAAGCTCGGGTCGAGCACCTATGTGGGGGCGGGGGGAGAAGCGCTGTACTCGGAGGTGGAGCGGGCGTTGGGCGGGTTTGACGCGATTCCGCCCGCGCCGGCTCTTTGGGCGGCCCCTTTTCAAATGCGCCAGACGGCGGATTATCGCGAGCGGTCCGTGACGGTATTTGCGCATCAGTTGCTCGGCGATGTGGTGGCGTTAGGTGCGCGCTATCGGCTGACGCAGTCGGAGTTGGCAACCAGCCTACCCGAGGTGCCGGACACGGTGTTTACGGGCGCTTACCAACCGCAACGCGCGCTCGAGAGCGTGCTGCATCAGGTCAGCCTGCAGACCACGCTGAACCATCGCGCGGGCTGGTTCGCCCGCGGGCAGGCAGTGTGGAATCGGCAGAGCAATCAAGGCGACTTGAGCCTGCAGGCGGGCGACGATTTTTGGCAGTTCAACTTGTTGGCCGGCTACCGTTTCGCGCGGCGGCAGGCCGAGGTGGCGTTGGGCGTGCTGAATTTCTTCGACCAAGACTACCGGCTGAGTCCCTTGACACCTTATGCGGACCTGCCGCGTGAGCGCACCTTGGTGGTCCGGTTGCGGCTCAACTTTTAGGGGGCGGCTTACTGATGAGAGGTCGGGATAGACGACACATTGCAGGTAGGGCGCGCAGTCCTCTGCGCGCCGTAAACGACTGTGGACACAGCAAGCCGCGGCGCGCAGAGGACTGCGCGCCCTACCCTCGGTGGGTAGTACGTTTCGGTGGCTCATGAGTCGTTTCGCGGGCAAGATGCCCGCGCTCCGTTAGCAGATGGCCGCGCTCGAGTTTTGCCAAGCTCCCGACGCGGGCAAGATGCCCGCGCTCCGTTAGCAGATGGCCGCGCTCGAGTTTTGCCAAACTCCCGACGCGGGCAAGATGCCCGCGCTCCGTTAGCAGATGGCCGCGCTCGAGTTTTGCCAAACTCCCGACGCGGGCAAGATGCCCGCGCTCCGTTGGCAGATGGCCGCGCTCGAGTTTTGCCAGACTCCCGACGCGGGCAAGATGCCCGCGCTCCGTTAGCAGATGGCCGCGCTCGAGTTTTGCCAAACTCCCGACGCGGGCAGGATGCCCGCGCTCCGTTGGCACGTGCCCGCGCTCCGTTGGCACAGGGTTCGGATCCGAGCAGGCTAGTAGGCCTGGGGGCTGAACGCCAGGCGGACGTAGGCGTAGGCGATGAGTTCGTTGAGCACGACGCGGACGCCCTGGCTCGAGGCCCACCAACGCGCCGGGTCGTATTCGCGGCTTTCGACGGCCACGATGCCCACGGGCGCTTGCCGCAGGAGTCCTTGGGCGAACATGAGCCGGGTACGCCGCGCGTGCGGTCCCAGGGAGATCACGTTGACCTTGTCCGGCATCGGACCGTGTTCGAGCAGCCAATGGCGGAGCGCCACGGCGCAGGCATAGGTCCGGTCCTGGCGCACTTCGGGTGCCGGCACCGGTTGCACGGCTGAGGGCGGCGCGCCCAGTTTGCGGAGCGAGGCCGCGCCCAGCTCGGCATAGGTGCGATACTCGGAGAGGGGGGCGCCTCGTTCGAGCGGGCCGCCGGTGACGTAGAGCTTGTGGTAGCGCTGTGTGCGGTACTCGGTCAGGGCGGCCTCGATCACGTAGTCCGGCGCCCAACCCTCGACCACCAGGACGCCGCCCGGCACCGGGTCGCTCACGGCGAGGAAGGGGTAGGCGAGCCGGACGCCCGCGGCAACGGAAGCGAAACACAGGGCTACCAGGACCAACCACCCGCGCCAGGTTGGCCGCCAAGTCGGCCGGCGCCGCACCAGGCCCCAAAGCCGCGTCGGCGCGTCAGGCTTCATGGCGCAGGGGGGATCTTCCCGCAGGGTCGCGGGCGGGACGCCCAGGCTCCGGCTTGAGGCGCTGCCTCGCTCGGTCGGGAGTCGGCGGAATCACGCGGCGCATCTGTAGCCTAAGCCGGGCAGGCGGACAAGTCGCAACCGCGCTCGCCGGCGGTCAAGTCCCACTGGGTTCGACGCCCCGCGCCCCGCAAGGAGTCTTCCGGATGTCACCTAGCGCAGCGGGCGGCAAACGCCTCGCCAAGGATTCGGACGGGGCCAGGGAGTCTGCGTGTGGCGGGTCGGTAGTCAGGGTCGGGAGGGGCGAGGGGGCTGGGCGCGGCGGGATTTGACTCGGAGGCGAAGGTCCACTATTCATTTGCAACATTATGAAAGTTACTGTAGCTAGACATTGGCCGCGCCGACCGCGGAGGCTGGATGCGTGGTGGCGGAGGGTTGGGGTCCGGTCGGGTTGGGCTCAACGGATGGTGGGGGTGGGGATCCTGGCGGGCTGGGGGCTTGGGTCG
>VHCO01000127.1 GCA_016871715.1 Verrucomicrobiota bacterium
GGGCGCTCGTTGACCGAGTCGAGTCAAAGCACTCCTACACCGAACTCGCCGCCGGGATGCATTACAACCAAGGCGAGCAGTGGTTCGAGACCAAGGAACGCATCGAGCTGTTCCAGAAAGGCGCCGTAGCCCAACAAGGCCCCTGCAAGGTCCTCTGGCCCAGCCCATTGTCCACCGATGAGGAGATCGACGTGCTCACCGCCGACGGCCAACGCTTCCGCAGCCGCGTCTTGGGCCTGAGCTTCTATGACCCCACCACTGGCCAGAGCGTTCTCTTCGCCGAACTCAAGCCCAGCCCCCCGGTCAAACCGAGCCCGAGGCCATCGACGAGCAGCTCGAGTTCGGGTAGTATCGCCTTGCGCCGGGCCGGGCCTTCGGGTGGGGCGCCGAAGCGCAAGCGGTGCCCGTGTTCAAGCGCTGGCAGGTCATCGACCGGCGCTCGTTGCGGCAGGTGGAACCGCAGGCTCAGCAGAGTCTGCAGGGACCGGGGCTGCTGGAACTACTCAGTCATGCCCCTGGGACTGGCGCGCGTCGCCTTCGCCCTTGGGAGGTCCCATTGCTCGATGCAAAGACACAGAAGGAGGCGATTCGGCGGTTGCGGGAGCCCGGCAGTCCGACGAACAAGCTGACGCTGATCCGTCTGCTTGCCTTTGGTGGCAACGGCGATGTCGTCGAGGCGTTCACGCAGGTTCTGACCCATGACTACGTCAGCAGGCATTTGACTGCCGACGAGAACTGGGCTCTGAGTGCAACCGTGGTTTGTCTCGGTGTGACCGCTCGGCGTCACCAGGAGGCTGTGAGATTCCTCGAACAGGCGCGTGAGCCTGCCTATTGGCGTTGGGTCACTCTGTGGACCAGTCCGGGGGATCGGGACGAACCATTTACGCTGCGCTGCCTTGTGGGGGCAGCGATTAAAGGGCTGGCGTGGTCCGGTCGCCCTGAGGCGGACCAGATGCTCGCTGGCTACCATGACAACCCCCACTCGGTCGAGCGAGCTTATCGCGGAGCAGTAGTGGATGCGGCGTGCATTCGTGACCTGGTCCGGTCCGTAGGCTTTGAGCAGGCGTGGGATATGCTCCAACCGCTGTTGGGAGCGGGTGCGGACGCCTTCGTGAAGTGGGCTAGAGACACCTCGGAAGGCCGGGATTGGATGCGATGGAGCGCTTTCGCTGGGCAAGACAGGCGCGGTCGCGAAGACGGGCTAAGTCCATGAACCTCGGGGCGTCGAGAGGCCATGAGACCAATCAGCTTCCACCTGCTCGTCCAGTTGTCGCAGATCACGCATGCGCTTCAGGTGGTCCCTGGGGCCGCCCAACCACCTTGCTAACGGCTGCCCACACCATTGCCTGAACCCCAGGACCCCATTCCCGCGGCGCTCAGCCCGCATGGGGGCCTATCTGCCTGACGACATCTGCTGCGTCTTCAGACAGCGTGGACCCGTAAGGCAGATTGGTGTTGGAGGGTACGCGCCGCGTGCAATGTGATCCACTTCTGCCCCGCTGAACCCGTAGTGCAAATGCCGCCGCCAGCCCTCGGCGAACGTCAGGCAGGAGACAAGTGGCCTTCAGCGGAAACGTAGTTCACCCGGTCAAGGGAATCGGGCGTCGCCTTCACAGAAGCTTGCTCGAGCAGATAGCCCAGATTGAACTTCTTGACGCCCACCAACTCCAGGCCCACCACCTGCCCGCGGGCGTCCACATCAATCGTGACGATTGGCCACTTCGCCCTGTGGCGCAGCGTTCGCGCGATCTTCGCCCGTTTGAAACGGACGTATGCCGCCGACGCTTTGGTGTCAATCTCCACCGTGGGCGGTGTTTTGCAGTTCACCATCATGATGTCGGTGTGCCCAGATTTCATATCATTCTCTCCAACCTGTGATGAGCCAGCACTCGTGCTGTTTCACTTCCGCGACCACAATGAGCCTGCCAGCACTGCTGCTGCGGGAGAACTCATAAACGAACCCGCCATGCTCACCGCGCCGGTGCCGCACCCGGCGCGACGGGTTGCGCACCACCTCTTGCATAGCCGCCACGGTCAACCCACGTTCCGCACGACGTTTGCCCGCGTGCGTCGTGTCGTGAAATATCGTCGGTGGCTTCAAGCCTCCTTACCATGCCGGACATGCGTTCCTCCGTCAAGCTGCGCCCATTGGCGCGGGCGCGCGATCGAGTCCAACAGGTTCACGGATGTACGCCGGTGAGAATCTCAACCAGCCGGCCGCATCACCCGCACCCAAACGACCGTCCTCCCCGCTGGCGACGCGCAGAACCCCCGCCAGATCGATCTGGTCCGCACCGAGACCTTCGTCTGGACGACGCCCGGCGTGGACACTCATCCGCGCCTCTCGATGCCCGAAGTCTCGACCGACCAGCAGCAGAGCTGGCAGACCGTCTACCGCGTTGTCGGTACACCCGTCACCACGCACGAGGCAACCGTCCTCGACCGCCCCAACCGCAAACGCACCCTCACCCGCACCACCCCGGACGGCACGAAGACGGTCACTGTCTACCAGGACGGCCGGCTCCAATCCGTCACGCATCTGGACGCCTCGACTCCCGGCGCTCAACTCGGCCAAACCCTCTACGGCTATGACGCCTTCGGCCGCCAGAACACCGTCACCGATGCCCGCAACGGCACGACCGGCTACACCTACAACGCCGCCGACCAGATCGCCAGCACGACCACGCCCGCCCCAAGCCCCGGCGAGCCCGCCCAGCTCACGACCACGTACTACGATACCCTGGGTCAAGTCAGCGCCATCCAGTACCCCGACGGCACGACCGTGGGCAATCTGTACCACCCAGGCGGCCTGCTGCAGATTACCTGGGGCTCACGCACCTACCCCGTCGAGTACGCCTACGACACCCAGCGCCGTATGCGCCAGATGAAGACCTGGCAGGATTACCGCGAAGACACCGGTTGGGCCCTCACCCAGTGGAACTACGACAACCGCGGCCTGCTCAAGTCCAAGGACTACCCGCACCCGGGCTCGGGCCAGGTCCTGGCAGGCAGCGGCCCCGTCTACACCTACACCCCAGGCAGTCGCCTCTGGACGCGCACGTGGGACCGGGCAGTTCAGACCACGTACACCTACAACGCCGCCGGGGATCTCGAGACGGAGGCCTACGGCAACGACCCCTCGAGTATGTTGGGGGTGAAGTACATCTACGACCGCCGCGGCCGGCTCGACAAGGCCGAGCGGCACCCGTACGGTGTGAGCGGTCCGGCGATGAACGATGGTACCCGGATCGACTACTCGAGCTTCACCTACAACGACGCCAACCAACCCTTGACCGAGGCGCACAGCGGGGGGACCTTGAACGGGTTGTCGATGAGCCAGTACAACCAGGCCAACCAGCGCACGCGGGCGACCCTCCAGGACGGTTCCTACTGGGTTTACCAGTATGATCGCCTTGGCCAGGTGATCTCTGGCTGCCGCTTCTGGCAGGACGGGACACCGGTGGCCGGCCAACAGTTCGAGTACCGGTTCGACGACATCGGCAATCGAGACACCACCGGTGGCCGCGCCTCGGCGGTCTCAGATTACACCGCAAACCCCCTCAACCAGTACTGGAGCCGGACCGTGGCGCCCTACGTGGATGTGACCGGCATCGCCAATCCGACGGCTGACGTAAAGGTGAACGGCAACACCGCCAATCGGAAGGGTGAGTACTTCCATTGGCCGTTGAACGTGCCGAACGGTTCACCACAGTATCCGACCGTCGAGGTCAGCTCGCAGTACGGGGCCGGGCAGACCGAACGCGGCGACATCTTCGTGCCGGCCAGCAGCGAGGTCTTCCTGCACGACACGGACGGCAACCTCACGCAAGACGGTCGCTGGACCTACACCTGGGACGGCGAAAACCGGCTGGTGAAGATGGTGAAGCGGTTCCTGGGCACCGACACGGCCAAGGTGTGGGATCCGGTCGCCCAGCAGATGCGGCTTTTCGAGAAGCTCACCTTCGAATACGACCACCGCGGCCGCCGGATCGCCAAGCGCTACTTCGAGACGGCCTCGATCGCGACCCCGATCGTGACCTGCCTGTTTCTCTACGACGGTTGGAACCTGATCTGCGAGCTCGATGCGGGCAAGAACCGGCTGCGGACGTACGTCTGGGGCACGGACCTCTCGGGCACCCTGTCCGGCGCCGGCGGTGTCGGCGGCCTGCTCTGGGTCAACAACTACCAGACGACCTATGCGGGCAAGAGCCAGCCCACCGGGGTCCATTTCGTCGCCTACGACGGCAACGGCAACGTCGCAGCCCTCGTCAACGCCGCCTCCGGCATCACCCAAGCCCGTTACGAATACGGCCCCTTCGCCGAGCCCATCCGCACGACGGGAGACCTCGCCGACGCCAACCCGTTCCGCTTCTCCACTAAGTGGACCGAGAACGAATCCGGGCTGCTGTACTACGGCTATCGGTACGACAATCCGACGACCGGCAGGTGGCTAAATCGCGACCCCATCGAGGAACTCGGGGGTCTCAATAACTATCTGCTTGCGAGGAACAGCCCGATTGGCACATGCGACATCCTCGAGGGTCTCTGGTTTGCCCAGCCCACGGCCCGCCACTAGGCCAGACATCGACACACACGCAGAGAGAGAGAGAGCAGCGGGTCGCTTTCATGACGAACTCGGCGCGTGGCACTTTATCTCGCCAATGTCGATCATTCTCCCGGCCAGAATCCTCAACACGGTCTCGCCGTCAGCTCACCGCAGCGCAGCGGCTCTCTGGCGCATGAGGCCAATCGCGGCGGCCGATGCCACGGGGCACGAGCTTTGTGAGCTTGTCCGGCGGCGCCGGATCAAGTAGGGTGGCGCCGATCTTCGCCCGATCTATCACAGGCGTTGTATGAGAGAGCACGAGGTGTGTGAAGGCGATCGGACCGCGCGCCGCTCGCGGGTTGGCGGCAGCGGGTTCACCCTGATCGAGTTGTTGGTGGTGATCGCCATCATTGCGATTCTAGCGGGGTTGTTGCTGCCAGCCTTGGGCAAAGCCAAGGCCAAGGCCCAAGCCGTCAAGTGCGCGTCGAACATGCGGAACTGGGGTTTTGCGACGCACATGTACTTGGGCGACTTCAACGATTTGCTGCCGCTCTTTGGCGATCTGTCGACCGACTACACCAAGGCCTTTTGGCACGCCAAACTGGCTCCCTACGTCGCCCAGCAGATGGAGGAAGGCAAGCTCTTCACCCAAACCCGGATCTACCACGACGACCTGCGCAAGTGCCCGGGCGGCGGCATCGGGCCGGTGCCGTTTTCGCGGGCGACGACGCGTTCGACGAATTGGAACTGCTGGATTGGCGCCAATTTCGGCGCCTACGGCGATCCGCTCAGTGGGCCGTTTTATTATGGCGACCGGACGCCGCCGCTGCGCGTGGGGCGGATTCGGCAGCCGACGGACGCGTTGATGTACATGGACACGATCACGCACTACGTGTACTCGCCGGTGGAAGCGAACTATCGATTCACACTCGACATGAACGGGGACGGTCAAGTGGACACGATGCCGCAGTATCCGGACACGCCGTTCAACTCCGGCCGACCGACGGTGCACAACAACGGTGCCAACCTGACCTTGTTGGACGGGCACGTCGAGCGTGTGGCATTCAAGCAACTCTGGGCGATCGACGCGCGCAACCGGGTCCTGCATTCGTTTTGGTACCTCGAGGACTGAGCCCAATCGAACCGAGGGAACTGCCGGGCGGTTGCCACAGGCGGGTCCGCGTGCCGTGGGGCGGTCCGCGGCTGGGCGGTCGTTGGGCGGCCGAGCGTTGACGCTGGCTGAGAGGACGACTAGGGTGCGCGAGTGCCGACCATCGTGTCCATCGACAACGTCGTGGAGCGCCCGCTCTGGACGGCCGATGAATTCCTGGACTGGCTGGAACCTGGGATTCACGCGGACTTGATCGACGGGGAGAAGGCTAGGCATTCGCCCGTGAATCTGCGCCACGCCAGGTCACTCAATTTCCTCGATCATCTGCTGCGCAATTACCTTGAACGGAGGCGGCTGGGAGAGCTGCACCGCGAGGTGGTCGCCGTGCGTCTGAGCTCGCGGAACGTGTTCCTGCCGGACCTGGCCTTTTTCACCAACGCACAGGTGGCGGGCCTGCGACCGACCCATGCCCCCTTCGCGCCCACCCTGGTGGTGGAGGCCCTGTCACCCAACACCGCCGATCGCGACGTGGGCCCGAAGTTCGCCGCGTACGAGGAGCACGGCGTGGGCGAATACTGGGTGCTCGATCCTGAAACCTTGGCGCACCGGTTCTATCGGCGCGAGGGCGAACTGCTGGTCGAGTTCGCCCGGGACGCGGAGACGGTAGCCGCTCACACCATCGCCGGTTTCTGGGTGCGGCGAGCGTGGCTGAATCCCGAAGCCCTGCCGGAGGTGGGCGGTTGCCTCGAGGAGATGCTGGGTTGCGCCCAGCGCCCCGGTTGATGGGCGCCCCTCCGCTCCGCTTGGAGCCTGACCGACGCGGTTAGGGTTGCGCTTGCTCGAGGCGCAACTGTTGTTTCTGCCAGTCGTAGTCGGGGGAACGGCCGGTGTAGAACTTGTCCGGGTGTTCGATCGCCCAGATCTGTTTGCGGATGCGCCAGTTGGCGGGCTCGAGGTCGCGCGCGGCTTTGAACTGGGCCAACGCGCGGTCTCGGTGCCCGGCCTCGAGCAGTGCCAAGCCCCACGCGAAAAGGACCGCGCCATCCGCAGGATGCCTGCGCGCGACTGCCTCGAGGCAGGCGATCGCCTCTTCGCGCCTCCCTTCCTGGCTAAGGCGTTGGGCCAACTCGAGGCTGGCGGCACGATCGTCGGGTTGCTCCTGCAGCCGGGCCCTTAAGGCCTCGATGGACTGGGACTGGGCTGGCGGAACCTTGCGTGGGGGAGAGGCCACGGTCGCCAGCGGTTCGGCCAACACGTGCTCGACGGCCTCGAGGAAGGCAGGCTGCGGTCCACCGCCCCGGAGGCGGATGATGCCCAATTCATCGATCAGGTAACTGACCGGCACCGCCGCCAGGCCAAAGGCGCGGCCAAACGCATCTACCGCATCGACGGCGACGGGGAAGGTTGCCCGGTGCAGGTCCGTGTAGGGGCGCACGACGGCTGGGCCTTGGACGTCCGCCGCGATGGACAGGAGCTCGAAGGTTGGGCCGCGATGCTTTTGGTAGAAAGTCTGCCAGACCGGCAGATCGTTGCGGCACCCTCACCAACTGGCCCAACTGTTGATCAAGACCCGCCGGCCGCGAAACGCGCGCAGAGAAATCGGCTCGCCCCCGAGGCCGCGCAGCAGCAGGTCGGGCACGAGTTGGCCCACCTCCGCCACTGGCGAGGCGCCCAGTCCGGTTTGCGGGGCGAACTCGAGCACGACCGCACGGGCGTCGGCCGACCGCGTCGCTGTTAGGGCCAGGGCCCGCGTGAGGTTGGTCAAGGGCACCAGGATCAGGTCGCCTTCGCGGCGGATGCCGGACAGGCGGGCGCAGCGGTCCTGCGCACAGGCGACCCAGTCGTCCTGGTTGGGCAAGGGCTTGACGGCAATCCCGGCGTGCGTCTCGAGGTCCCGGCCGGGGAGATATTCCTGTTGGTTGCGGAGGATGAGCGCAATGGGGGCAGGCTCGCCCGCCCTGAGCGAGGCGGTTAGCATGGCTGGCAAGATCAAGGTCAAGGCCAGGAAACGGTTACCCCGAAAGGCGGCAGGGCGCGGTGTCCCCACCGCGCCGGCGGCGGCCTGGGGACAGGCCGCCCTACCTTTCGTGCGAAGTGGTCTCCCAGAATGGGATGGGGCATTCATGGTCAAGCCGCGAGCCAGCGTAGCGGTTGGCGTGAGTTTGGCCAGCAGAACATAACAGGCCGCCTCGGTTGGTAGCCGAGGCGGCCTGTGTTGAGTCGCAATGTTCTAGAGGCTCCCGCTCGGGCTACCGGAGACCGGCCCCGAGCGGGCGTAAAGGCTACTTCTTCTTGGCTTTGCCAGGGGCAGACTTCTTGGCCGCGGCCTGCGCGGCCTCCTCGAGGGCGGCCTGGGCTGCCGCCAACCGCGCCACCGGCACCCGGAAGGGCGAGCAACTCACATAGGTGAGACCGAGTCGGTGGCAGAACTTGACCGAGTCAGGGTCGCCGCCGTGTTCGCCACAAATGCCCAACTTAAGGTCCGAGCGGGTGGCGCGGCCCTTGTCGACGGCGAGCTTCATGAGTTGGCCGACGCCGGGTTGGTCGATCGAGGCGAAGGGGTTTTTCTTCACGATCTCGAGCTCTTGATACGGCGGGAGGAACGAGCCGGAATCGTCGCGGCTCATGCCCAGGCAGGTCTGGGTGAGGTCGTTGGTGCCGAAGCTGAAGAACTGAGCGGTCTGGGCGATTTCATCCGCCGTGAGGGCGCCGCGCGGCACTTCGATCATGGTGCCGACCAGGTAATTGAGTTTGACGCCTCGCTCCTGCATGACCTCTTGGGCGACGCGGTGGACGGTCTCGACTTGGAGGTCGAGTTCTTTCTTGAACCCGACGAGCGGGATCATGATCTCGGGTTTGACCTTGATGCCGGCCTTTTGGACTTCCGCGGCGGCTTCGAACACGGCACGGGCTTGCATCTCGGAGATCTCGGCGTAGACGATCCCCAAGCGACAGCCGCGAAAGCCGAGCATGGGGTTGAACTCGTGCAGTTCCTTCACCCGCTGCTGGATCTTCTCGACCGGCACACCCATCTTGGCCGCCAAATCCTGTTGCGCAGCCAGGTCATGCGGCAGGAACTCGTGCAGCGGCGGATCCAGGAACCGAATGGTGGCCGGGTAGCCTTTCAGTTCGCGGAAGATGCCGGCGAAGTCGCCCTGCTGATAGGGCAGGAGCTTCATCAGGGCCTTTTTGCGGTCGGCCAGGTTCTCCGCGAGGATCATCTCGCGCATGGCGTCGATGCGGTTACCCTCGAAGAACATGTGCTCGGTGCGGCACAGGCCGATCCCGGTGGCGCCAAAGGCCAGGGCGTTGGCGGTCTGTTCCGGATTATCCGCGTTGGTGCGGACCTCGAGCCGAGAGACTTTGGCGCACCAGTCCATGAGCTTGCCGAACATCTGGTAGGTCGGGCTTTCCTTGGGATCGAGCGACCGCTCGACCAAGACCTGAACCACCTCCGAGGCGGCGGTCTTGATCTCGCCAGGATAGACCTCGCCAGCCGTGCCGTTGATCGAGATGTAATCGCCTTCGTGGTAACTCACCGAGTCGACCGTCAGCGTCTTGGCGCCGTAGTCGATTTGCAGCGCGGCCGCGCCGCACACGCAGACTTTGCCCATCTGCCGGGCGACCAGAGCGGCATGCGAACTGACGCCGCCCTTGGCGGTCAGGATGCCTTCGGCGGCAATCATGCCGCGCAGGTCTTCCGGCGTCGTCTCGTTGCGCACCAGCAAGACCTTCTCGCCCTTGGTGGCCGCGGCAGCCGCGCGGTCGGCGTTGAGGTAGATGCGGCCCGAGGCGGCTCCTGGGCCGGCCGGGAGGCCTTTGGCGATGCAGCGGGCGGTCTTGATGGCGGCGCGATCGAAGATCGGAGCCAGCAACTGATCGATCTGGTCGGCGGGAACGCGGCGGATCGCCGTCTTCCAATCGATGAGTTTCTCCTTCTCCATCTCGACGGCAAACCGGACCGCAGCCACGCCGGTGCGCTTGCCATTGCGGGTCTGGAGCATGAACAACTTGCCGTCTTGAATGGTGAACTCGAAGTCCTGAACGTCCTTGAAGTGCGACTCGAGGGTCTTGCGGACCTGTTCCAATTCGGCAAAGGCGCGCGGCAGATGATTCTTGAGCTGGGCGACGGGTTCGGGTGTCCGGATGCCGGCGACCACGTCTTCGCCTTGGGCATTGATCGGAACTCGCCGGTAGAACACCTTCTCGCCGGTGGCCGGGTCGCGCGTGAAGGCCACGCCGGACCCGGATTGCTCGCCGGTATTGCCGTAGACCATGGCCTGGACATTCACGGCGGTGCCCCACTCGGAGGGGATGTTGTACTTGCGACGATAGACGATGGCGCGGTCGTTCATCCAGGAGCCGAAGACGGCGCCCACCGCCCCCCAGAGTTGCTGCCACGGATCTTGCGGGAACTGCGCGCCAGTGCGTTCCTGGATGAGCGCCTTGAAGCGGTTGACCAGCTCTTTGAGGTCGCCCACGCTCAGCTTGGTGTCCTCGATGTCCTCGTGGTAGCGCTCGTGCTTGAGGTGGTGGATGACGACCTCGAAGGGCTCATGATCTTCACCGGCGCGCTTCTGGACGCCCATGACGACGTCGCCGTACATTTGGACGAAGCGCCGGTAACAGTCCCAGGCGAACCGCTCGTTTTGGGTGGCCTTGACCAGGGCCAGCACGGTGGTGTCGTTGAGGCCCAGGTTCAAGATCGTATCCATCATGCCCGGCATCGAGTCGCGCGCGCCGGAGCGAACCGAGACCAGCAGGGGCATGGCGGTGCGATCGCCGAACTTGGTGCCCATGGTCTTCTCGATGAAGGCCACTCCCCCCTTGACCTGCGGATCCAGCGTCTTCGGGTAACTGCGTTTATTGGCGTAGTAGTAGGTGCAGACTTCGGTGGTGATGGTGAACCCCGGAGGCACCGGCAGACCGATCCGGCCCATCTCCGCGAGGTTTGCGCCCTTGCCCCCGAGCAACGGCTTCATCGAGCCGTCCCCGTCCGCTTTCTTGCTGCCGAACAGGTAGACGTATTTCAGTGACTTGGTTGCTTTTGCCATAATGCTTGCTTTGTCAGGTTCAAATCTTCGCTGCCTTGACCGCCGCGAAAGTTAGGGACGCTAACAAAGGAGAGGGGGCTGTCAACGGCCGAGTTCAACGTCCAACCCACGCCCCGGCCTCATCTCCCGGCGGCGGCCAGACACCACAGGGCCTGGTCCGTGCGCAGGAACAACGCCTCGCCGACGGCGGCGCGCAGAGGACTGCGCGCCCTACCGCCGACTCTTCGCCCGGTTCGGTGGCTGAGGAAGTCGTCGGCCCCCGCACCGCCTGACCCTCAGGGCAGCCCGGACGGCAGAGCCTGGGTCCAAATGGCCGGCGCGTTCTTCCAGATCCAAAAGCCCTCGCCCAGCGACAACCGCGGCGCCCGACCGCTTTCCCACCGCCCGTTCTCAAACCGCTGCAACTCGAACCGCGGCGCCTCCGCGAACGCCTCGAAACGTGCCACCATATCCCCCTCCGCCACCGGACAGCGCAGCACCGCATCTACGGCGCCCGCCTGCGGCAGCAGGCCGCCCCGCAACGACCAACCCGCCGGCAGCAGCGCGGTCGCTTCACCCACCGCCACCGCCCCCTGCAGCCTGAGTCGGACCGGCGCGCCGGGGTTCCGCACCCAGACCGCTTCGCCCACGCCCAAGCTCTGGTCTGGGTACTGCCACTCGCCCAACTCGAAGGCGTTGATGCGGTACCGATTGGCTGGGGCTGGTTCATAGGCGTAGACGATGGTCCCGTCGGGCAAGCCGGCCAATAGGCTTGCCACGGTCGGATCGGCTACCTCCAGCGGCATCGCCACCAACGAATAACCGGTCGGAATCCACACATCCACAAAGCCCACCACCTGCGCCGAGACCGTCGTCGGGCTGGTCTGGCTGCGCGCGCGGTAGAATCGGGCCGGATGTTCGGGTGCGGTGGCGTCGACGAAATCCACCAGGGCCGTCGGACTGTCGATTGTTCCTAGGGCTTCCCATGCGACCGGCTCGGTCGGGTCGGGTGTCGCCTCGATCTGGTACTGCGGTCCCGTGCCCGCAGGCATGGGGATTTGAAAACGCCCCTCGAAGGGCCCGATTCGTTGCGCGGGCAAGACCTGGACTCGAGCTGCCCGGCTCGGGACAGTGAACCCGGGTCCTTGGACCAACACGCGGTAGGTGCCGTCCGCCTCCGGGCCCCGCGCCAGCAGAGGCAGCGTGGCCGACTGTGCGCCGGGCAGATCTTCCCACTGCTCGGCGCCGCTCAAGCGTTGCCACTGGTAGCCGAGCGGGTCGGCGCCGGCGGCAGTGACCACATCGAGTGCGGTAGCCCGCCCCTCGAACAGCCAGAGGTCAGACGGTTGTTGCACGATCGCCGGATCGGGTGGGCCGAGCTTGAACGTGTTCAGACCGATCAGGTCCACAGGCAACACGCCCGCCCCACTGGCGGTTGCGGCCACGATCGTCGATTGGCCCGTCTGAGCGCCGCTGGCGCGGGCTTGCTCGTACGTGTTGCCGTAGGCCGATTCCCAGGCGCGCATTTGCAGGTAGATCGCTCCGCCTGCCGCAGCCCCTGGCACCTGCCGGACCGGGTCCGCGCCGGTGCTGGCAGTATAACCTGCGGCGGCGCCGGTGCGGAAGGGCAGGGGATCGCCCAGGGGCGCGAGCGCATCCGGACTCAGTCCGCCGTAGAGCTGCGCCAGGTAAGCGGTGCCAGCCAGCGGGGTGAGGCCGTCGGCCGCCAACACCTTCGCGTCAATCCCGGCGCCCGTGACCCGGTTGTTGAAGTTGACCAAGCCGACCGCTGCCTGATCGACCACGGTCAGTGCCGCCGGACGGCTGAGGGCGCTGCCCAGCGCGTTGGCGACCAAGACGCTGTATTGACCGGCATCGGTGGGTACGGCTTCGGTGATCTCGAGCGTGCGGGCGGTGGCGCCGGGGATGTCGGCGCCGTCCAGGCGCCATTGATAGAGGACAGGGGTGAGGCTCACCACTTCGACGCCGAAAGTGACGGTTTGGTTGGTGAGCACGACCAAGTCCACCGGTTGGCGGAGGAACTGTGGGATGCGATCCAGGTGAAAGCTGCGTAGGCCGGCGAGGGGTGCAGGCCGGTTCGGGGGCGAACCAGCCCCGCCGGTCGTCACGCTGAAGACCTCTGAACACCCAACCCGTCCGCCCGCCGCCAACGATGCCTCGCAGGTCGGACCGCGGCTTGGCTCCCAGACGCAGACTTGGGCGAAGGCGACGACGCCGGGTGGCACACTCGGCACCACACGCCAAGGCTCGAGGCCGGCCAGCCAGTAGCCGGCATCGGCGCCGGTCCCGAAAGGTGCGACTGGCCCCAGCGGTTCGAGTTGGTCGCGATCGGGTCCGGCGCGCAGTTGGGCTACGAAACCAGGCCCGCTCAGGCGGGTGATCCGATCCCCATCGAACACCGGGGCGTCGAGGTTTGCCCGCGGCACGCGATTGGCGAACTCGAGGGTCGGGAGTGCCGGGACCGTGCGGACCAGCAGAAGCGTTTCGGTCGTGGACACGTTGCCTACCGCGTTGCGCACCCAGACGCGGTACCGACCTGAATGACCCAATTCGAGGTTGGGCAGGTTCAGTTGTGGGCCGATGGCGCCACGGATGGGCAGGCCGTCAACCTCCCATTGGTAGGTCAACGGTGATGTGCTCGTGGCGAGCACCTCGAGCGTGGCGGTGTCGCCCACGAAATACACGCCGCCCGCCGGGGGGCGGACGATTTGTGGTAGTCGCTCGAGCTGGAAACCATCGAGGCCAAGCATGTCGCCGGGGAGGCCGGGGGGCGTTGCGGTGGGATTGCCGGTGGAAGCCACGACCACCTTCGACGTGCCATGGCTGCCGCCAGCGGCCATCGCCTCCTCGAAGGTGCTCCCATAGGCCGCCTCCCAGACGCGTACCTGGAGGTATGCCGGCGCTCCTGGCGTCACGGACACAACGCGCACGCTGCTGATGAAATAGCCGGCGGCCGATCCGGAGCGGAAATGGGTTGGCCCACCGGTAGGCACCAGATCGTCGGCGGTGGGTCCGGCGTAGAGCTCGGCCAGCCAAGCCGTGCCCTCGAGCGGGCGGCCCTGCGCGTCGAGAATCGGGGCGTCGATGCCCGCGGCGAACACACGATTGTTGAAGTGAATGGTGCCACCCCAGCTCGACCCACCCGCCACCCGCACGACGGCGGGTTGGCTGATCGTCGCCCCGAACGAGTTGGCCACTCGCACGGTGTAGTTGCCCAGGTGCCAACCGTGCACCTCGGGGATGGTGAGCGTTGGCTCGGTGGCGCCTTGGAGGTCTTCGTTCTGGAAGCGCCACTGGTAAGTCACGGGCTCGAAGCTCGCGACGCCTACCTCGAGGTCGAGCGCAGTCTTCCAAGCCACGGTCTGGCTTTGCGGTTGCGCTGTGATCAGGGGCGGTCCCCGCAGACGCAGGCTGGGCAAGCCCAGCAACGGCGTCGGCCAAGCCGAGGGTGCGCCTGGTCCGCCGCTCACCACCTCGAGCACCGGGGAGGTCGCCACTCGGCTGAAGGCGGCCTGCGCTTCTTCGTACGTGTTACCCCGTAGCCGTTCCCAGACCCGCACCTCCACCAACACGGTGGTGCCGGGGACCGCACCTGGGATCACGCGCCAGGGTTCGAGGCCGGGCTGCCAATAGCCGGCCTCGAGCCCGGTGCCGAATGGGACGGGCGGGCCCACCGCTGTCAGTTGAGCTGGGCTCGTGCCGGCGTAAAGCTGAGCCACAAAACGATCACCCGCCAGACGCTGGCCGTCGAAGTCCAGCACTGGCGCATCTAGACCGCCCTGCGGCCACCGGTTGCTGAAATGCACCATGGCGCCCGACTCTGGCACCGGCACCCCCACGACTTTGGCGAGCGCGGAGGCACTCGACCCTGCGGCGTTGGACGCCACCACGCCGTAGCTGCCCGTGTCCGCAGGCCGCAGGTTCGGCAGCACCAACTGGGGCTGCGTCGCGCCTGGGATGGCGACGCCGTCCCGTTGCCATTGCAGGCTTGCAGGGCTTGGGCTGGTCACGCGCGCCTCGAGGTGGACGGCCTGCCCTTCGTAGAACGCTCCGCCCAACGGCTGCTCGACAAACACCGGAGCGCCGAGAACCTGAAAACTGCGGAGCCCAACCAGCGGCACCGGCGGTTGGGACGGCACCCCACCGCCACCCGTCGCCAGGACCAGGATCTCCGAAGCGCCCACCCGTCCGCCGGCCGCCAGGGCGCGTTCATAGGTGGTGCCGGCGCTCGCCTCCCACACCCGCATCTGCACGGTTCCCGTACCCCCGGGTGGGACTCCAGGGACCGCTCGGGTCGGGTCCAGTCCGCTCAGAAGCACATACCCGGCCGCCGCGCCCGTGCCGAAGATCAGCGCCGGACCCGTCGGGATGAGGTCGTCCGCACTCGACCCGCCGTAGAGCTGAGCCAGCCACGCAGCTGCGGCCAGCGGACTGACTCCCCCCGGACCGAAGACCGGTGCGCCGGCGCCCAGCAGCGCTTCAGCGGAGTTGTCGAACCGGACCGTGCCGCCCGTTCCCATCCAGTAGGGATGCACAACCACCTCGACCGGGACAGTGGTGGTCGCGCCTGTGAGATTGCTGACCGTCACCGAATAGAAGCCGGCATCGTCCGCTAACACTTCCAGGATCGTGAGCGAGGCGTTGGTCGCGCCGGGGATCGGCGCCGACTCGAACCGCCATTGGTACGTCATGGGCGTGGCGCTCTCCGCTTGCACCGACAGGCTCATCGGCGCGCCCCAACCGGTCGCCAGGCCCCGAGGCGGCACGACGATGTGGGGCCGGCGCCCCAAGCGGAAGCTGCTCAAGCCGGTCAGGGGCGCGGGCGCCCGTGAGGCCGAGCCGGATCCACCGGTGACCACGGGGAAAATCTCCGAGCGCCCCGCCTTAGCGCCCGCCAGCACCGCCTCCTGGTAAGTGGCGCCCAGGGTCGCATCCCAGACGTACACTTGGACGAAAGCCGTTCCACCAGGGTCCATGCCGGGTATGCGCCGCCAAGGTTCCGTCCCAGCATCCCAATAACCTGCTTCGGTCCCGCTTAGAAAGAAAGCGGTCGCTCCGACCGGTAGCAATTCGTCGGGGTTGGTGCCCGCGCGGAGTTGGGCAACGTAGTTCGATCCGCCCAGCCGGGTGACGCCGTCCAAGTCGAACACGGGCGCGTCCAACCCGACCTGCGGCATTCGGTTGCTGAACTGGACGGTTGCGCCTTCAGGGATCGGGAGGATCAACACGTTGATCTCGGCACTGGCACTCGAGCCTGTCGCGTTGGCCACCACCACGCGATAGGTCCCCGAGTCTGCCGGTGTGGCTCCCACTCGAGTCCATCGCCAGGAGTCGGCGCCCGCGATGGTCGTCCCATCCCGCTCCCATCGGTAAGTGACCGGCGCCGCGCTGCGGACCTCCGTCTCGAGCGCGATCGTCTCGCCTTCGTAGGACACGACCCCGACCGGTTGCCGGACGATCACCGGCGGTTGCTCGAGCCGGAAGATCTCGAGCCCGACCAGGTCCGCTGGCGGGCTTGGGGGCTCGCCAAAACCGCCGGTTACCACCGTAAACACCGGTGATGTCCCGAACTTGCCACCCGCAGCCACGGCGGCGGCGAATGTTTGCCCAGCGGTCCACTCCCAGACCTTGACCTGGAGATAGGCGGTCGTGGCAGGCGCAACGTTGGACAGCGTGACAGCCGCGTTTGTGCCCGCGCTGAAATAGCCCGGAGCCGGCCCGGTGCCGAAGGGGATGGGCGGGGTCGCGGCCAGGAGCGCGTTGGAGGTAGGACCAGCGAACAACTGGACCACGTAACCGGTCGCCGATAGCAGGGTGACGCCGTCCAGGTCGTACACCGGGGCGTCCAACCCCACGGCCGGCTCCCAGTTCGTGAACCGGACCCTCCCGCCCCAAGTCGGGATAACGACCTCGAGCGCGGCGGTGTCGCTGTAGGCGGTACCGGTCGCGTTACGGGCTACCACTCGATACGCGCCGGCGTCACTGCTCCGCACGCTGGCGATGAGCAGTGTGGCGTTGGTCTGCCCAGGCAGGTCCACCTCGTCCCGTTGCCACTGGAACGCTGCCGGACCGACGCTCTCGACGTGGACGATGTTAGTTGCCCGATTGCCCAAGAGCACGGATTGCGGCCGGGGTTGAACCACAAACACCGGAATGCGCTCGAGGCGGATAGACCGCAAGCCAACGAGCGCGGCCGGAAGCGGTGACGGCGATCCGAGACCTCCCGTGACCAACTCGAATACGTCCGATTGACCGACCTTGCCCCCGGCGGCCAGCGAGGCCTCGAACGTGGCGCCGCGTGCGATGTCCCACACGCGAACCTGCACGAACGCGCGTCCACCGGCTGGCACCCCGGGAATCGTCCGCCACGGTTCGGCCGGCACCGCCCAGTAGCCGGCGTCTGCACCCCCGAGAAACGGAACCGGCGCACCGACCGCGGCGAGGGACGAGCCGTTGGGCCCGGCCAGAAGCTGCGCCACGTAATTGGTGCCTGCCAGTCTGGTCACGCCGTCCAAGTCGTACACGGGCGCATCCAACTCGGCGGCCGGCACACGGTTGCTCAACTGGACGGTGGCACCGCCGGGGACCGGATGCACCACGAGCACGGCCGCGGCGCTCGTGCTCGAGGCCGTCGGGCCGGACACCACCACGCGATAGCTGCCCGCGTCCGCAAGGGCGACCGCTGGCAACACGAGTTCGGGGCCGGTGGCGCCTGCGATGGGTCGGCCATCGACTTGCCATTGGTAGGCCAGGGGAGGCGGACTGCCCACGAACACGTCGAAGGTAACGGCTTCACCTACATACGCCGTTGTCCCCGCGGGTTGACGGAGGATCAACGGCCCCTGCACCAACTGGAAGCTCTCGAGCCCGACCAGGTCCGCCGGCAGCCGGGGCGGCAGCCAATCGTTCAACGGACCGCCGGTTGTGACCAAGAGCAGTGGCGACATGCCGTGCTTCGCGTTGGACTGAACCACCTCGTCAAACGTCGTGTAGACCCCCAACGTCTCCCAGACGCGAATCTGGACGAACACCTCCGTGCCGGGTGGCACCGCCCCGATCGTTCGCAGCGGGTCGTACGTGGTCACGTACCCCGCTCCCGCCCCCGTCCGAAACGGAACCGCCGCCCCAACCGGCACGAGGGTCTCATCGGCCAAACCCCAGTAGAGCTGAGCCAGGAAAGCGGATCCCTCGAGCCGGGTCACGCCGTCCACGTCGAACACCGGCGCATCGATGCCGGCCACCAGCACGCGGTTGTTAAAGTTGATCGTGCCGCCCCCGGCCGCACAGACCATCATCGGCAGCCCATACACCAGCAACGACAGAAGTGCGGTCAGAAGGGGAGGCGAGACTCGAATGTGGCGCATAAAACAACGCGTTCCTCAGTGATTTCGGAACTCCTGGATAACAGCACAAACCGTGCTCGAAGTCGAGGGGCAAGAAGGGGTCGAGCCGCGTAGAAGTCCCAACCCGCCGCACAGGGTCCGGCCGTTCGGACCTCGAGGCTCGCCGTGCGCGCCCTGCGTCCAGCGGCGAGGAGCTGTGCGCCTACCGCTGCTCGGTGCTCACGGGTAGCCGGTGCGCCGAGGAGCGCGCTCGCGCCGGGGGCGAGCGGGCTATTCGCCCAGGATCTTCACCAGGACGCGCTTGCGCCGGCGCCCGTCGAATTCGCCGTAGAAGATCTGTTCCCAGGGACCGAAATCGAGTTGCCCCTTCGTGATCGCGACCACCACCTCGCGGCCCATGATCTGCCGTTTCAGGTGCGCGTCGGCGTTGTCTTCGCCGGTGCGATTGTGCCGGTAGTGCGAGGTCGGCTCGTGCGGCGCCAGTTCCTCGAGCCAATCCTCGTAATCCTGGAGGAGGCCGCTTTCCGCGTCGTTGATAAAGACGGAGGCGGTGATATGCATCGCGTTCACCAAGGCCAGCCCCTCTTGGACGCCGCTCTTGCGCACCAGTTGCGCGACCGTGTCGGTGATATTCACGAACCCCCGCCGCTTCGGCACTTCGAACCACAGATGTTCAGTCAACGATTTCATCCTTCCCCCATCCAACCAGAACCACCCGCCGAACGCAAACCTGCATCGTCACTGTTCAGATGTACTTTAGTCTCCTACTCCGCACTCCGCGCTCCCCGTTCCGCGTTCCGCCACTTCCGCACTCCGCGCCCTTCTCCAGCAATGTCACTCGATCTCAGTCGTCTGTCTACACAAGCGACGGCTACTCGACCACCGCGTTGGTGTCTATGACCCAGACCTCGACAGACGAGCTCAAGACCTGGCAAACCTCGTACCGCGATCAGTCGACTCCCGCGACAACGGCGACTGTCCGGACAACCCCGGATGGGAGCGGCGCCTACACGGTCACCGTCACCTACCCTGACAACTCGACCCAGGTGAGCGCCTATTCCTACGGCCGACTGACCAGCGTCACGCGGAAGAACTCGAGTGGTGGCCAGGTGAGCCAGACCACCTACGCGTACGACACGCACGGCCGGGTCTACTCGATGACGGACGCTCGCAACGGCGCCACGGTCTACGGTTACAACAACGGCGATCAAGTCACTACTCTCACCACGCCATCGGCCGGTGGCGGTGAGGCACCGCAGGTCACCACCACGTTCTACGATGCGCTCGCCCGGATCACGGGCTACTTGCACCCGGACGGAACCAGCAGTACGAATCTCTATTATGTGACGGGCCTCCTGGAGAAGACCTCCGGATCGAGGACGTACCCCGTCGAGTACAGCTACGACGACCAGGGCCGGATGCGCACGATGAAGACTTGGCAGGATTTGAAGGAAAACTCGGGCACCGCCACAACCACTTGGAGCTATGACGCTTACCGCGGTTGGTTGAAGTCGAAGGACTACCCGAACGCGGGTGACGGCACGGCTGGCACGCTTGGGCCGGACTACACCTACACCGGGGGGGGACGGCTCAAGACCCGGACCTGGGCCCGACCACAGGCCGGCCCGCGGATCGTGACCACCTACTACTACGGCTTCGACGACGACGGTTTGCCCGGCGGCAGCAGCGTCGATCAACATGGGGACCTCGCCCGCGTGATCTACTCGAACGACCCGGCCTCGACGCCCGAGACGCGCTACGCGTACGACCGGCGCGGACGGCAACGCCAGGTCATCCGGAACGGCATCACCACGGAATGGACCTACAACGACGCCAACCAACCCTTGACCGAAACGCACACCGGAGGGACCTTAGGTGGGTTGTCGATGAGAAGCGTCTATCAGTACGACGGCCTCGGTCAGGTGGTTTCCGGTTGCCGGTTCTGGCAGGACGGGACGCCGGTGGCCGGCCAGCAGTCCGAGTACCGGTTCGACGACATCGGCAATCGAGGCACCTCGAGCGGGCGCGCCTCGGCGGTCTCCGATTACACCGCCAACCGGCTCAACCAGTACACGACTCGGACGGTGCCCCCGTACGTGGATGTGACCGGCATCGCCAATCCGACGGCGGGGGTGACGGTGAACGGCAATACCGCCAATCGGAAGGGCGAATACTTCCACTGGCCGTTGAACGTGCCGAACAGCACGGCGCAATACCCGACGGTTCAGGTGATCTCGCAATACGGGGCCGGGCAGATCGAGAGCGGCAAGGTGTATGTGCCGGCCGCGTCCGAAGCGTTCAGCCATGACGATGACGGGAACCTGACGGCCGACGGCCGGTGGGCCTACACGTGGGACGCGGAGAATCGACTCATCGAGATGCGGCGCGACTCGGACTCCCCGGCCGGCGCCAGGCAGCGCCTGGTGTTCGAATACGACCACCAAGGCCGCCGGATCCGCAAGCAGTTCTACACCTACAGCGGCGGCTGGCAGTTGCAGATGGACACGATCTGCCTCTACGACGGTTGGAACGTCGTTTGCGAGTTCAACGGGAGCAAGACGCCTTTGCGCACGTACGTCTGGGGCACGGACCTGTCGGGGAGCCTGACCGGGGCGGGCGGCGTAGGCGGGCTGCTCTGGGTGAACAATCAGCAGACGACCTACGACGGCAAGACCGTGCCCACCGGCGTCCATTTTGTCGCGTACGACGGCAACGGCAACGTCGCGGCGCTCGTCAACGCCGCCTACGGCACCACGCAAGCCCGGTACGAATACGGCCCGTTTGCCGAACCGGTCCGCGCCACGGGCGACCTGGCCGATGCCAACCCGTTCCGGTTCTCGACGAAGTGGACGGATAACGAATCCGGGCTCCTGTACTACGGGTACCGCTACTACAATCCCACCACGGGCAGATCGCTAAACAGAGACCCGATTGGGGAGCAACCTGACCACATTCAAAACTCTATAGAGCCGCGCCAGCAGATTAATCTGTATTTGTTTGTTCAGAACCGCCCTATTTCACACATTGACACAGATGGAAGAAAGGACTGGCCGCTTCCTCCCCCTGTCGACAAAAGGCCTCTAAGCAAGCATGTTCAGGTTTGTCAGCGCGACATTAAATTGGACGAGGGGGCTGGCTGTTTAACGAAATGTCAAGTCGGAGTGGCTAACTTTTGGCAAGGGCATACTTACTTACGGATCGTTGACGATTCAGGCACGGTGGTCGATACACGAGGGGCGCGTTTTCCATCTGCTGACAAAGGTCAAGGTCCATGGCCCGAGCCTTTCGATGAAGAACCGAGAAGTTGCAGCCCGTGCCGCAAAACCAAGGATAAGTTGACTCATGGCTCTGGAAAAGAAAAGCTTGGCACGGATGCATCGGACGAAGAAATATGGGAATGCATAAAAGCTCATTCGTTGACCAGACATTACCATGAGCTGAAATATAACTGCAACGATTGGACTAAGGAGGCCCAAAAGGCGTGTGGGATTCAGTGCCCCGCAAACCATCGCACCAGACGCTAGTAGCGATCGCTACTTGCAGAGGAACAGAAGCAATTGCAGCAGTGGCACGGTTCATTTCCTTGAGCGAAATACACGAGAAGACAAAGTTGTTTCTGTCCTACTTGTTCGAACGCAAGTCTCCTGCGAAATTGTGATATCTAAGTAACCTGCCTGATATGGATAGTTCTTGCCGAGAAATGGCTAAACCGCGATCTGACTGAGATCGCTGCGAGCCGTGGTTGAACTCGGAAGAGAATGCGAGTGTATTGGTATAAGTTGGTTCGCGTAGGGATCCCCCTGCTTTGCAGTCTTGGGGCGGGCGTGGGGGAGGATGCTCGCTCTGGATTCGAGACTCGCCCGAATGGGTTTGCAATTCACGGGAGGCGGTTCTGGATCCACTCGGGCGAACTTCACTGCGCCCGCGTGCCGCGAGAGTACAGGTCGCATCGCCTGCTGATGCTACGGGCGCTGGGCCTGAACACCGTCAGCACCTACGTGTTCTGGAACCTGCATGAACCGCAGCCGGGCAGATTCGATTTCTCCGGCGACGCGGACGTCGCCGAGTTCTGCCGGGCTGCCCAGCGCGTAGGGCTCTACGTCCTGCTTCGGCCCGGTCCCTACGTCTGCGCCGAATGGGACATGGGCGGTCTGCCGTGGTGGCTGTTGAAGGAGAGCGAGATGTGGCCGCGCACACGCAGTCCGGGCAACATCGAACCCGCCCGCCGTTATCTCAAGGCTCTAGGCGAACAGCTTGCCCCACTTCAAGTCACCCGCGGTGGTCCGATTCTCATGGTCCAAGTCGAGAACGAATATCTCGGGTTCGGTCGGGATCGGCAGTACCTCGAGGCACTAGCAGCGACCCTGCGCGAGGCTGGATTCGAGGTTCCGTTGTTCACTTCCGAAATGAGCGGGACGCTCGGCCGATCCATGAGCCCGGAGTTGCTGATGGCGGTTGGTTTCAGTGGCGATCCTGCCACACTGATCGCCGCGCTGCGCCAGGTCCAGCCGGACAAGCCACTCTTCTGCAGCGAGTATTACGCCGGCTGGTTCGACGCCTGGGGCCGGCCGCATCACCGGTCGGATGGCTGGACCGTCCAGCTCGATGGCCTCCGGAAGATGCTCGATCGACCCCACCAAACTACCCGCTGGCCGTGGCGACCAACTGCGGCTCGAGGAAGTGCGCGATTACGCGCTGGTCCTTGTGGACGGCACCAAGATTGGCACGCTGGATCGGCGGCACCGCCAGACCACAGTGGCGCTCCCCGCTCGCGAGACGGAATCGACGCTGGACGTGCTCGTCGAGGCGTTCGGCCGGATCAACTTCAGACCTCACTAAAACCGCCCTTCTGGCGCTTGGAGAGCCGCAAGTTCACTTCCGGCGTTTATGCGTTTATCGCCTGTGAGCGGCGACTGCCCGGGTT
>VHCO01000128.1 GCA_016871715.1 Verrucomicrobiota bacterium
CGTCGTCGAGGGGCCCTGGGAGAAGATCGGTGAAGTCACCGCCGGCGCCGCCGGCCGCATGGACTTCGACACCGACTCGACCGACTACCAGTCGCGCTACTTCCGCATCCGGACGCAGTAGGATCGCCCGGTAGCCTCCGCTGGCTCTCCGGCGTCCGCGTGGTCCCATGCGGAGCCGCAGGCGCTGTGGTTTTCCCCGCCGACCGCGCTGGGTGAATGCTGAGGCCACTCAAGGTTTCTGGATGAACCCGTGGTAGAGACCCAAGTAGTACGGCAGCAGAAAGACCGTGCCCGACGCGAGTTCGTTGCCCTGGCCATGGTAATCCAACCGCCACGGGTCGGTGTTCCAATGGTTGAAGTGCCGGTTCTCAACCGGCAGCACCCGACCATTGACTCGCCGCCCGCGCCCGCCCCGCCGGGCTTCGTACAGGTCGCCAGACTGCTGCAAGCCCAGCAACTCGAGATCGAGCCGGTGGCTGTTGCGGTGGGACCAGTTAAGCCGGTCCAAGGGGAACCCGTACAGCGTGGCCAACGAGTCCTCGAACCAACCCGGCCACGGCCGTAACGACCATTGCCCCCACGGGTTGGTGGCGGTCGCCGCAAGGTTGTGGGCGGCGTAGGCAAAGTGAAAGAATGGATTCATCTCCGGCGCCTCGTTAGCCCAATAGCCAAAAAAGGAGTAGCGCGCCTGGGCCTTGAGCGCCTCGTCTTTCGAGTACCGTAGCAGGTTGTAGTAGCACATGAACGCCATCTCGTCGTCCGACTGGTTCCCCGACCCAGGCCCCTGCTGCACCTTGGGGTACATCAGGTTCTGCGCATAACCGTGCCGCTCGATCAGGTCCCGCGAAGCCGCCGCGTACTTCGGATCGCCGGTAACATGGGCTGCGACGGCCAGGTAACTCAAGATGCTCAACGAGTTGAGACCGCGCTCGGGCCACCAGTTCGGATCGCGATCGAGGAACTGCGGGCCAAAAATGGCCCAGCGCGTCGGCCGGCCATCGTGATCCACCAACACCAAGCCGTGGCCGAGCAGGTGATCGGTCAAACCGCGCACCACCTCCCGCACCCGCTCCCGCTCGGCCTCCGTGTCCGCGCAGAAGTCGTAGTACAACGGGTAAAAGAAGTAATGCCCGTCGAGTTCGTCGCTGCTCGTGTCGCTCTTCCAATACCATTGCCCATCCGCGCTCTTGGGCCAGCGCGGCTCGTACAGCTTCCAGAGCCGATCTCGCTGCTGCGCCGCGCGGTCCTGCTCGAGCCGACCCACATTCGGGTCTGGCCAATCCAGCGGCCGAATCGTCCGCGCCACATAGCCTTTCGGCGGCGCGTGCTCCCCCCCCTGCGTGACCACCTGCAAGAACCGCAGCGCCTCGAACGCCTGTTGGGCTCGCACCTTGGCTTGGCTATCCTGGGTCGCCGCGTACGCGAAGCACTCGCCCGCACCGTACATCGCCGTCCAAAGGCCATCGTTATCGCTGTCTTGCGGGTTCGCCGACGACTTGTCTGCCGGCCGGTTTAAGGCCGCTTCCGCAACGTATCCAAAAGGCGTCCGCTTAATGTAACGTGCCACCTCCTCCTCGTAGAACCGAGCCTTCTCCGCCAGGGTCATTGACCGGCGCTCCAATCCGCCCAGGCCGCCCGGGGTGGCAAACCAGGCCGTGCCTTGCGCGTCCACCACAATCTGGCGGACGTCGTCGGCAGGCAACCAGCGGGGTCCTTGTCGGTAATGCCAACCAACGGCATCGAATCGAATCGCACCCAACCGCGTGCTCAACCAGACCTCACCCCCCAACCCCGCGCTCAGCCCCGTGAAATCGTTCCACGGTAAACCGTCCTTGCCCTCGTAGAACTTCCAACCTGCGGCCGTCCGGCAACCTACGCCAGCCCGCGTAGCAAACCACATTTGCCCAGCCGTGTCGAACGCGACGCCAAGCACGTCCTGCACCCCCCAGGCCCGCCCTGATCCGTCCCTGATCTCAATGGGCGCCCACCTCGTCCCGGACCGGTGGTACAATCCGCCGCTTCCCGCAACGTGCAATGCACCCTCGGGACCAACCGCAATCTGGTTCACCCGGTGGCGGCTAGGCCAACCCACCCGCCGCACTTGGCCATCCTCCACCAGTATGGGATCCGCCGCGGTCGCAAGCCACACCTTCGGGCCTTGGCGCACCAGTTGCCGAACTTCACGCCAGGGAATCGGTACCGCCTGGGGCCGCTCCGTCGCATCCGCAAAGACAAACTCGGCCTCCTCCTGTTGGTCCAAATCCGGCAGCACCTCCCATCCCGCCGGACGCCGCTCGCTCCACCGGCCCCCCGCGAAGACCCGCAGCTTATCGTCTGGCGCGAAATCCAGCAACTGAATGTCCCGCGACGCCAGACCGTTCGCCTCGGCAACCCGCGTTGCCACTTCCTGGCGGAATTGCTGCGGTGCCGGTTTCCACTCGGCTGCCCGAGGCCGTAGCACCGCGGGAAACCAGAGGCCAGCGACAGCTAACACGGCAGGCACGCCAGCGCCGGTGAACGTCCAAAGTATCCGAGGGCGATCAAAGCGAGACTGAGGGCGAGAAGTGCGCATGGCGTTAACCTAGCGGAACCCCCGGCACCAGGGCAATAGCCATAGCCAATAGCCTAGCCAATAGCCGATCGCGAGCTACACAAACCGGGACGGAGGATTTCACCTCTCCCCCCACCCACCCCTCACGCAAGCTCGCCCCCGAACGCCAGACGCGAGCGACTGCTAGCCTAGATCTCTGCCACCCGCAGCGTCCGGGGAAGTCTGGAATCTTCATGCTCTGCGAAGAGACAGGTACAAGCTACCAACACTCTACTCTATTATTAATAAGATAGGTATAATAATGTTGACAAGCCCCTTGCGGTCAAGTAACCTTGCGCCGTCTATGAAAATGACCCGCATTAAAGTCAAAGGCCGCACGGCCGTCTACCACTGCGTCTCGCGCATCGTCGGCGCCCAACGGCTCCTCGATGACCTCGGCAAAGAAACCTTGGTCAGGCTCCTCCGGCGCCTGGCCACCTTCTGCGGCCTCGAGGTCATCACCTACTGCATCATGTCCAATCACTTCCATGTCCTGGTCCGCGTCCCGGCCGAGCAGAACCCGACCGACGAGGAACTGGTCGAGCGCATGAAGGCCCTCTACGGGAAGGCGAAGCCCCGAGAGGCCGGGCTGCTTTATGAGGCCGAGAAGGGGTTGCACGATCACGGCCGGGTGGACGCGAACATTCGGGAACGGATGCTGGCGCGGATGGGGGATGTGTCGGAGTTCATGAAGGAGTTCAAGCAGCGGTTCAGCAAGTGGTACAACATACGGCATCAGCGGTTTGGGACGTTGTGGGCGGAACGGTTTCGGAGTGTGTTGGTCGAGGATCAGCCGGGGGTGCTGGAGACCGTGTCGGCGTACATCGACTTGAACGCGGTGCGAGCCGGGTTGGTGGAGGATCCGAAGGATTACCGGCACTGTGGGTATGCGGCGGCGGTGGCTGGGGATGCGAAGGCGCGGTCGGGGTTGTTGAGTATGTACACGGGCGGGAGTGAGGGGGCGTGTTGGGGCGGGGTTGGGGCAGGAGGGGCCGTCGAGTCGGCGGGGCCGGCGGAGTCAGAAGGGGCAGGGGCCCGCGGGCAAGATGCCCGCGCTCCGTTCTTGGCCGGCGCGCAGGCTGCAGCGGGGGCCGAGGGTTCGAGGCCGGTGCAGGTTCGGGAGTTGCGCGAATGGAAGGAGGTTGGGGCGGCGTATCGGCAGCGGCTGTTTGTGCGTGGGGGTGTGTCTGGGGCCAGTGGGAAGGTGGCGATGAGTCGGGAGCAGATTCGGCGGGTGTTGCAGAAGGGTGGGGAGTTGAGCGTGGGGGAGGTGTTACGGTTGCGGATACGGCACATGACGGACGGGGTGGTGTTGGGGTCGAAGGGTTTTGTGGACGGGGTATGGTTGGCGCATCGGGAGCGGTTTGGGTCGAGGCGGCGGAGCGGGGCGCGGCCGATTCGAGGGGCAGGCGTGCCGCTGGCCGGGTTGAGTGCGTTGCGAGACTTGCAGGTGGAACCGATCTCGTGAGCGGGGTGTGGATCTGGTAGAGCTGTGTCTGACAGAGTGCCGGCTTGACTCTGGACGGCAGTGTGCCACTGGGCCGACTACACGCGGTAGCCGGATGGGGTATGGTCTGCTTGGCCAGGATCGGCAGAGGTAAGGAAGAGTGAGATCTGGGCTACCGGGTGAAGCGGCTTGGGGATATAGCGGTGCTGGCCTTCATTCCTCGACCGGCACCACCAGGTGGCCCATGATGTAGTCCTTGCGCTGGGGCGTGTTCTTGCCCATGTAGAAGTCAAGAATGCCCGCAGCCTCAGGTTTGGGGGCGTACTCGACCCGGCTCAGGCGCATGGCAGGGCCGATGAACTGGGCGAACTCCTTCGGGCTGATTTCGCCCAACCCCTTAAACCGGGTGATCTCGGGTCTACCGCCCACACTGGCGACCGCGGTTGTGCGCTCGGTGTCGCTGTAGCAGTAGATAGTGCGCTCTTTGTTGCGCACGCGAAAGAGGGGTGTTTCCAGCACGTGAAGGTGGCCGTCGTGGACGAGTTGATCGAAGAACCGATAGAAATAAGTGATCAAGAGGTTGCGGATGTGTAGGCCGTCTACGTCGGCGTCGGTGGCGAGGATGACCTTTTCGTAGCGCAGGCCCTCGATGTTGTCCTCGATGCTCAAGCTCTGCATGAGATTGTACATCTCGTCGTTCTTGTACATCACATCGCGCTTGAGTTCCCACACGTTGAGGGGTTTTCCTTTAAGCACGAAAACGGCCTGGGAGTTGACATCGCGGCAACTGGTGATCGAGCCGGCGGCGCTTTGGCCTTCGCAGATGAACAACATCGTCCCGCGCCCTTTGTCACGCTTCTTGTCGTAGTGTTGCTTGCAGTCCTTGAGCTGCGGGATGCGGATGGAGATCGCCTTGGCCCGCTCCCGGGCGAGCTTCTTGACAGCCTGCAGCTCTTTGCGCAACTGGCGGCTGTCTTCCGCTTTAGCCAAGACTTGCTGAGCGATTCCTTGGTTGCGATTGAAGAAGTGCAGCAACTCCTCCCGGACACGATTGACGAACTCGGTGCGGATCTCCGTGTTGCCCAGCTTATTCTTGGTCTGGGACTCGAAGACCGGTTCTTTGAGTCGCAGGGCTACGGCGCCGACGATGCCCTCGCGCACATCGTCGCCGTCGAAGCCGCCCTTCGAGAACTCATTGACGGCCTTGACGAGGCCTTCGCGGAAGGCGCTCAGGTGGGTGCCGCCATCGGACGTGAACTGGCCGTTGACAAAGGACAGGACAGTCTCGCCATAGCGGCTGTTGCTGTGGGTAAAGCAAAACTCGAGGGTTTTGCCCGAGTAATGGAGGGGTGCGTAGATGGGTTCGCTGCCGTCGGCCTGCAGCAGGTCCATGATCAAGTCGAGCAGGCCCAGGCGGGACTGGAACGTCTTGCCGTTGTACACCAGGCGGAGGCCGGTGTTTAGGTAGCTGTAATGTTTGAGCCGCCGCTCGACATGTTCCGGGCGGAACTCGATCTCCTTGAAGATCTCGGGGTCCGGCTCGAACTCGATGTAGGTGCCGTCGGCTTCTTTGGGGTTCTGGCCGGAGCGCTCTTGTTTGAGCCGGCCTTGTTTGAAGGCGGCCTCGACGAATTCGCCGTTCCGTTGGCTGCGGACGAGGAAGACCTTCGAGAGGGCGTTGACCGCTTTGGTGCCGACGCCGTTGAGGCCGACGCTGAATTGGAAGACCTCGTCGTTGTACTTGGCGCCGGTGTTAATCTTGGACACGCAATCGACGACTTTGCCCAGCGGGATGCCCCGGCCGAAGTCGCGCACGGCCACGCGGGTGCCGGCGATGGAGATTTGGACCTCACGGCCGAAGCCCATGATGAACTCGTCGACGGCGTTGTCGATGACCTCCTTCAGCAGGATGTAACAGCCATCGTCCGGGTGCGCTCCCGTCCCGATTCGCCCGATGTACATTCCGGTCCTCAGCCGGATGTGCTCGAGTGAGGAGAGCGTCTTGACCTTGCTTTCGTCGTACGTGTGCTTCGTGCCCTCAGCCATACCTTTGCCTATCGCCACCTCGCCAGTATCCGGTCGCCCGCTCCGCTTGCCAACCGCAAATACGCCAGGGCCGAGTCACTTCACCCCGACCATGAGCCGCCGGATGGGCCGGGCCAAGGCGAATAGCACCAGGCCGGCGCCGGCCGTGGTCAGGACGATGTTGAGATAGCGGGTGGGCATGGCGTCGACCGATTCGCTACTGAATTCGCCAGCGATCAAGCCCGCCATCAAGTTGCCGAGCGAGGCGGCCAAGAACCAGGTGCCCATCATTTGCCCCACCAGGCGCTGCGGCGCCAGTTTCGTGACCGAACTCAAGCCCACCGGGCTCAGGCACAGCTCGCCGATCGAGTGCAACAGATACGTGATAATCAGCCAACTGGGTCCGGCCTTGAGCCCGCCACTCACCAGGCGCGAGGCGCCCGCCATCGCGAGGAACCCCAAACCGAGCAGGATCAATCCCAACGCGAACTTGACCGGCAGCGAAGGGTCGAGGTTGCGCCGGGCGAGAGCGACCCAGAGGGCGGCGGCGGCGGGGGCGAGCGTGATGATGAAGAACGCGTTGAGCGATTGGAACCAGCCGGCCGGGATTTCGAAGTCGAGCCAGCCGAGGACGCGCTCGGTGTAGCGCTCGGCGAACAGGTTCAGCGACGAACCGGCCTGTTCGAAGCCGGACCAGAACATGGCTGAAGCGAGAAACAGCACAGCGATGACGCCCACCCGCTTGCGCTCGATGGCGTCGAGTCTTCCGAAGCCCAGGAGGCTCGCGAAATAGAGGACGGCGATGGCCACGATCACGGTGGTGGTTCCGCGGGCAATGGCGACGGGATCGATGCGCAGGGTTCCCGTGAAGACCAGCAGGACCACGAGGGCCAGCGCACCCAAACCGCCCCACACCACCCACCAGTCGCGCCGCCTTGCGGTTGTCTCCCGCGTTGGGGGAAGGCCGGCATCGCCCAAGTGCCAGTTGGTCCAGCGGTACTGGATCAAGCCAAAGACCATCCCCACTCCGGCCGCCGCGAAGCCATAGTGCCAGTTCATCTTCTCGCCGAGCGTGCTGCACACCAACGGGCCCAGGGCCGCGCCCAGGTTGATGCCCATGTAGAACACGGTGAACCCGGCGTCGCGCCGCGCCCCTCCTTCCGGGTAGAGCTGGCCCACCATGGCGCTGATGTTGGGCTTGAGCAGGCCGGTGCCGAGCACCACCAAGAGGAGGCCCAGGTAAAACGTCTCGATCCGCGGCACTGCCAGGGTAAAGTGGCCAGCGGCAATGACCAGGCCGCCGCTCCAGACTGCCCGGCGTGCGCCCAGCAGACGATCGGACACCCATCCGCCTGGGAGACACGCCAGGTACACCGCCGCGGTGTACAATCCGTAGATGGCGGTCGCGATCTGATCGGTCAGGCCCAATCCGCCTCGCTGCACCGCGTCCACCATGAACAAGACCAGCAAGGCCCGCATTCCGTAGTAACTGAACCGCTCCCACATCTCGGTAAAGAAGAGCGTGTAAAGCCCGCGCGGATGACGCGGCCGGGAGCCTGGGGCAGCCAAGTGCGGTTGCGGCGTTGGAACGGGGGCGGCGACAGGGTTCATAGGTGCGCGAGCAGGGAGCATGATGGGGGCAAGGGCCGGGGCCCCGACGGTGTGCGTTGAGTCCAACGCGCTCGGGGGTGCCCGGCCCCAAGCAGCGATGCGGACCGACGACGCGGCATCAGCGCGGGGGATTGAGCCCGTCTACCCCACGCGCTCGGCCGGCCCAGGGTGTGGATTTGCCATGACACCCGGGCAGTCTACGTGCGCGCGCGCTGGGAGTCCATACGCGGCGCAATGGCTTGGGTCCGGATGGGGGAATTCGCGGGTCGCCGGCGGCACTCGATCTTCCCGCTTGCCAGGAACGGGCCGAGTGAGGCAATTAGACCTATGGCAAATTCGTCCGCGCTCACCGAACTCGATGCCCGAATCTACCGCCGGGCGGACGAGTTTTTTCCTGGGTCATCGGTGGGGTTGACCTTCGACGATGTCTCCCTGGCCACCTTGTACTCCGAGATTCTGCCGCGCGACACGCAACTGGACGTCAGGCTAGCAGAGGGCCTGCAACTGAATATCCCGATCGTCTCGGCGGACATGGACACGGTGACGGAAGCGGGGATGGCCATTGCGATGGCACTTAACGGCGGGCTCGGGTTGATTCATTACAACATGCCGGAGCGCCAGCAGTTGTCCGAGGTCAGCCGCGTCAAGAACCACGTCCATGGCCTCATCCAAGATCCGATCCGGGTGTCGCCGGAGCACCATATCGCCGACGTGCTCGAGATGATCGAGAAACGGCGGTTCAGTTTCAGCACCTTTCCGGTGGTGGACAAATCGGGGCGGCTGGTGGGGCTGCTGTCGAGCCACGTGGTCAAGCATCGGTACGCCAAACGTCAAGTGGCCGAAGCCCTCACGCCTCGAGCCCAGGTGCACACCGTTCACCAACGCGAACTGGAACCCGACCCGATCGGACGCGCTGACCGGTTTTTCACCGATCACCCCGGTATCCACAAGCTCCTGGTCGTAGACGACGAGGACAAGCTGCGCGGGCTGTTCACCATGAGCGACGTCGAGCGGATCACGCAGGAGCGCAGCGCCCAGTTTAAGCCGGCCCGGGACGCCCGGTTTCGACTGCTCTGTGGCGCCGCGGTGTCGGCAACGCGCAACGCCTTCGGTGAGTTGGACCGGGACCGCGTGCTGGCGCATGTGGGTGCGGCGGTGGACCGGGGGGTGGACGTGGTGGCGGTATCGACGGCGCATGGCCACACACGCGGCGTGGGAGACACGGTCCGAATGATTCGCGAGGCGTGCCCGACGCTGCCGATCATCGCGGGCAACGTGACCAGCGCCGCGGGCGTCGAGTTCTTAGCGGCATGTGGCGCCAATTGCATCAAGGTGGGACAGGGCCCCGGCTCGATCTGCACGACTCGCCTGGTCGCCGGGGTAGGCATTCCGCAACTCACCGCGCTGTACGTGACCTCGCGCGCCGCCGCGCCTTTAGGCGTGACGATCCTGGCCGATGGCGGCGTGGCTAAGTCGGGTGACTTGGTCAAGGCCCTGAGCCTGGCGCACGGAGTGATCTGCGGAGGCATGTTCGCAGGTTGCCCGGAGGCGCCCGGCCAAGTGATCGAAATCGAGGGCAAGCTTTACAAACATTACCGCGGTATGGGCAGCGAGGCAGCCATGAAGGCGGGTTCGGCGGCCCGGTACGGGCAGGTCGCCGATCCCCGGCGCAAGCTCGCGGCCGAGGGCGTCGAGGCGTTGAAAGAAGCCACCGGGTCACTCGATCACGTACTCACCCCATTGATCGGCGGCATCCAATCGGGCATGGGCTACCTGGGAGCGGCCAATCTGAGCGAGTTGCGCTCCCGCGCGCGCTACATCCGGGTCACGGGGGCCGGGCAGCGGGAGGCGGGCACGCACGACGTGGTGGAAATCAAGGCCGCCAAGTGAGGTGGGCTCGCTTCTGCGGGTGGGCGACGCGCGGGTGTCAGAAGGTGAACACGTCGTTCATGGTGCCGCAGTGCGGGCACCGGGAACGGTCCACGTCAGGGTCATCCGTATAGACGTAACTGCAGGTGTCGCACCGAAAGATGTGATCTTCCGTGGGGGTCGGGCCGAAGCTGCGGCGGCGGAACTCGGTGTAGATGGCCAGTCCCGTCAATCCCGCCAAGAGGCAGACCACATAGGCGAATAGAAGACCGCTGGTGGTCATGGGGCAGGGGGAGGAGCCGGCGCGGGCAGGCTGCCCGGCGCTACTGTCCACCAATGGAAGACCAGGCGGCCCCAGGCGAGCCCGCTGCCCCCCGAGCGCTCCGCCAGAGGCTCGAAGCGCGCAGCGCGCGCCAGTTCGAGCGCCCGCAGGTCGGCGGCGGCCAGTTCGCTGCCGGCCAACAACACCGCAGAGTTCACCCGGCCGGCCGCGTCCACCAGCACCTGCACGGTGCTTGGACGCAGCACGTCCGGGTGCTCCCACCGTGGCAGGCTGAGCGGGGTCATGAGCGCGCGGCCCGCCAGGTCGCCCTCGATCCGGAGCGTGCTGTTGGTGAAGACGGGATGATCCTCCGGCAACGGCCGCACGGTAGCGGGCCGCGGCCGATCGGCCAGGAGCACCGCCGCCGCAGGTTCAACGCCCCGTGCGGCGCCAGCTCCCAACGAGTTGACGTTCGGCGCCAACCACCGCGGCGCCTCGGTCCATTCGCGCACAGGGGGTTTGAGCCCGGGCGCCGGGAACCAAATCGGGCCCGTGAATCCCTGGCGAGTGACCAAGGCGAATTGGGCGGGGTCGTCGAGCCAAGGGAGCTCGCTCTCGGGGGCCGGTTGCGTGGGCTCCGCCAGCCAGCAAAACCGTGTGGGGGGGCCGCTCGGGCCGGCCGGTGGAGACGCCCAGTCGGATAGGAGGTAAATCAGCGCCAGTTGAGCCGCCAGAACGACCAGAATGGTGAGTGCCCAACGACGCCGTGTCCAACCCTCGAACTCGACCGGCGCCGGCTTCATGGTGGGTCGGCCTGCGGCGGTGCCCCCTCGGAAAAGAGCGGAGGCCGAGTCTTGATCAGGACTTGGCCGATGCCAGCGTTCCCCGCCACGGAGGCCACGCGCACAATGGCGGCGTGGCGCACCGAGGCATCGGCCTGGATGATAAGCGTCAGCGGTTCGCGGCTCTGTTGCACCTTGAGCCGCAACTGGGCGCGCAGCCGCGCCTGGTCGGTGACCTGGTGGTCGAAGTAAAGCTGCTCGTGGCGGTCCACCGTGACGACCAGTGCTGGCGCGTCGGTGCCGGGCGGTGCCGGCGGCGTGGCCATGGGCAATTGCACACGCACGCCCGGCGTGGGGGCGAGCGAGGACTGCAGCAGAACGAACAGGACCAGCAGAAAGAAGACCGCGGCAAAAGGCGCCACGTCGAGCTGCCCGGTGAAGAGTCGGACGTTGCGTGGGAACTTCATACGCCGAGGCCGTTCACGGGCTGGGTTTGCGGAGTTCGGAGAGGACGTTGAGGATTTCGGAGGAGGCCTTCTCCATGTCCAACACGATGCTGTTGACGCGGCTGACCAGGTAATTGTAGCCGGCGTAGCAGGGGATCGAGAGCGCCAGACCGGCGCCGGTGCAGACCAGGGCTTGCCAAACACCGCCGGCCAGCAGGTTCGCCGGGGCCGACACCCCTTCGAGCTGGAGCACGCGAAAGACGTCGATGAACCCGAGCACGGTGCCGAGCAGGCCCATGATCGGCGCGATCTGGGCAATGGTCGCCAGCAGGTTCAGCTTCTCCTCCAACCGCGGCACCTCGACCAACCCGGCTTCCTCGAGCGCCTCACGCACGCCGTCGTGGCCCTTGGCCCGGTTCAGAATGGCCGTCTTGACCAGGCGCGATACCGGCCCGGGGGTGGCGTCGCAGATCGAGATGGCCTCGACCACGTTGTCGCGCCGCAGGACATTGCGCACGCCGTTAAGGAACTCGATCGAGTTGATCTGCTCCCGATGGTACCGCAGCAAGCGCTCGATGAACACCGCCACCGCCACGGCGCTCGCCAGCAGCAACAGCCACATCATCAGGCCGCCATGCTTGATCAGTTCGGGCCACATGCACCTCTTGTAGCCCGAGCCCCTACCCAGGGCAATGTCCAAGATGTACCCACTCGTCCCCCCGCCGCCCGCACCCCGCCCCACACCATGCCACGAGTCGCTCCGGATCAGTACTCAACGACCAGCACAAAAAAGAAGCCCGCCGGAGAACCGGCGGGCGACTCAGAACAAAGGATGCGTTCAGGCCTTCATGCGCCGGCGGTACACGGCGAAGCCTAACAGCCCCAAACCTGCCAGCATCGCGTATTCATGCGGCTCGGGGACAGTGGCCATGCCCAGGTACTCCGTTCCGCCCGGCCATGCGAGCCAGGTCGCGGCGGCAGTGGACTTGTTGATTTCGTACAAGCCGGACCCGCTCGATTCGCTGTAGGTGAACGCGTACAGCTTGCCCGTCGCGTGATCGAAATCAAGGCCGGTCCACAGCGGTGCGCTAGGCAGACTGCCTACCACGCTCCAACTGGCTCCTGAAATGTCGAACCTGATCAACTGGTCGCTGGTCGTGATGCCGTAGAGGGCATTGGAATCCGTCGGGTCCAGCGCCAAGTCGCCACCGGCAGCCGCCGCGGAGGTTGGGCCCGTGATGAAAGTTGCAGTCTGCGTAAGGAGGTTAATCTGCTGTAACCGCATAGCGTCACCGGAGTAACCCCAGGCGAAGAGGGTGTTGTCGTCGAGCGCTTCAAGCGAGTTATTGTTGGCTGGCAACCCACTGATGGCGACGGTTTGCAGCGTGGCCCCAGTCGTTATACTGTGGCGCCGTATCTGCCCCGCCGTCTGCCCCACTGACCACAGGTCCAGAGAGGGTGTGATGGCAATGTCCAGCCCCCAATATCCAATTGAGCCGACGGTCGTCGCCGTCGCTCCACCACCAATGGGGCTTACCCCAAACAGGGTGGAATCCGTATTGACGCCGGGGGACGTCGTGCGAATGCCGTACATCGCATACTGGGCCAGAGCGCTTGCAGAGGCGATACTCACCGCGCAGGCACACAAGACGGTCTTCAAATGAACGTTCATATGGTCAACCTCAACTCAAACCGTGATCGTGATCGATTACCAGCAGGCGACGCCACAGTAGTACAGGTCCTGTCCCGTGTCAAGACGGCATGCCAAAAAGTTGGACAGGCGATCTTGCCCGTCCGATTCCGCCCTGCCGCGGGTGCCCACCGACGACCGGTCCTTCCGCCCGGGCCCGGTCTGGGGCCCAACTGCCGGGCCAATAGGGTACCCGCCGCAGGAGCTGTGCGGCAGGCGGTAGAAGGCCGGTCGAAGTCAAAGCTATATCGCCTTCGCTATGAGCATTTTATGCACCTGGATGTGGCCGCAGCCCCGCCTGAGCTCCATATACCTCCCCCGTTGGACGAGCTGCGGTGTCCCTGCCGACCCGAGCGCCGTCTAGCCGCCTGACCGCGTCCAGGCAGGCTTCTTGCTGAGTGGCCAACTGGCGCGCTGACATGATCGCCGGCTCGCCGAGGCCGGCTCCTCGAGGGGCCTCGAGGAGCGGATTGGCCTCAGGTGCCTGCACTCGCCTAGGCCCCAGGCCTGAAGTGCCAATAGGCGCAGTTCGGTTTGAACAGGATCGGGATCCAGGAACATCGGCAGTCCATGGACGGCAAGAACCAAAGGCGGCGCGGCGGGCCGCAGACTCGACGCATCCAGAAGCAGGTCTCAGTGCTCAGGAGGGGTCTGCCGGTGTTGGCGCTGGCGCTGTTTGGTTTCAACACCGTCCCGCGGGCCACCGCCCAAGTGGTCGAGGAATACACCTACACGGTCAATGCCCAGATCCCGGATTACCCTGACGAATTCGGCTACGAAGACATCCGCACCGTCTCCGGCTCCGCGATCAGTATCATCGGCGATGTCAACGTCTATCTGACCATCACCGGCGGGTACCTGGGCGATCTCTTCGTCAGCCTGTCCCACGGCTCCGGCTACGCCGTCCTGCTCAACCGCCCCGGCCGCCGCAGCGGCGACGCCCTCGGCTACGGCGACAGCGGCCTAGACAACGCGCTCTTTGACGACGCCGCCAGCGACGGCGATGTGCATGTCTACCGGTTGACGTTGAGCGGCGAGCATACGACTCCCCTCGGCGGGCCCCTGGGGGGGAGTTGGGCGCCCGACGCCCGCACGACCAACCCAACCTCGGTGCTGGACACCGACGCGCGCAGCGCGCTGTTGAGTTCGTTCAACGACCTGGGCACCGATGGGGAATGGTCGCTGCGCCTGTTCGACTACAATGCGGGCGGCACCGCCACGCTGGTGAGTTGGACGTTGGTGGTGACCGCCCCTGAGCCGTCGAGCTACGCCGCGATTTTCGCCGGAGTCTGCGCCCTGGGCGCCGGCCTGCGCCGTTGGCGCGATCGCAACCAACGCGCGCTCGCCGCCGCGGCACCGAACGGATCGAAGATTGGGGGGCGAGGCTACCGATGAGAGCCAGGGATAGACTGCAATGTGCTGGTGGCAGGGCGGGCAGCCCTCTGCGCGCCGCAAACCGTGATGGGCACAGGAGGGCGCGGCGTGCAGGGGACTGCGCGCCCTGCCGCCGAATTGTAGTCCATCTCGGGGACTCATGAGTAAGCCGTTCACTCCCCCATCGCCCGCTTGCCAGGAGGCGGGGGCTCATGGTCTAGTGGGCCGCGAGCACGTATGGAATTGGAATCGGCCCCCAGCCAAAGCGCAGAAGACTATTTGGAGCGGATTCACGAGTTGATCGAGGAGAAGGGCTACGCCCGCGTCGTGGACATCGCCACAACGCTGGCCGTCAGCCAAGCCTCCGTGACCAACATGGTGCAGCGGCTCGATGAACAGGGCTATGTCCATTACGAGAAATACCGCGGCCTGCTCTTGACCGAGAAAGGGCGCGCCGTCGCCTGCGGCATTCGCAAGCGGCACGAGACGCTGTCGCAGTTCTTCTCCCTGTTTGGGCTCGACGCCGCCACGCAGCAACGGGACATCGAGGGCATCGAGCATCACCTGAGCCCCGCCACGGTGCTCATCTTGGCCGATCTGGTGCGGTTTTTCGAGGACAACCCGGCGTACCTGCGCCAGTTTGGGCGCTTCCGGCACCAAGCCGAGGGCAGGCCGGAGGAAACAAGTCCAACCGAAGAACTGCCCACCACGCTGCTATGAGTTCGGACTGGGCCTGGCTCAAGAGCATCGCGGAAGCGGAAGTCCGCCGCACCCTGCACCGACTCCCGGCCGCGCTCCGCCAGCGGGCGGCGCCTTTGCCTGTGACGTATGAACGCGTGCCCAACGCGGCCATATTGGCGGACGGCTTCGAACCGGACCTGCTGGGCTTGTTTGTGGGCAAAGCCTTTGACGAAGAACACTCGAGCACGGTCGATTTACCGGCCCAGATCATCCTCTTCCTCGACAACCTGTGGGACTTCGCCGATCGCGATGAGGAGGTTTACCGCGACGAAGTCCGCACCACCTATCTCCACGAGTTGGGCCATTACCTGGGCCTGGACGAACTCGACCTCGAAGCGCGTGGCCTCGAGTAGCGGCAGCTAACCTCTTGACCATCGCTCACCCACCCCACGCCAAGCCCGCCCATTAACCGGATTCCTCGCATCCCGAACCATGTTAGAGACCGACCAAGTTTGCGGCGCAGGCATCTTGTCCGCGCCGCCTCGGGCGAAGTGCCCGAGGCCCGTTTTGAGGCGCTGTTTCACTCGAGTCCTCGACACTCCCATGACGACCCCGCTCCCGCCCCGCGTGCCTCACCGGCCGACCCCGCCTCAGAACCTGTTTGAAGACCCAAACCCCGGTAGGGCGAGGCTCCAGCCGAGCCGCGGCAAAGGGCGAAGAGGCTGGGGACGTGGCGGCTCGGCAGCCTCTCCCTACCCGAAGGAGAGTGGCTCGGCGGGAGCCTTGCCCTACCCGAAGGAGAGTGGCTCGGCGGGAGCCTCGCCCTACCGGAAGGGGAGTTCTCGGACGGGCTCTAAGCCGCACGGCTCCGGACTGCAAGCCGGCCGTGGCCCGAGCGTGGAGGCGTCATGAACCCGGCTGTGCGCTTGCTGAACCGGTATCTGGTGCCCGCCCTTACGGCGTTGAGCGAGAACATCTACTTAAGCGCGATCCGCGCGGGCATGGTGTCGATCGTGCCGCTGACGATCGTGGGCGGCCTGTTCATGATCGTCGCCTATCTGCCCGTGGCCGGCTGGGACAAGGTGGTCGAGCCTTACCTCCAACTACTGCAGGTGCCGGTGACCGCCACGTTTGGCCTGCTGGGTGTCTTTGCCAGCTTTGCCATCGGCTATGACCTGGGCAAACAGCTCCGCCAAGAAGCCATCGTGAGCGCCATGTTGTCCACGGGGGTGTTCCTGCTGATCCAGCTTCGGCTCGAGGACCTGAGTTTCGAGATGGACAACTTGGGCTCGCAAGGGCTGTTCACGGCGATTCTCGTGGCGTTGGTGTCAGTTCGGGTTCAGAAGTTCTTCACCGACAAGAACGTGGTGATTCGGCTGCCGGACAATGTCCCCCGGGTGGTCTACGAGTCGTTCTTGTCGCTGAGTCCGCTGTTCTTTCTGTTATTGGCGGCGTGGTTGATCCGGTTCGTGTTGGGGGTGGACATCAACCACATTGTCCAGACGGTGTTCAAGCCGCTGGTCTTTGCCCTGAACACACTGCCGGGCATTTTGGTGTACGCCTTTCTAGTCACGATGCTGTGGTCGGTGGGGATCAACGGTGACAACGCGATGGATGCGATCGTGGCGCCGATCTTCCTGCAGTACCTGGCTGCGAACGTGACGGCCATGACACAGGGCCAACCGTTGCCCTACGTGACCGCCTACGGGTTCTTCACCATCTTCGTGAATGTGGGCGGGACCGGGGCGACGCTCGCGCTGGCCTTGATCATGTTGAACTCGAAGGAGCCGGGCTATCGCAAGATCAGTCGGCTGTCGCTCCCCACCCAAGTGTTTCAGATCAACGAACCTATCTTCTTCGGCTTCCCGATCGTCCTGAACCCGATTTTCATGATTCCCTATGTGCTCAGCGCCTTGACCCTGACGACCGGCACGTACCTGCTCATGTACGCCAACCTGATTAACCGCCCCTTCGTCAACGTGCCCTGGACCACCCCGCCCATCATCGGGCATTACCTGGTGTCCGGCGGGGACTGGCGCGCGGCACTTTGGGGCGTCGCCTCGATTGGCATCGCGATGTTGGTCTACTACCCGTTCGCGAAGGTGGCGGAACGACAGCGCCTCCAGGCGGCTGCCGCGGCTGCAACCGCGCCAGTCCAGGGCTGAACGGGCCGCCGTGGAAAGCGGCTGGCCGTTAGCCGGTCACGCGGAGGGAGGTCGCGCCTGCGCTCATGCCCGGCTGGCCTTGGCGGTGAACAACAACTCGCCGTCCTTGTACTCCACGGTCACGTGGCAGTGGTCGTGGACCTCGCCGGCGAGGAGCTTCCGGGCCAAAGCGGTCTCGATGTGGCGCTGGAGGAACCGTTTCAGCGGCCGCGCACCGTACACTGGGTCGTAACCTTCGCGAGCGATGTGTTCGCGCGCGGCTTCGGTCAGTTCGAGGGCGATGTGGCGCTCGGCCAGCCGGCGGCGCAACAGATCCAGTTGCAGCGCCACGATGCGTTTGATTTCCTCGAGGGTGAGTGGCTTGAACAGCACGGTCTCATCCACGCGATTGAGGAATTCGGGCCGGAAACTGGCGCGGAGCTCCTCGAGCACGCGCTTGCGCACCGGTTCGGCAATCTCGCCGGTGGCGCTGGCGTTTTCGATCAGTCGCGGGCTGCCGATGTTCGAGGTCATGATGATGATCGTGTTCTTGAAATCCACCACCCGCCCGTGGCTGTCGGTCAGCCGGCCGTCGTCGAGGATTTGCAGCAGGACGTTGAAGGCGTCGTGGTGGGCCTTCTCGATTTCGTCGAAGAGCACCACGCTGTAAGGCTTGCGCCGGACGGCCTCGGTCAGTTGCCCCCCGTCTTCGTACCCGACGTAGCCCGGCGGCGCCCCAATCAACCGCGCCACCGCGTGCTTCTCCATGTACTCGCTCATGTCCAACCGCACGATGTTGTCTTCGCTGTCGAATAGGCTCTCCGCCAACGCGCGGGCGAGCTCGGTTTTACCGACCCCGGTGGGCCCCAAGAAAATGAACGAGCCGATGGGCCGCTTGGGGTCCTTCAATCCGGAGCGAGCGCGCACCACCGCGTCCGCCACCGCCGCCACCGCCTCGTCTTGCCCGATGACCCGCCGGTGCAGGATCTGGTCCAGTTTGAGAAGTTTCTCCCGCTCCCCCTCGAGCAACCGCGCCACCGGAATGCCCGTCCAGCGCGACACCACCTCGGCAACTTCGTCCGGGGTCACTTCCTCCTGCAGGAGGCGCGCCCTGCCGCCGGCGCCGGACGCTTTGGCCTCGAGGTCTCTGAGCTGCCGCTCGAGGTTGGGCAGGCGGCCGTACTTGAACTCGGCCACACGCCCCAAATCGCTGCTGCGCTGGGCTTGATCCATCTGGTTGCGCGCGACCTCGATCGCCTCGCGCAGCTTCTGGATGTCGCCAATCACGTGCTTCTCCCCTTCCCACCGCGCCTTAAGGGCATCCCGTTCGCCCTTCAGTTCGGCGATCGCCTTCTCGAGAGTCTCGAGTCGTTCCTTCGAGGCCTGGTCTTTCTCCTTACGCAGGGCTTCGCGTTCGATCTCGAGCTGCATCAGCCGGCGTTCGAGCGCCTCGAGTTCTTCCGGCATGCTCTCCATCTCCGTCCGCAGTTTGGCGGCGGATTCGTCGATCAGGTCGATCGCCTTGTCCGGCAGGAACCGGTCCGAGATGTAGCGGTGCGCTAGCTGAGCCGCCGACACTAAGGCGCCGTCCTGAATCCGAACGCCGTGGTGCAGTTCGTAGCGCTCGCGCAAGCCGCGCAGGATCGAGATGGTGTCCTCGACATTCGGCTCGGTCACCAGCACCGGTTGGAACCGCCGCTCGAGGGCGGCGTCTTTCTCGATGTGCTTACGATACTCGTCGAGCGTGGTGGCCCCGATGCAGTGCAGTTCCCCCCGCGCCAACATCGGCTTGAGCATGTTACCCGCGTCCATTGCCCCCTCCGCCTTGCCCGCGCCTACCACGGTGTGGATTTCGTCGATAAACAAGACAATGCGGCCCTCCGCCTTCGCCACCTCGTGCAACACCGCCTTCAGTCGCTCCTCGAATTCACCTCGAAACTTGGCTCCCGCAATGAGAGCCCCGAGGTCCAACGCGACAATCCGCTTGTCCTTCAGACTGTCCGGCACGTCGCCCGCCGCAATCCGCCGCGCCAATCCTTCGACGATCGCCGTCTTCCCCACACCCGGCTCACCGATGAACACCGGGTTGTTCTTGGTCCGACGCGATAAGACCTGCATGCACCGCCGGATCTCCGTGTCCCGGCCAATCACCGGGTCTAGCTTGTGCTGTTGGGCGAGTCGCGTGAGGTCACGCCCGTATTTTTCGAGCGCTTCGTAGGTCGCCTCGGGGTTGCTGCTGGTCACGCGCTGGTTCCCGCGCACTTCGGTCAAGGCCTGCAAGAAGTCCTCGCGCCGCAACCGTAGGTCTTTGAACACCCGGCCCACACCTGAACTGGCTGACTCCTCGAACATGGCCAACATCAGGTGCTCGACACTCACGTACTCATCGCGCAACCGCTTGGCTTCGTCCTGCGCCTTGACCAACAGCTTGTTGAGCCGCTGCGTCACATACATGCCTTGGCCAGTCGTGGCGTCGCCACTCACCCGCGGCAGCCGGCCGAGTTCCTCCTCGATTCGTGCCCGCAAGAGGTCCGGGGCGGCCTTCACCCGCGCGCAGAGTTGCGGCACCAGACCACCTTCCTGCTGCAGGAGGGCCAAAGCCAAGTGCTCGACGTCGACCGCCTGATGCTGGTGCCGCGTGGCCAGGGCCTGCGCCTCGATCAACGCCGCCTGCGATTTCTCCGTGAATCGGTTCAGATCCATGATGCTCCCTCCGCCAACGCCCAATCCCAACTCGCTACTCGATCGACAGCATCACCCTCTCGTGGCCCCCAGACCCTTGCCCTTGCCCTTGCCCCCCGCAGTCGCCCCGCGTCGATCGCGCCCCTCCCGCCAACCGGTGAATGGGAACCTCCCAACGCGCCAGAGACTTCCAAGCCACCTGCAGGGTATGCCCCACCTCCATCGTGCGGGTGCGAGACATCGCACGGGGCGCTGTTCCCGCCTCATCCTCCGCCCTAGCCCACCGCTTGAAACCGCTACGGGGCCAGTGCCTCCTTGCCCGCCCCCGCCGTTGAGGTCCGGATCCTGAAGACCCACCTCCATCGGCAAAGCCCAACCACCGGGTCTCCACAACACATTTTGGCCGGAATAGACTCGACATAGCCGTCTTCTGACCATGTTCGATGCCAACTCACACCGACGACGATCATCCACATAAGACATTTACGGCAAAAACGTTAGGTCGGTCGAGGAACTTGACCACTCCGGGCCAAGCCACCTCCAGGCACACCCGCAGGCGCCACATTGTGCCAAAATGACACTGTTGGCTCGCTGGGCATCGGCTCCGCTCATCCCGCCCCCGCCCCGCTCCGAGGCACATGGTTGCCCCCTCCGCTGCTCCGTTCCGAACTCCCGCCGCCGCGTCAGGACCAACCCAGCAGCAGAGGCCTCGTCCTAAGTGGGTCGTTTCATAAATCCGGCCACGTATTCTTAGGCGGCCAGTGCACTCTCGGTTGGTGAGTGTGGGGCGAGGCGCTGCATGAGTTGGGCGAGGTCGTTTCGGGTGAACTTCCACTCGAAGGGTTTCGCCATCGCTTCGTAACTGCGCTCGGCCAGGCGCTCTTCGAAGAAGCGTTTGCGCCATTGGCTGACGACTTCCCGGCGGGTATCCAGGCAACGAGCGATGTCGTCGTTGGAGAGGCCCTGCGGCGCGTAGAGGACCATCTTGGCACGGAGAACCTGATAATACGGCAACGTATACTTGACCGCCCTGCTTTCGAGTTCCCCCCGCTCCTGCGCTGTGAGTTCGATTTGGAATGGGCTGATTCTAGGCACATAGCGAGCATCGTGCAAAGCGGGCCATACCGCAAGAATAATACGTTAGTGTATTAATGAAATGCACCACTAAGCGAATGGCCGCAAGCCGATTTGCAGCCCGACTTGCGTGGAGGCTAAGTACCCGCCAGGCACCTCTCGAGTCGAGTTTCGTGTCGAGTTTCGTTGACAAAACCGGCAGGTGAGCTTTCATCCAGGCCCTCAATTCGAAATCGACAATAGCTTATGAGCGAACACACGAAGGTCTTGGTCGGTATCATCATGGGCAGCAAATCGGACTGGGAGGTCATGAAGCACGCCCACGACCTGTTAAACCAGTTCGGCGTGGCCAACGAATGCTCGGTGTCGTCCGCCCACCGCACGCCCAAACAGACCCTCGAATACGTCTCCCAAGCCGAGACCCGCGGTCTCGAAGTCATCATCGCCGCGGCGGGCGCGGCGGCCCACCTGGCGGGGGTGACTGCAGCGCACACGCTCTTGCCCGTCCTGGGTGTGCCGATGGAGAGCGCGGCGCTCAAGGGTCTGGATTCGCTGCTTTCGACCGTGCAAATGCCCGGTGGGATCCCCGTGGGTACGTTGGCCATCGGCAAGCCCGGCGCAGTCAACGCCGCTCTGCTGGCCATCGCCATCCTGGCTAATCAACGGCCTGAGTTGCGGGAGAAGCTGCGCGCTTACCGGGACGAGCAGACGCGCAAAATCCTGCAAGAGAAACTGACCTGAGTCTACGCGGCGCTTGTTCAGCAGGGGCGAGGCCCACCCACCGCTCGCGCGCAGCGCAACGCAATGCCGGCGAGCGAGCCACCGCGGCTTCGCGTTTCCCGGTACCCTACGCGGATTGCCGAGCCGAACCCAGGCAAGCGCGCAAGTAACCGAGTGCGTAAGCCATGCCGGCGTGCCAGGGCGCGGCACAGGTCATCTGGGGGGCGTGATCGGGGATGATGACCCCGTCGAATCCGTTGGCGGCGAAGATGCCCAACACGCGGGGCACGTCGATGTCGCCGTCGTCGATGAACGTCTCCCGGTAGTGGGGCACTTTGCCCCGCACGTTGCGGCAGTGGACATAAGCGATGCGGCCTTGGCGGCTGTACCGGTCGACCGCCTGGCACAGGTCTCCCTCGCTCATCTCGGCCAAGGTGCCCAGACAAAACTCGAGGCCGTTCCGCGGGCTGGGGTCGAGATCGAGCAACCTCTGGTAGAGCCGCGGTTGGTACACTAGCCGCGGTTGACCGCGGATGGTCGGCAAGGGCGGATCATCCGGATGCGCTGCGAGGGTCACCCCTGCCTCCTCAGCCGCCGGCAAGACCGCCGCCAAGAAGTCCCGCAGCCGTTCCCAGAGCTGGTCCGATGTGGCGCACGGCACGGTTCCAGGCGGGGCCTGAGGATCGTACACCATATTCCACGCCATGCCGTTGGGCATCGGAGGGTCATACGGACCGTCCATACCCACCGCCTCCGCCTCGCCGGGCGCGAACGGACCTTTCACCCGCCCAGCCACACCGGCAATCGAGAAGTTGTAGCCCATGATCGGGATGCCGGCCCGGCCGACGTTGCGGATCATGGTTCTAAGGTTCTCGAGTTGCTGGGGTTTCTTGGGGCCATCCAACAACACATCGTGCCAGTGCGCGGGGTCGAAGTTCTCGATCGCCTCGAGCTCGAGGCCCGCCCGGTTCACCTCCCGCTTCAAGGCGGCCAATTCCTCGTAGCTCCAGAGCCGCGTCGGGTCCCCAGCCAGCCCCCAACCCGTGTCGTCCCCGACGGGTTGGTCGCCTGGCCGGTTGCTGCGCGACGACCGGAAATAGTCCACGAGATGAACGACCAGATGGGTGCAGCCGCACTGCCGGGCGAAACGAAAATGATCCCCGTCGAGTTGATGCCGGTAAAGGCCAAGGCCCAGTTTCATGGTTCGGTTCAAAAGCCGATACTCGCGCCGCCGTCCACCGGCAAAACCGCGCCGGTGACGAACCGGGCTGCCGGCGAACTGAGGTACACCGCCGCCCAACCCACAGACCTCAGTAA
>VHCO01000129.1 GCA_016871715.1 Verrucomicrobiota bacterium
CGCGTGATGCTCCGCGCGAAGGCCTTCGAGCGTGCCCTGCGCGATCGGTTGCGCCGCGAGCGGCGCACCTCGCCGGCGTTGGCGGCGGAATGGCGCCGCCAGCGCGGTCATTGGCGGGATTGGCAGGTGCCGAGCTGGTTCCATCACTTGTTCCTGGGGATTGTCTTTGCGAGTTTTTGGGCGGCGGTGATGGACGCTAGCGGGCGGGTCGATTTGGGTTTGGCCGTGCTCGCGCTTTGGAGCTTGGGGGCGGTTGGGTCGCAAGGCCGACGCCTGCTGGCAACGCTTTACCAGCCGGCGGACCTGGTCGTTCTCTACCACTTGCCCCTGACCGACGCCCAGGTCTTTCGCCTCCAGACGGCTCGGTTCGTGCGCGAGACGGGGTGGTTGCTGCTGGAGTATGTGCCGGCGGGTGTGGCGCTGGCGATGGTGCAAGGGATGGCTTGGCCGGGCGGTCTTTGGGCGGTGGCGTTGCCGCCTCTGCAAGCCCTGTTCGCCACGCTGGCGGGCCTGCACGGCGCCGCTTGTTGCGCCGGTTGGCTCCGGTACCTGGCGCATGGCCATTACGCTGCCTTCATCCTGTTGTTCACCTGGAAATACCTCGGCGAGGTGCAGGCCGCCTTGGTGAGCGTGGCATGGTGGTTGCCCCCAGCCGGTTGGCTCAACTACCTCTACGAGCGCGGCATGCTGCAAGGGGATCCGTGGGCCTGGCTGCTGCTGCTGCCGTTGGCGGTCTTCGGTTGGGCCCTGCCGTGGTCTTGGCAGCGACTGCGTCAGGCCTACGCCTTGCACGAACCCGTGCAACCGCTCGCCCCCCAAACCGCCGTGAGCATGGCGATGGGTCGGGTCGAGGGCTCGAGCTTCGGCGTGACGGCAGTCGAGGCGCGCGTGCGGGACCGGGCGTTCCTCGCGCCGGCGGAATGGACCCAAGCCGGTTGGCTCGAGCGCGTGGTTGGCCGGTGGTTGAATGCGCGCGAGCGGTTGGTAGCGGAGTTTATGCTGGCTGGCGAAGCGCGCTGGACGATGCGGCTGGCGTGGGGAACGGGCGCCTGGGCTGTGGTCATGCTGCTCATCTGGCTGTTCGGTAAGTACGGCGGTTGGCTGGTGTTTCTGACCGCCTACGGCGTCTTGGCGGCGGCGGTGCCGCTGCTGGGGGGCGCGTGGCCCGGGTTAGGCTCGTGCTTCCAAGGGGGCACGTTCACGCCCATGTACGCCGGGTTCCCCCTCGGCTTTCGGGACATGGCCCGCGTGATCCTCAAGACCAACTATGTGCGCATTGCCGCCGCTGTGCCGCTGATCTTGACCATGGGCGCGTTGGCGGGGTGGGAGTTGGCCGGCCAGTGGCTGCTGGGGTTGGTGTTGGCGAGCAAGGTGGCCGGCCTGCTCCTTGCCCTACAACCCATGGCCGTGCTTCTCCTGTTCTCGGAAGGCTCGAACGACACCGCCCGGATCCGTTGGCGCTGGCTGCCGTTGCTGGTGGTTTGGGTCATTGCGCTGGTGGGCGCCAGTGTGGCACTCTTCCTGGTAACACAACTCCGCGTGAGCCTTCTTTGCCTCTTGGCTGTGGCGCTGCTGTCGGGCGGATTGCTCCGGCTCTACCGCCACGCCTGGGGTCGGGGTTGGTTCGACCTGGTCAGTCGCCGGCCCAGCTCGCTCGGGAGCGAAACCGATTAAGGAAAAGCTGTGGCCTCTCCCTAGGTCTCAGCCGTCAACGCTGCTGCTTTATGAATGCGACAACCCGGTTCTGGGGTGGAACAATGTGCGGAGCAGTGCTCCTGGCCGCGTCGGATCCCTTCGATCCGGCCCAGCCGAACCCCTTGGATTTCCCAGCCAGCGAGGCCCGGTTCGTGCGCGTGATCCTGCGCGACGCTCCGCAAGGGGAGCCGTGCCTGGACGAACTCGAAGTCTACGGGCCGGCCGGTGAGGCGAATTGGGCTCGAGCCAGCGCCGGCGCGGTGGCCACCGCGTCCTCTTGCCTGCCCGGGTACGCCATTCATCGAATCGCCCACCTAAACGACGGCCGTTACGGCAACAGCCACAGTTGGATCGCCGCCGGCCGCCGCAACGAATGGGCCCAGATCGAACTCCCCGAACCGCGCGCCGTGGCCCGGGTAGTCCTCTCGCGCGATCGCACGGGGCAGTACCGGGACCGAACGCCCGGCGCCCTCGAAGTGCGGGTGTCGCTCGATGGGGTGCACTGGACCACTGTGGCTCGATCGAGCGCCTCGCCCACCCTCCCCGAGGGCCCCCTGGCCGAAGCGGACCTGCTGCGCTACGCGTTCGACTGCGAAGAGCTCACCTGGCGGAAGCTCGGGCCCACCAACGCCGTGTCGCGCGTGCTCGGGCAATTGGCCGCGATGATCGAGCGGTTCGCCGCGCGCGGGATCGAGGTCCACCGTGAACGCGCCGAACTCGAGGCGTTTCACCGGCGCGCGCTTGCTCTGGATGCGCTGCCCCCGGGCGCGCCGGACCGGAAGGAACTGTCCTTTGCGGCGCGCCTGGCCAAGCGCCGACTGTTCCTGCGCGAGCCCGAACTCGAGCCCCTCGAGCGAATCCTCTTTGTGAAGCGGCACCCGTACGAGCCGTCGCACAACTACAGCGTGATTCTGGATGCGACCGGCGGGCCGGGAGGTGGCATCTGCGTCCTCGAGATCCCGCGGCGCGACGAGCGGCTCGAGCCGGGCCAGGCGCAGGTGCGGACCCTGTTCGATGCCGGCGACGGGATCGCGCGGGATCCGGTCGCGAGCTTCGACGCGCGCCAGGTCTACTTTGGGTACCGCGCCTCCCCGCGGGACTACTTTCACCTGCACGTGATGAACGCCGATGGGACCGGCCCGCAAGCGTTGACCGGCGGACCGTTCCACGACTATTTCCCCTGTCCGCTGCCGGATGGCGGCCTAGGGTTCATTAGCACGAGGTGCAAGGCCCGGTTTCTTTGCTGGCGACCGCAGGCCTTTGTGCTGTTTCGCATGGCGAGGGATGGCGGCGATTTGCGTCCGCTGTCCCACGCCAACCTCAGCGAATGGACACCCTCGCTGATGAACGATGGCCGGTTGATCTGGATGCGCTCCGAGTACCTGGATAAAGGGGCCGACTTCGGCCATACCCTCTGGGCCATTCGCCCGGATGGCACGCACCCGGAACTGATCTTTGGCAACAACACCCTCAACTGCTATGCCAACGGCCGCGAAGTGCCGGGCACGACCGAACTCCTCTGCACGCTCGTGTCGCACGGAGGCGACCTGAACGGGCCGCTGGCCCTCATCGACGTTGCTGAGGGCCGGTTCAATCCCCAGGCCATCCGCAACATCACACCGGACGTAGCACCGCACTATCACATGAGCTGGGCGCGCCAGCAGTGTTTCCGCGATCCGATCCCGATCAGCCGCGACTACTACCTCTGCAGTCATGCGCCCTACGACCGCTTCGGACTCTACGTCGTCGATCGCTTCGGCAACCGCGAATTGCTCTACCTCGACCCCGAGATGGGCAGCATGTCGCCCACGCCCCTGCGCCCCGTGCGCCCCCCGCCCGTGCTCAGCCCGCAGGAACCGCCCGCCGAGATCGCGGGCGGGCTGGGGCAGTTCTTCGTGGCAGACGTGTACCAGGGGCTCGCGCCGGCCGTGCCGCGTGGCCAGGTGAAATACATCCGCGTGTGCCAAGAAGTGCGCGCCGGCCTGCTCGAGTTGGACAATGGCGAGTATCAGCACGACCATGAACCGTTCCAGGATTGGTACGCCACGCCGACCCATAAGGTCAGCGGCCCCAACGGCTGGCCCAGTTACGTGGCCAAGGGCGACTTCGGCATCGCGCCGGTCGAAGCGGACGGCTCCGCCAGCTTTTACGCACCCGCCGGCCAGGTGCTCTACTTCCAAGTCTTGGACGAGGACTTCAACGAGCTTCAGCGCATGCGCAGCGTGGTCCAGTTGCAGCCCGGTGAACGACGGAGCTGTGTCGGTTGTCACGAGTCGCGCCTGGCCGCTCCGCCGGTGGCCGGCGCGACGCCGCTTGCCCTGCGGCGCGAGCCCAGCTCACTCGAGCCACCGCCTTGGGGGGCCGGCCCGATCGCGTACGAAAAGGCTGTCCAACCGGTCTGGGACGCCCACTGCGTCCGCTGCCACGACGCTCAGGACGAGCACAAGATCGACCTAACGGGTGCGCTCGATGCCGAGGGTGTGCCGGCCTCCTATCGGACGCTCATCGAGCAGGGGTGGGTGCACTACTTCGATTACACCTGGGGCCGCGAGCACAGCAAAGCTGAGCCGCTGACCTTCGGCACCGTCAAGAGCCGCCTCTGGCAGGTCCTCGACCCGGGTCATTACGAGGTCCAGTTGACCGCACAGGAGAAGTACCGGATCAAGTGCTGGACCGACCTGAACTGTCCGTTGTGGCCCGACTACCAGCTCCGCTCCCTGCGCCCCGGCTTGCAGACCGCCCAACGCGTCGCACGGTAGCCTAATCGGAGGGCGCCAGGTATGGTTGCAGCCTCTGGTTGGATACTTGCAGCACGCTGCCATCGCTGAGCAGCACCTGGTGTAGCCCGTTGGGCATCCGCGCTTCCAGCAGAACCGTTGGGGGGGCCGTGTCGGCATTCAGATACGCATTCAGGTCGATGGTCACCTCCACCGCGCCGAATCGATCGAGTGCATTCGAGCTGAGAACGAGCGAAAGGACTTGTGCGTGGCTTGAAGTTACGGAAATGATCCGCCGCAAGCACACGCAACCCAACCTCAACCAACCAAACAGTATGAAGCTCCGGAACCTGTCGGGGACCGACCCGGGCCAGGCGCGGCGCCAGCTTGGCTTTACGTTGATCGAGTTACTGGTGGTGATCGCGATCATTGCGATTCTCGCTTCCTTATTGCTGCCAGCCCTGAGCCATGCCAAGCAGAAGGCGCTGTCGATCTCGTGCATGAGCAATCTCAAGCAGTGGGGTTTGACCTGGGTGATGTACACGGATGAAAACCGCGGTTTCTTCAGTGACGGCAGTTCCGTGGGTTGGGCTCGGGGTGAATGGGTCAAGATCCTGCAAGAAGCCTACAACCAGAAGCCCTACCTGTTGGTTTGCCCGGATGCCAAGATGCGGCGCGGTCCGGGCGCGCGCGAGGTGAAGGTGTCGATCGACGATCCCCGCGCCGTCAATTATGGCGGGCCGCATACCATGTACGATTTCCCGCTCGTCGACGACACGGGCACCGTCCGGCGCGAGTTGCTGAGTAGTTATGGCGCCAACAACTGGATCTACAACGCCAAGAGCGATATCCAGGGGCGCCGGCGCGATTGGCACTGGGGCCGGCTCGATGCGCCGCCCAAACCGACTGACACACCCCTGTTCGCCGATTCGATGTGGCGCGGCGGCGGGCCGCACCATAACGACGCGCGGCCAACGTTCAACGGCGAGTGGACCGGGGCAGGCGCCGAGTTCCGCCACTTCGCCATCCAGCGGCACGGGAAGGGGATCAACCTGGTCTTCTTCGAGGGGTCCGTGCGGCCGGTCCGCACGCGGATGCTCTGGCGCTTGGAGTGGCATCGCGCCTTCGATATTACCTACGCCGACCGCCAGGGCCCGCGGTTCTTCCCCGGCTGGATGCCCTAGGATCACCCATGCCACAACCTGTTACGGGATGAACGACCACGGTTACCGGCCGTTCGAGCCGGCCATCGGCCAACGCTACCGCACCGCGCTCGAGACCATTGTCCAAGCCTTCCAGGAAGCCGGCGCGCGGGTCGTGATCGGTTCGCCCGGTTGCGTCGGCCGGATCCCGCCCTGGGTCCGCGATCCTCAGTTCGGGGTCGAGGATTTGAACCTGAACCTGTGCGAGCTGCGGAATCTGGGGCTGGAGATCGCAAGCGAGCGTCAAGCGGCCTTTGCCGACCTCTTCTGGCCCATGCTGACGGCAGGCTGGACGGCGCGGCAGAAGTACGGGGCCGACTACGCCCTGCCCGGCCAAGACGGAGTGCACCCGGGGTGGGCGGGGAGCTTCGTGATGGCCTACGCCTTCTTGCGCGCCTTCGGCTTGAACGGCGAGATTGGCACCTTCGAGGTCGACCTGGGCCGGGAGCAAGCCCGGCTCTCACGGGGCCACGAGTTGCACAGATTCAGTCGGGGCGAACTCACGGTGACGAGCCATCGATACCCTTTCATGCACACGCTCCGCATCGATGCGGAGTGAGGCGCGGCGCGCTAGCGGGCGGCGCGTTTGAGGGTGTGCTGACCGACCCAGCGGGTCCGATACTTGCGGTCGAGCGCATCGGCGGGCTGCGGTGGACGCGGTTGGCGACCATATTGTTGGTCATCCATGCCGATCCATGGGAGCGGTTCGACTTGCCAACCCAGTTGCACATGGAAATCGGCGTCCTTATCCCAGCCCACGGTATACAGGAAGAAATCGCGACGTGCACCGGCCGGTTTAGGGGGTAGCCGATCGACCGCCCAGCTCAGGGTGAGTTCGTCGCCGCCATTGAGAATGACGAACCCGTTGTCCTCGGCTGCGATCAATTCATCTACGGCTCCGTAGCGTGTGCACCAACCCATGGGGGTGATGACCCAGGGCGCATTCTGAAAGACCCGCTCGTGCACGGGCGTGAGCGGCTGGGTCCAGGGCAGGTCGGCGAATTCACTGAAGCCGCGCCAGTGCAGGTCGGCATGGTCGGGCAACAGCCGTGCGATTTGGGTGTCGGCGGCGGCGCGACGCTCGAGCAGCGCGATCCGGTCCCAGTGGATCTCGAAGGCGGTGGTGAGTTTGAGGCGGCGGCTGGCGGCCGGCAGGCGGCCGGCGAGATCGATGAGGATGGTCTTGGTCTTGCCGGCGGGGGCGCCGGCGACGACGTCCACCGGCTGCCAACCGTGGTCGGCCGTCTCGACGTGCAGTTGTGGAAATGGGAACGGCAGATCGGGATGGTGCGAGGCCGCCACGTTGGCCATCCCGCCGCCGAATCGCAGCCAGCCCGTCAACGCCAGCACCAGGGGCCGGTCGCTGGGCAGCGGCCCATAGTCCAGGATCACCCCGTGTGGCTCAGCCAACCCGCGCAGTTGGGGAATCCGGAGCTCGAGCGGCGAGACCATCTGCCCGTCGTTGGCGCGCAGGGCGGCGGTGACGTCTACGCCGTCCAGGCGCGTGGCGGTCTGCAGAGGTCGCGGTTGGTCGAGGGTCCAGAGCTCGCCGCGGGGGAACGGCCGGCCGGGCCGGAACTTATCGGTGGTGTGGACCTCGGTGTCGGGCGGATGATCGACGACCACGAGCCGGGCTTCGTCGAGGTACAAGACCTCGCGCAGTTCTTCGGTGATCTGGACCAGGTAACGTCCGTCCCGTGGCTGGAAGAGGTGCTCGTCGCCCAGCCACACATGCTCGCGAGGGTCGGCCTCGGCAAAGACAGTATCCGCGACGCGCAGGCCGACCGGGGCCGAGCCGAGGAGGTCGGTGACGAAGCGGAACCGCTGTCCATCCCAGGCGTAGAGGTAGGGGCAGGACCCCGTGGGCAGCACAGGCTCGAACACGTCCAACGCCCGCTTGGGGTCGGGCTTGACGTCGACGATGTTGAACGGCAGATCGAACCAACGCGCGGTGAGCGAGTCGATCTGGTCGTGAGCCCCGACGCCGATCTCGATCGGGGGGGCTGACACGGTGCGGTGCGTGTGGAAACCGCCAATGGCGACCTCGAGTCGGATGCCCAAGCCGCTGGCGTTGGAGCGGTTCCCGATCAGCCGCAACTTGAGCTGTCGGTTGGCGTTGCCGCCATCGTTGCGCAGCAGCTTGAGCCCTTGGCCGGCGACGCTGATCGCCAGGTCGGTGTCGCCGTCTTGATCGAAGTCCGCCAGCGCCATCGCCTCGATGACGCCGCCGCCGCCCACGCGGTCCAAGCCAACCTTCCGCGTCACGTCGGTGAACCGGCCATCCCCGACATTGCGCCAGAGGCGGAGGCCTGCGCCGGCCGCCAGCAGGTCGAGCCAACCGTCGTTGTCGTAATCGACCAGGGCGAGCTGCTCGAGTTGGGGAAGGTCGAGGGGCAGCCGGCTGAACTGGTTGAGGCCGCCCAGCAGCAGGTCGACATGGTCCGCCGCGCCCACCAGGAGATCGGCGCGGCTATCCCCATTGACATCGCCTAGGGCCAGGACGGCGCCGGCCAAGGCGCCGGGGGGGAGGTTGGTGGCGATCAGCGGCCCCCCGCGTTGCTTCTCGAGGTAGAGCGGCGGTTGCTCGAAGCGCGTGGCCACCACATCCATCAGATCGTCGTTGTTCCAATCGTCGATGTAAACCTGCCGCACCCCGGTCAACTCGGCCGGCACACCGGAGGTGGCGGTGATGTCTTTGAAGTACATGTTGCCGAGGTTGCGCAGGACGCGCAGACCCTGCCCCTCCGGAAGAACGGCGATCAGGTCGAGCTTGCCGGTGAAATCCAGGTCCACCAACGCGCCGTGACGGCCCACCAGACCTTTCAGACCGGCGGCCGTGGTGAAATCCCGCGCCGCACCGTTGGTGGCGAAGCGATAAGCATACGAAGCGGTCTCCCCAAGCACGATCACGTCGTCGAACCGGTCGTTGTTCAAATCGCCCACCACGCACCGGCGGTAGGCGCCGGCGGGATGGGCGGGCAGCACCTCGCCGTGAGGCGTGAACCGGCCGCCGCTGTTGGATAAGAGCCGAAAACCGTTCGTACCTTCAGCCACAAAGAGGCTGTTCCGGTCGTCCCGGTTGTAATCGAGCACCGCGAGCGGCCCGCGGTACCTAGACGCGGCCTCCCCGAACGCGGCCGCGGTGGCATCGGCAAAGGTCACCGCTACACCCGTCGGGTCCGGCTTGACCAGTTGTTTCGGGGCGCGCGCTTCGGTATGCTTGCAGCGCTCGTAGGTTTCCGGGGTGGCGGGCGCCGAGCCGTCTTTTGGGCGGAGCTCGTTATGGCGTTCGATTTCCTTGAGGCCCTCTTCCTGGCGGCCCGCGCGGATGAGGACCTGGCTCAGGGCGTAGTGGGCCACCGGATGATTGGGTTCGAGCTGGAGGGCCCGCTGATAGGCGGCGATCGCGTCCTCGATGTGGCCCAGCTCCTGATGCGCTCGCCCGAGTTGGAAGCTCACCGCCGCCACCGTGGGATCGAGGTCGCGCGCCGGCAGGAACATCTGGACCGCCGGTTCGAACTGGCGCAGGCGCATATGGCCACAGCCGGCCACGTAGTAGGCCGCGGCGGAATTGCGGTCGAAGCTCAAGGCGGCCTGGGCATCCTGAATCGCTTCCTCCGGCCGGCCCGCCAGCAGCCAGGCATTGGCCAGGTTGAGATGCGCATCCGGCCGAGTGGGTTCGAGCTCGACTGCGCGCTGGAAGTGGGGGATTGCGTTGGTGGCACTGCCGCGGTCGAAGTAGTTCTTGCCCGTGTTCATGACCCGGATGAACTCGTCCTCGCGGCTGACCGGTTTCGAGCAAGAAGTGACCGCGGCAGCCACAACCAGCGCCAGAACGAGTGCGGCAGTGGCGACCGGCCACTGCGGCTGTTGCAGCCTGGACCGAGCGTTTGTGTTGGTATGAGCTGGACCCATGCCGGCAGGTTAGTCCCCCGCGCCTAACCGGCAAGGCAATAGCGTTGCGGCTCAGATCGTGGCGCCTCCATGCCACCAGCGTTGTAGGCGGCGGCCGGCGGTTGCCGCCCGCCTACGGCAGGGAAACAACCCGATAGAACCGCCGGGATTCGCCCTCGCCCATCGCATCGCCGAGCGAATTCCCGCTCGTAATCGCCAGCGACCTCCAGGCCCCGCCGGTCCCCAACTCCGAGTTGTATTCCACCCGGTAAGCGTTGGCCCGACTGGCTTTGGACCACTGCAAAAGCACGTCGCGACCGCGCGTGGACACTGCCAGGTCCGTGACCGGATCCGGCACCGGCAATCCCAGACGGTAAGGTTCGTAGTCGAAGGGCTCCTCGACGAGATGATAGTACGGCTCCGAGGTTGTCGAGCCCGGGTAATCCCGGTGCAGGTAATAGGTCGCCAGCGGCGTGCGCTCGAACTCCGTCAATGGGGTCAACGTGGGCGTGCCCCCCTCCCAGCGGTAGAGCGGGATATCCCGGGGATCCAGGACATCCGACAGACCGCGATCGAGGGCGGCGTGGAACAGGCCGAAATTCCCCGGCTCATGCCCCGACAACCAGTGACCGACGAGGTCCACGCGAACCGGGTCCTTGCCGAAGATGAGGATGTTGCAGAGGAAATCCTGCGCCGTCTGGTTGGGACCTGGACCTTGGCTGAAGCCGTTCCCGTTGCGGCCGTAGATCCCTTCAATGATGCAGAAGCCCGTGTCGGTAACGGACAGGTTGTCCAGCGTGCGTTGGGCCCACATCTCCATGCCATAGCCGCTGTTCCAACTCCTGCCGGGCCGGTCCCAACGCGCCACGCCCCGCGCCAGGTGCTGGGCGTGCAACTCCTGAACGTGCTCCTCGAGGTCAGGCTGGAAATCCTGAAAGACCTCCGGCGGATGCGCCAAAGTGCTCGCCAACCCTTCGCAGAAGTGGATGTGCGGATGAATGCACGATCCTTGGTGGTTCTTGCAGCACAGCGTCATACCCATCCCGTGCGCCTTGAACTTCGCGATGTTCAACAACCAGGTGTCCGCTTGGTTGATGGGTGCGACATAGCCGATGCGCTTGAAGACCACGCCCTCGGGACAATCCACCCAGGTCACTTCCGTGCCCGGCTGTAACGTCTCTCGCGACAGCTCCTGGACGCTCCGGCCGGAATCGAAATCCGTCAGGTGCACGCCCGTGCGGGCCGCGACCTCCAGGTAGCCGCTGACCGCGCGTTCACCGGGACAATAGGCGTCCCCCAACCAGTTGCCTTCCCGCAGGTAGATGCCTCTGGCCGGAAAGCCCACGTGCTGCATGCCTTCCAAGATCCCCTCGACAAAGGCGCTGTCGGTGACGATCCCCATCCCCGCCTCGCTGCCCCCGGTGCCTCCCGTGCAGGTCAGGTTCGGCTTGACGGCAATCCGATGCGAGAGCGGGATGCCCGGGGTATCGCGCAGCCTGAAGATCTCGGTGGCCAACTCGAAACCCTCACGCTTTTTGGCTGCGATGTCCGTCTTGTAGGGGACCTGCGTCCGCTTGATGAAGACCGCCCCGGGATGCGTGTCGATGAAAGGGTGCAAGCCGAAGAACTGCGCCCCCGCCGCCACCCTCGCGCGCAAGAGTTCGGGACCGAACAGAGCCGCCGAGCCGACCGCGCCGACGGTACTCAAGAAACGCCTTCGGTTCATGATGGGAATCGGCTTCTTCGACTGGTCCGACTGTGCTGCGCCGCGGAACGCCGTTCAAGTTGAAACGCAGCCGGATCTCCTCCGAAGCTCCAACCCAACGCGCCCTGCTCCTGCGGCAGCGACAAGCAGTCCAAGCGCTGCCGCCCCCGCCGCCGAGTCAGGTGCCTGAGCTTAGCCCGGGGGATGGGAGAGCGAAGATCCGGTTGGCCTCGGCGAGCTGTTCATGGGAGCCGATGTCAAACCAGCGGCCCGGGACACGCCAGGTGTAGACCGCCAGGCGTGGATAGAGCCACTGGATGAGCCGGCCGGGTTGGTCGGGGTTGTTACCCTCGGCCACGTACTGGTCGATGAGCGGGAGCGCCTGGCGGGGATAGAAATAGAGGGCGATCCCGGTCAGGTGGCTGCTGGGCTGCTTGGGTTTCTCCTCGAAAAACGTGAGCCGGCCATCGGCGGCCAGCGTCAGGGCGTTGTACTGCTTGACCAACTCGAGGTCGTCCACTTCGTACACCCCCAACACCGGCGCTTGCCGCGTGCGACCGTACGCCCCAAACCCCACCAGCGACTGGCTGAACAAGTTGTCGCCCGCAACCACCACGAGGTCGTCATCCACCGCCTCGTGGGTGAGCACGAAGTGCAGGTCCCCAATCGCGCCGAGTCGGTTCGCCTCGTCCGTCGAGCCGTCATTGACCACCGCGATCGCGGGGGACGGGTGGTCCGCACAGTAACGGTCGGCCCAACGTTGGAAGTGGGCAGCGAACTTCGCGTTGGTGACCACATACACCTGGTCAAGTCCGGGACTGGCCTCGAGCTGAGCCAATAGGCGTTCGAGCATCGGTTGGCCCGCGACCGGCAGCAGAGGCTTGGGCTGTGTGCGCGTCAGCGGGTAGAGGCGGGTGGCGTAGCCGGCGGCGAGGATCAGGGCTTTCATGACCCAATGAAACGGAAGGTCCCAGGGGTAAGTCGATGGACGCGCAAGGGGGTGCGGCGGCGCTCGGCCAGGGTCAGGCCTTCTCGAACAGGTCCGGGGCGATGTCCTCGACGAAGGCCTGGGCGTGGTTGAGGATCTTGGCGGCGTTCTCGTTGTTGAGGGCCTCGGCGGCCAAGGCACGCGCTTCGCTCAACTTAACGCGGCGGATGACATACTTGACCGCCGGCACCAGGGGCGGCGCGGCGCTGAGCTCATCGGCGCCCAAACCCAACAGCAACGGCGCCAAGACCGGGTCCCCGGCCATCTCGCCGCAGACCCCGGCCCAGATGCCTTGATCGTGGGCGGCATCGACGGTGCGTTTGACGAGTTGGAGGACGGCCGGGTGGGTCGGTTCGTAGAGGTGCGCGATCTTGGGGTTCATTCGATCGACGGCCAACGAGTACTGGATCAGGTCGTTGGTGCCGATGCTGAAGAACTTGACGCGTTTGGCGAGGGCACCGGCCACCATCACCGCGGCGGGGATCTCGATCATGACCCCAATCTCGAGCTGGTCATCGAACGGCACCCCCTCCGCCCGCAACTCGGCCTTGTACTCGTCCACCAGGGCATTGGCGCGAGTGAGTTCGTCCAGGCCGGAAATCATCGGGTACATCAGCTTGATGTTCCCCACCACACTGGCGCGCAGGATGGCCCGGAGCTGGGACCGGAACATGTCCCGTTCCTGGAGGCAAATCCGAATGGCGCGCCAGCCCATGAACGGGTTGCGCTCGGTCGTGACGTGCCGGTGGGACAGGTATTTGTCCCCGCCCAAATCCAGCGTCCGAATGATGACCGGCTGAGGCTTGAGCGCTTGGGCGATGCGACGGTAAGCGAGGAACTGCTCCTCTTCGGACGGGAGCGTGTGCCGATTGAGAAACAGGTACTCGGTTCGGAACAGGCCGACGCCCTCGGCGCCGTGCGCCTGCACCTCGCCGATTTCATCCAGGCTCTCGATGTTGGCGGAGAGCGTCACGCGCATGCCATCGAGGGTCACGGCGGGTTGATCGCGCACCTCCCGCAGGCGGTCTGCGATGGCGAGCTTGCGCCGAGCCAGTTGACCGTACTCGAAGAGGGTCTGATCGGTGGGATCGATGATGAGCAGGCCGTTGTACCCGTCGAGCAAGGCGTACTGCCCGGTGCGCAACCGTTGGGTGGCATCTTGCAGGCCGGTCACGGCGGGCAACTGGTGGGACCGAGCGAGAATCGCCGTGTGCGAGGTCTTGCTCCCCTGGTCGGTGGCGAAGCCCAACACCATCCGCTTGTCCAACGTCGCCGTCTGAGAAGGCGCCAGATCGTACGCCACCAAGATACACGGCTCGCGGATCTGGCCGAGGTCGGACTCGCCGGGGGCACCCAACAGGTGATGGAGCACCCGCGAGGTCACGTCCCGCATGTCGGCCACGCGCTCCCGCAAGTACTCGTCATTGATGGCGCCGAGCATGGCCAGGTACTTGTTGCTGACCACGGCAAAGGCGTGCTCTGCGTTCACGCGCTCCGTGTGGATGTGCTTGACGACTTCCTCGAGCAAGATCGGGTCGTCGAGCACCAGCAACTGCGCATCGAAGATCGCCGCATCCGAGGTGCCCATGGCCTCGCTGACCTTCTGCTGGACCTCGAGGATCTGGTGGCGGGTCCGGACCAGGGCTTGCTCGAGCCGGTTGACCTGCTCCGGCACCTCGAGGGGCGAGATGTCGTACCGGGCTACCGCCACCTCCGAGGGTTTGCCCAGGACAAAAATCTTCCCCCGGCATACACCAGTCGAGACGGGAATGCCGCGGATCACTCGTTCGCCAATCTTGGCTGGCTCCGGCACGGCGCAGATTTAGCGTCCGCTCCCGCGCTTTGGAAATGAAATTCGTACCGCCGTCGAGCTTGACGCTCGCGGGGCCGTGCCCTTAACTGCCAGCGCCATTCAAGCCTAAGCACATGAAAACGGATACTCTTGCAGCCGCCGCCACCACGCGTCGTCACTTCCTGAAAACCTCGAGCGCCGCCGCCCTGGGGGGCGTGTTGGCCCCCCGCGTCGCCCTCGCCCAAACGCCCTTTGCCCCAAACCGCGACACCCTCAAGGTCGGGCTGATCGGCTGTGGCGGGCGCGGCACGGGAGCCGCCAGCCAAGCGCTGCGGGCGGACCCGAACACCGTGCTCGTGGCTGTGGGCGACGCCTTCGAGGCGCCTTGCCGCAGCGCCCTCAACGCCCTGCGCAACGACGCGAACCTCCGCGAGCGCGTCCAGGTGCCCGCCAGCCAAGTCTTCGTCGGCCTCGACAACTTCCAGAAGGTCGTCGACTGCGGCGTCGATGTGGTCTTGCTGGCATCGCCCCCGGGCTTCCGACCCGAACAGTTGCGGGCGGCGGTGGCGGCCGGCAAACACGTCTTCTGTGAAAAACCAATGGCCACCGACTCGCCCGGCGTGCGCTCCGTGCTCGAATCCGTCACCGCCGCGCAGCAGAAGAAGCTCGCCCTCGTCGCGGGCTTCTGCTGGCGGTACGACCTGGCCCGGCGCGAGTTCTACCGCCGCATCCACGACGGAGCCATCGGCGAGCTGCGGGCCGTTTACGCCACCTACCTGACCGGCCCGGTCAAACCCATGCCCCCGGCCAGCGCCCGCCCCCCCAGCACGACCGACGTGGCCTGGCAAATCGGCAACTGGTACAACTTTACCTGGTTGTCCGGAGACGGCCTGGTCGAGCAGGCGTGCCACAGCGTCGACAAGATCGCTTGGGCGATGAACGGGCAGTTGCCCGTGAAGGCGGTGGGCAACGGCGGCCGCCAGATCCCCAACCAAGACGGGAATATCTTCGACCACATCGATGTCTTCTACGAATACGCCAACGGCGCCCGGGCGTTCATGGCCCAGCGCCAAATCGCCAACTGCTACCAAGACAACTCCGACTACCTGCTGGGCGCTACGGGCACCGGGACCATCAAGGGCTGGAGCGACCCCGTCATCCAAGGCCGGGAAAGCTGGCGTTACCGCGGCCCCAAGAACGACATGTACCAGACCGAGCACGATGAGTTGTTCGCTTCCATTCGCAAGGGAGAGCCGATCAACGACGGCCTGTGGATGACCCACAGCACCTTGATGGCCATCATGGGCCGGATGGCCGCTTACACCGGCCAAGAAGTCATGTGGGACCAGGCCCTCAACTCGCAGGAACGGCTGGTGCCCGAACGGCTCACCTGGGACATGACCCTGCCGTTGCCCCCCATGGCGGTGCCCGGCAGGAGCCGACTCGTCTGAGCCCACGAGCCACCCAACCTCACGACTCCAACCCGCCGACGCCGTCGCGCCCATGGATGTCGCGCTCTCCAGACGCTTGAAGACGGAACGGTACGTGCTATGAATTCAAGTGTGAGTGCCGAGTCCAATGGCGCGCGCAAGCAGTTGCGCATGGTGGCTTGCCCAGCCTGCGGCGCGCGGCTGTTTCTGTCCAGCGACCTGGACCCGCTGAGCCTGGTGCCGTGCAGCAAGTGCGGCGGGCCGGTCATGATCCCCATGCGGTTGCGGCAGTTCGAGTTGCGCGCGGCCATCGCCTCGGGGGGCATGGGCACCGTCTACCGCGCCTTCGATACCACCCTCGAACGGGAGGTGGCCGTCAAGCTCATGAAGGAAGAGCTCACCCGCGACAGCAAAGCCATGGACGCCTTCCTGCGCGAGGCCCGCGCCTGCGCTTGCCTCAACCACACCAACATCATCCACCTGTACACCTTCGACGAGTGGGAACGGCAGTTCTACCTCGTCATGGAACTCGCCGACCGCGGCAGCCTCGATGGCCGCATCGAAAATGGCCTCGTCCCCGAACTCGAGGTCTTGGACATCGGCATTAAGGTCGCCTCCGCCCTCGATACCGCCCTCAAACACGGCCTGCTCCACCGCGACATCAAGCCAGGCAATATCCTGTTCAACGCCGACGGCGAACCCAAGTTGGTCGACTTCGGCCTCGCCCGTAGCACCGAGGCCGATGCCGACCACGACGGCACCGTCTGGGGCACCCCCTACTACATCGCGCCCGAGAAGATCCGACGCGAACGCGAGGATTTCCTCTCGGACATGTACAGCCTCGCCGGCACCCTTTACCACGCCATCACCCGCCACGTGCCCTTCGAGGCCCCAACTGTCGAGGAGGTCGTCACCGCCCATGTGCATACGGCCTTGACCCCGCCGAACAAGGTCGTCACAGAAATCACCGCCCCGACGAGCGCCGCCATCGTGCGCGCCATGTCCAAAAAGCCGGCCGACCGGTTCCAGAGCTACGACGAGTTCATCATGGCTCTGACCGCCGCCCGTAGCCAGTACCTGGTGGGCCACCTGGTCAATAAGCGCGATACCGGCGCCAACCGACCCGGCATGCTGCGCACGCTCTTCGGGCGCTAAACCTGCGCGCCCCTCCCGCAGTCGACGGCCCCGCGGTCCGTTGGCCCCGAGACCGTCCAGCAGGTCACTTGCCCTTGGCCGGACGCGCTTCCCCGCCGGACTTGGCCCCGTAGCGGATGACGAGCGCTTCGAGCCGGCCCCCTTTGCCCGACTTGGCCTCGCCCAAGATCTTGGTCCCCTCGGCCGCGTCCGCAAACGTCGCCGGCCTACCGCCGCTGTAGAACCGCGTCTTGGAAGTGATGTGAACCAGGCGGTCCTTGCCGGTCCCCGCGATCACGAGGCTCATCGCCACCTTGTCGATCGCGCGTATGGTCCCCTGCAAGGCTACCGCGTCCGCCGCCCGCGCCTTGACCGGCGCGCGCGCCGCCGCACTCGCCTTCGGAGGGGCAGCCGGAGCCTTGGCTTGGGGGACTGCGACCGGAGCGGGCGCGGCCGGGACAGCGGCTGGAGGCCGCGACGCGGGCGGGGTCGTCGAGGGCGCCAGGGTGTGCGGGGCCGGCGGTTCGTATTGACCGGGGCCGGGCGGGACCTGGGCGAGGGCGAGGGCGTTCACCGCGAGCGTTAAGGCGAGAAGACTAGGCTTATTCATAACGGGCACTCTAAAGGCCACCATTTGGTTTCAGTTGGTTGAACATGTAGCAGGCTGCCGCGCCGCGGCAATTCATTTCTGCAGGCCCCTTCCGCCATCCCACTCCACCACTGGGCGACCGGCTTGCCGCGCGGGGACCGACCTGGTTGACTGGGGAGGCGATGCGGCTGCCGTACCAAATCTCGACCCTGCTCTACTGCTTCAACCGGCGCGGTGAGGTGCTCTTGCTCGAACGCGCCCAAGAGCCCAACCTCGGCCTCTGGAGCCCGTGCGGCGGCAAGCTGCGCATGGACGCCGGCGAGTCGCCCCATGCGTGTGCCCGGCGCGAGGCGGCGGAGGAGATTGGCCTCGAGTTGGGGCCGGCGGAGCTTCGCCTGACCGGGATCGTCAGCGAGCATGGCTACCAAGGCCAAGCCCATTGGCTCATGTTTCTGTTCGAGGTAAAACGGCGCCTGACCGTCCTGCCGCCCCCCATCCGCGAGGGCCGCTTCGCCTTCTTCCCGCGCGCCCAGGTGGCGCGGCTGCCGGTCCCGCTAACCGACCGCGAGATGATCTGGCCGCTGTTCTGGCGGCATCGGGGCGGCTGGTTCGTGGCCCACTGCCAAACCCTCCCAGGCCAACCGGGCCGCCATCAGTGGACCCTCGAAGACTCCCGACCGAGCCCTCGACACCGTCGCGCCTCAAGCTCACGCCAGCCATGAGCGAGCCCGCGATCGATCTGCATAGTGACGCCCATTTCATGGGCCAAGCCCTGCGCCTAGCCCGCCGCGCCTACGCCGCGGGCGAAGTCCCCGTCGGCGCCGTTCTGGTGCGCGCCGGCCGGATCATCGCCCGGGCGTGGAACCAGGTCGAGCTCCTCAAGGATGCCACCGCGCACGCGGAGATGTTGGCGCTGACCCAGGCCGAAGCGAGCGTGGGCGACTGGCGATTGACCGACTGCACCCTCTACGTCACCAAGGAACCGTGCCCCATGTGTGCCGGGGCAATCGTCCATACCCGACTCGAACGGGTGGTCTTTGGCGCCGCCGACCCGAAGAGCGGGGCAGCGGGCAGTCTCCTGAACCTGCTCCAGTTCCCACCCCTCAACCACCGCTGCCTGGTGACCGGCGGGGTGCAGGCGGTCGAGTGCGGCGAGTTGTTGCGCCGCTTTTTCGCCGAGCGTCGCGCACGGCCCCGCGGCCCAGCGGCGCCTGATCCGGCGCCGGCGGGGGACCCCAGCCAGGACCCGGAGGGCTAGCTGACCGCGATCAGGGAGACCCGCTCGTTGCGCGCGTTGCGCGCGACGCCTTGCGCGCGCGGATCCAGCATCGGCTGGCCATCGACCAAGAACTGGTAATGGTGGTGGCCGTGATGGATCTGGACTTGGATGGCCCAGGAACCGTCCGGCTGCCGCAGCATCGGGTGCGCCTCCGGATTCCATTCGTTAAAATCGCCCACCACCGCCACACGTCCGGCGCCGGGAGCCGCACAAAAGAAGTTGATCGGCTTGAGCATCCGCTTGGCTGAATAGCGGTGTGCCAAACTGTGCATCGGCGTACGAGTCACTTGCATTCCTGCTCGAGTATTGCGTCCATCGAGACCCCGCGCCCTTCAGTTAGCGCAGCCGCCTCACCAGACCAATAAACAAGCAGAAGCCGTGCCGCTCGGCAAGTCGCCCGGCAAGCCGCCGCCCCACTTTCTCCAACCCCAACCCAAACTCAGGCCGCCAACGAGGCGCCCTCGACCGGCGGTGCCAGGTGCGCCAACGCCACGTTGATCGCCTCCTTGACCTCGTCGAGGCGAAACGGCTTGTCCAGGTACGGGTTGCCCGTGGATTCGATAAACCGGCGTGCCTCTTCGCTGAACGAGTCTCCGGTTAGGAACAGAATACGCCCCGCCAAACCCGGCTGCTGTTGCGTGGCCTGCTCATAGAATTCACGCCCGTTCATTTCGGGCATGTTCAAGTCCGACAACACCAGATCGAACTGGCCCGCCGCTAAGAGCTGGAGAGCTTCGTTGGGTGAACTGCAGATCGTCGCTTGATGCCCAATCGCCTGCAGGATCAGCCCCAACAACTGCCCCAGCGTCACCTCGTCGTCGAGCACCAGAATGTGCGCGTGCCGGCCACCGCGTTGGCCAGCCTGCGGCGCCTCCCGAAAGTTGCGTGCGTTCTCGATCATGGCCGGCTCGCTAAGGTGGTGGTCCGGGCGAGAGGTAAGCCGGTTGCCGGCGCCGCCCACGCAGCCGGCCGCCGCCGTACCAAGGGGATCGCACCCCGCCCTGGCTCGGACAAATGTTGCCCGCGCACCGGTAACTGGCCCTTTGCAAGCGTAAGGACAAAGGCCGCCGGCTGCGCCTCCGATTCGCTAAAGTCAATCTCAATCCGCTGAATCATGGTGGTTTCGCGTGCGTCGGCACAGGTTGGGCAGGCCTGGGTCGCAGAGCGTTCCCACCGGGAGGCTGGGGGCGGCGGAAACGGCGGGGCCGCCTTGGCCGCCGCCCCCTCGAGTCAGGAACACTTCGGCGCGCCGCACATGCTGAAGGAACTGCTGTGTGGATCCGGAGAAACAACGCCGAGTGTGCAGCGCGGCAACCCGCCTTCCCCTCCGGCTCAGGACCGCCAGCGCCGGAAGCGCCATCGGCCTTACGCGCCTTGCAGTCAGACGGGTCGCCATTGGATCAGTGCTCATCGTTGTTTCGTCCTGAACCCTCCTGTAGCGGGAGCCGTGCCAATTCGCAGCACCGCGAAAAACCGGCCTTTTCTGGGGTGCCAAGCCCGTTCTTTGTCTCGGCACAAGCGCGCCTGTACCAGCCTGAGACAGCCCCGCCGCCAGCCTGCTGCCGGTTCGATCTGGATGTAGCCCAGTTCGTGTATCGCTAAAGAGCTTCGTTCCGGAGGGCGTCCCCGGGTCGGGCACCCAGCAGTTGAGGCTTCCCGGCTCGAGCCGGTTGTGGTTCCTTGGGCCCCATGAAGGCGAGCGCGAGACCGTTGCACGATCGGGTTTCGGAGTTCGGCTGGCGGGAGCGGGCCGGTCGTTGGCAGTGGCAAAGAACCCTGCCCGTTCACGCGGCCCGCTGGATGGCGCTCGTGCTGGCCTCTGTCGCGGTCGGCGGGGCCATCAACGACACGGCGTTTCGCCAAGCGGTTGGCGTCGAGTTCGAGCGCGCCGCCGAACTCGAGAAGGTCGCCCTGCACCAGGTGGTGGTGGACAACGACGACATTGTCTACGTGCGGACGGATCGGGGTGTGGCACGGCTCTTTGACGACCGCTTGGCGATCGACCAGAGCTTCCGTCCGCTGGCGGGCAAGCTGGCTCGTGACCTCACGCTGCATCTCGGCGAGTTGTTCTATCTCTTCGAGGACTCCTGGCTCAGCAACGCTGGCGGCGGCACACCCTTTGGCTCGCTTCCGAAGGACGTTTACCGGCGCATCGCCGTTGCCGACGATGGCGCGGTGCTGCTGGCCTCGGCGACCCATCTGGGCCTAGTGCGCGCCGGCAAACTGACCACACTCCCTTTCGCCGTGCCCCGACCGGACGAGCGGCTGTACGCGTGGGGCACCGAGTTCTTTGTCCTGACGGCCGAGGCCGTTTACCGTGTCAAGGAGGGCAAGATCGAGGTCTTCCATCGTGGCCAGGATCTCACGGCTCTTGCGTTCCGGCCGAACGAGGTCGTCGTGGGCACACGCCACGGCTTTTACACCCTCGAAGCGGCTACCGGGAGGCCGACCCTGCCGATGCAAACCCAACTGCCGTGCCCGGAGATCACCTGCCTGGCCGCCACACCGGCAGGCCTTTGGGCGGGCACCACGCGCGGGGTCTTCTGGCAACTGGGGCCAGGGCGGTTCCGCTACTACGCCTCGAAGCGTTGGTTGGGCGACGATCGCGTCCTAGATCTCCAAGTGGACCGGCACGGGGATGTCTACGTCCTGACGCGGCAGGGCCTGAACAAGATCGAATTCCGGCCTCTGACCCTGGCGCAGAAGGCGGCGTACTACGAGGAGAAGATTCGCCGTCGCCACATTCGTTACGGCTTCTGTTCGGAACTGCGGCTTCTGCGGCCGGGCGACGTCCGGAGCGCGGAGATGATCGACACCGACAACGACGGTTCCTGGAGCAGCCTGTACTTGGCCAGTCAGGCCTTCCGCTACGCGGTCACGGGCGAGGCCGAGGCCCGCGCCAACGCCTGGGAGACCTTCACCGCCCTCGAACGGCTCCAGGCCATCAACGGCCTATTCGGCTTCCCGGCACGCACCTTCGAGCGCGCCGGATTCAAGTTCTCCGATCCGGACCGCTGGCATGTCGCTCCCGACCCGAATTGGGAATGGAAAGCCCACACCAGCAGCGACGAGATCGCGCTGCACACCTTCGCTTACGCCGTCCTGCTCGAAGCCGCGGTGCGCACGCCCGACGAACGCGCTCGCATTGCCAACGCCTACGATCGCATCCTCACCCATATCGTCCGCAACAACCTTTACCTCATCGACGTCGACGGCCAACCGACACTCTGGGGCCGTTGGCATCCCGACTACGTCAACCAGTACCCTCCCACGATCGTCGATCGCCGGCTCAACAGCGCGGAGATCGTCGCCTTCCTCCAGTTCGGCCATCACCTGACGCGCAAAGACGCCTATCGCGACAAGGCTTTCGAGTTGATGGACCGTCACGGTTACCTCGCCAACATCACCAACAGCATGAGCCGTGTCCGGTTCACACCGGGCTTCGTCTTTCGCGGTAACGACATGGGCAACGAATGGAACCATTCCGACGACCAACTTGCCTTTTACAATTACTGGACTCTCTACCGGTACGCCTTCAACGATCACCTCCGCCGCCTCTATGCCGGCGCGGTCAAGGACCACTGGGACATCGAGCGGATCGAGCGCAATCCCGCTTGGAACTTCATTTATGCCTCGACCGGCGCCTCGGCCTTCGACCTCGAGGGGGCCCTCTGGACGCTGCAGAACTACCCAATGGACCTGATCGGTTGGACCGTTCGCAACTCGCACCGCCTCGACCTGAGTTTCTTGCCGGCGAACTTCCGCCAGCAACAGACCGAACAACTCTTGCCCCCAGACGAACGCCCCGTCATGCGCTGGAACGGCAACCCCTTCGTCCTGGACGGCGGCAACGACGGCCAGACCGAGCTGGCCGGCGACGAATTCCTGCTCCCCTACTGGATGGGGCGTTATTTGAAGATCATCCAGTGACCGCGCGCGGTCAGAGGCTGGTCAACGCGCGGGGAGGGCGGCGCCGTGTGTCGCGGGGTGTCTCGAGGGGAAGCGAATATAGGCTTGCGCCGGCGGCGGTCCGCATTACTTTTCTGCCATTGCCACGCGCGCGCGCGTCAATAGCGTTGGCGTTTGTGGTCAGGTGGGCGGGGTAGCCAAGTGGTAAGGCAGGGGTCTGCAAAACCCTTATGCGTCGGTTCGATTCCGACCCTCGCCTCCAAACTTAACCAGTTGGAACTGTAAGGTTTGGAAATCTTCCACTCGCGAGTGCCAGCAGAAGTGCCAGCAAATTATTATCCGGGCCACTTCTGACATATCCGAG
>VHCO01000130.1 GCA_016871715.1 Verrucomicrobiota bacterium
CACGAGTTGGTGCGGGCAGCGTGCAAGAGCGTGTTCTTGTTGTTGGGCGTTCGGCATCCGATTTCGGAGAGGTTTTACCGGGCTTTTTCGAGCACGCTGTATGCCTAGCGAGGCCGGGCCTTAGATCGGAGTTGAGGTGTCTGTGCCGCGGTTGCGCTGGCAATGGGAATGTGGGGGGGGGGCGAAGCATCACGGGGCGCCTGCAGGTCTTGGCGTTGCCGGACTAGCGCAAGGGGTCGATTCTGCGCTTTGCTTTGGTGGCGAGCTACGGTTAACGTGCGCCCTTGTTTTTCGCGGGTACCGGTGCGGCGACGTGAGCGTGGCGATTTCCCTATGATTTCCGACTTGAAGACGGTGTCTGAGGTTGGCGGGCGGACGGCGGTGATTCCGGCGATTCCGGCGGACGCGTATTTAACGACGCTGGACAATGGGCTGACGGTGATTGTGCGGGAGGATCACAGTGCGCCCGTGGTGTCGGCGCAAGCGTGGTGTCGGGCTGGCAGTGTGGATGAAGGGCGGTGGTTGGGGGCGGGCCTGTCGCATTTGCTGGAACACATGCTTTTCAAGGGGACGACGACGCGCGGGGCGGGTCGGATCGACCAGGAAGTGCAGGCGGCGGGCGGCTATTTGAACGCCTACACGTCGTTCGATCGGACGGTCTTTTGGATCAACGTACCCAACACGGGGGCGCGGGTGGCGGTGGACATCCTCTGCGATGTGATGCAGCACGCCACGGTGCCGGCGGAGGAGTTGGTTCAGGAGATGGACGTCATCCGCCGGGAGATGGACATGTGCCATGACGATCCGTCGCGTCGAGCCAGTCGCCGATTGTTCGAGGTGGCCTATACGCGCAGTCCGTACCGGTACACGGTGATTGGGTATCCAGACATCTTTAACGCGCTGACCCGAGAGGACATCGTGGGCTACTACCGGGAGAAATACGCGCCCAACAACTTGTTTTATGTGGTGGTTGGGGACGTGGATGCGCGGGAGATCGGCGCGCAGATTGCGGGTGCGTTTGCCCAGGTGAAAAGCCGGCCGTTGCCGCCGGCGGTGTTGCCGGTCGAGCCTCGGCAACTGGCGCCGCGAGAGGCGATCGAGGAAGGGCCGATCGAGTTGGGGCACACGCATCTGGCGTGGCATATCCCGGAGGTGCGGCATCCGGATGTGCCGCTGCTGGACGTGTTGGCGGTGGTGCTGGGGTCGGGACGGAGCTCGCGGTTGTTTCGCGAGGTGCACGAGAAGCAGGCGCTGGTCGAGGCGGTGGATGCCTGGACCTACAGCCCGGGCGACCCTGGGCTTTTCGGGCTCAGCGGGGTGATGGAGGCGGGCAAGTTTGCCTCCGCCAGCGCGGCGATGCTGGCCGAGGTGGAACGACTTCAGCAGGACCTGGTATCGACGGCGGAGCTGAGCAAGGCCGTCAAACAGGCGGTCTCGGCGCAATTGGCCACGCGCAAGACGATGCAGGGCCAGGCGCAGGACTTGGGGGGGAATTGGCTGATCGCGAGCGACCTCAACTTTTCGACGCGCTATCTGGCGGCCGTGCAACGAGCGACCCCGGACGAGCTACGCCGGGTGGCTAGGCAGTATCTCACAGCGGAGAACCGGACCCACTACGCGCTGCTGCCGAAGGGTGGCGTGCCGCAGCGTGTGGCGGAGCGGTCGAGCCAGACGGACCATCCCATCCAACGGACGGAGTTGGCCAACGGGCTGCGGTTGCTGGTGAAGGAGGATCGCCGATTGCCGTTTGTGGAGCTGCGCGTGGTGTTGCGGGGGGGCGTGTTGGCGGAGGAACCAGCCCGCAACGGGGCGACGGTGTTGCTGGCTAAGTTGCTGCTGCAGGGGACCACGACGCGGACGGCGGAGGAGCTCGCCTTGGCGCTCGAAGCGGTGGGCGGTCACCTGGACACCTACAGTGGCAACAACAGTCTGGGCGTGACGGCGGAAGTGCTGCGCGACGATTTCCGCGCTGGGTTGGACGTGGTGATGGATGTCTTGTTGCATCCGACCTTGCCGCTGGAGGCGATCGAGCGGGAGCGGCAGAATCAACTGGCTGGCATCCGCGCCCAACGCGATCAGGTGTTGCCGTGTGCCTTGCGGGCCATGCGGCGCGAGTTATTTGGCCCGCGGGGCTACGGCCTGGATCCGCTCGGGACCGAATCGACCGTGGCGGGTTTACGCCGCGAGGATCTGTCGGTTCTCCACCAGCGATTGACCGCGCCCCAGCAGGCGGTGCTGGCGGTTTATGGCGATGTCGATGCCGCCGCTGTGACCGTGGCGGTCCGGGACGCCTGCGAGGTTTGGGGGGCGTGCGCTGAACCGGAGGCGACGAGCGCCAGCCCCCGGGCCGCGGCGGTGGCAGAGGGGGCGAGGGCGTGCGGCTCGAGCGCCCTGCGTCGGGTCCGGGAGATCCGGGACAAGCAGCAGGCGGTGGTGGTTTTGGGGTTCCCGGGCACGAGCTTGCTGGACCCTGACCGGTTCGCCCTCGACCTGATCCAAGAAGCTTGCAGCGACATGGGGTCGCGGTTGTTTTTGCGCATCCGGGATCGGTTGGGCCTGGCGTACTACGTCGGCGCGCAGAACTTCCTGGGCCTGACGCCGGGCTACTTCGCTTTCTACGCGGGCACCGCCCCGGAGCGCGTGGCGCAGGTCGAGGCTGAGTTGTTGGCGGAGGCGGAATGGTTAGGTCGGGAGGGGCTGACGGCGGAAGAAGTGAGCCGGGCGAAGGCCAAGCTCATCGGTCAAAAGAAGATCGCCCGGCAGGACTTGGGCAGCCTAGCCTTGACGACCGCCTTGGACGAGCTTTACGGCCTCGGCTACGCGAATATCGACACCGAGGATGCCCACTACGAAGCCGTGACGGGCGAGCAATTGAAGGACGTGGCCCGGCGGTTCCTGCGGGCGGAGCGCGCGGTGCTGGTCTGTCTGGGGCCGGAGACGGGTGCTGCCGGCGCCTCGGTTCCGGGAGCGTCGGACTAGTAGCGGCGTTTGAGGCGGAGCAACCCGAACACACCGGCGCCGAGCAGCAGGGCGGTGGTGGAGGGTTCGGGCACCAGGAGGATCTGGCCGCGGATTTCGCCGCCGGAGAACGTGCTGGTATGGATGTTCACGTACCACTGGCCGGAGTCGAGCTGCGCCTTCTGCTGCGCCAGGCTAAAACCGCCGGTGCCTTCCTGGAGGGTGACCGCGCCGCCGATGGTGCCGGAGGTCGCGCCGAGGGCGGCGAGGCTGTTGAGTCCGTACAACACGCCCGCGCTGACGCCCGGGGCGGCTGGGCCGTGGATATGGCTGGCGGTGGTATTGCCGGACAGGCCGGAGAAGGAGAGGCTATCGAACGTCAAGGTGTTGCCGCTGAGGGTCAAGGTGCCGGAACCGCTACCCGTGCGAGCGCCGCCGCCGTCTTGGGCGGCGTCGAGGCTGACGATGTAACCTTGAGCGTGTGCGGCGCAGATGGGGAGGGCGAGGGCGGAGACGATGCTGAGCAGGCTTTTCATAGTTGATCCTACTGCGATAATTAGTTGGTTATACATATCTACAATGCTTAGCTACATTATCAGCAAAATGGATGGTGTCAAATGTGCGTTGCAGAGCTGTCGAGTTGGGTGCGGCCGCCGGCTGCGGGAGCGGGCGGCGTGCGCCGCGGGGTTGGTGGGCGGGTTGGGATTGGGGTGGCGGTCGAGTGGGGGAGGGTTTGGGCGGATCTGCGGCGTTACCTCAGCGGCAAGGAGGGGCGAGGTCGGCGGCTGGAGTGGTCCTATCCGGGCCATCTTCTCGAATCTCATGCCCAACCAACTCCGCGAGCGGTCGATGGAAATCGAGTAGGTGTTGCGCCTGGCTCGGCTGCGTCTCGTGCGCAAGACGATCTGGTTCGGGGACGTTCCTGCGGTCGCCTACGCTCGAAGTTCCCGAGGTGCGCCTCGATTTCTCGCGGTTGTCGATCTACGCGGGCCAGCACGGGCAGCGAGCCAAAGGATGAGGCGGGTGTGGGGCACACACGGTGGGTCACCCACACCCGCCGATCGCTCACACGAGCGAAGTGTTGGCTAGTCGATCTTCCGCAGGCGGAAGAACTGCCGTTCGGCGCTGCGGTCGGTCTGGAGGCTTTGGGCGGGGCCGGCGCCGAGTTGCGGTTGGGCGGCTATCGCGGTCCATGGGCCGTTCACGTTGGGGGCGGCCTCGAGCCGATGCGCGAGGGTGGCCGTGGGCCAGGAGAGCTCGAGTCGGCTGTGGGCGCCAGCGACGGGTCCGCGATTGATGAGGGTGCAGACCCAGTAATCGGCGAGGTTACTCATGGCGAGATCGGGGCGCTGATCGCGGTTGAAGTCCGCCACGGCCATGTCGGATGGGATGCTGACGGTAGTGATCCGGGGCGCCTGCAGGGTGCCGTCCCCTTGGCCAAGGAAGATCATGACTTGGTTGGCGGCACCGGCGCCCACCACGAGGTCTGGATGACTATCGCCGTTGAAATCGCCCACTTGGAGATCTCCGGGGGTGACTTCGGTCGAATAGGGGACCATGGCCTGGAAGGTGCCGTCTCCTTTGCCTAGGAGCACCCCGACGCTCGCTGCGCCGTTATTGGACACGGCGATGTCCAAGACGCCGTCCTTGTTCAGGTCGGCCACGCGGACTGCGATCGGCCGGTCACCGGCGGCCACTTCATTCTTGGCTTGGAAGGTCCCGTCGCCTTTGCCCAGCAACACACTCAGACTCATGCCGTTGAGGTTGGCGACCACTAGGTCTGGATGTCCGTCTTGGTTGAGATCACCGGCGGCGATCGAATAGGGCCGGGCGCCGGATTCGTAGTCAGTCTTGGGCAGGAACGAGCCGTCGCCCTGACCGATGAGGACGCTGACGGTGGTGGTGCTGGCGTTGGCCACGGCGAGATCGGGTGTGCCGTCCTTGTTGAGGTCCGCCACCTTGACGAACGTCGAGCCTGTGCCGGTGGCGTAATCCGCTTTGGGGTAGAAGCGGCCATCGCCTTTGTTCAAGAACACGCTCACGCTGCTCGATCTGTTGTTGGGGACAACCAGGTCCGGGGCGCCGTCGCCGTTGAAGTCGCCTCGGTCGATCCAGCCTGGAAACAGGCCGGTCCCATAGCTCTGCTCGGTCAGAAACCGCACGGGCGAGTCTGGGGGCAAGGTCGGTTTGGGCGGCAACCCGCTGCCGACGCTGGCCGCGTAGTTGTCGAAGGTCACATCGGCAGCGGCGCCGGCCTTGTAGGTGACGACGATCAGACCCGAATGACCGCTGGGGTGGTAACAGTCGTAGGCCGTGAGCGTCTGGAGAGGTGTGTCCGGGCTTGCCAGATCGTAGAGTTTGGCCTCGAGCCGTTCGCCCACACCGGTCAAGACCATGCGGTACTGGTGGGTCGGGTCCAAGACTAGCCCGAGCCGCTGGTCGAGGGTATAGCCCCCTTCGTTGCGCAGGCTCATGAGGGCTAGCCAATTCTGCTCCGCTCGGTAGGAGAACAAGTAACCGCCGGTTCGACCGAGGCCTAGTTGGTTTAATCGACCGGCCACCCCGAACTGGTTTTGATTGGCGTTGTCCCGGCTCAGCACATCCACCGCGACGGTGAAGTCGGTGTAGATCTCGGGCCGATAGACGCCCGCGCGGGCGGGGCCGTAGGCCGGGTTGGGCGTCGGAGGGGCGTGGATGCGGTAGGCGCCGCTGGCCACCTCGAAGGTGGCCGGGGTGCCACCGACCCCCTTCAACGGATCGTAGTGGGTCCAGCCGTCGTCGTTGCCGTCGGCGAAGTCATCGGTTTGGGTCCAGGCGGAGTTGGGCAGGGCGAAGCCGACTAGACAGGCGGCCAAGGCCGTGTGGAGCGTTCGGCGCCGCGTAGGCGCGCTTTGGGTCGGGAGGTTTGGTGTTGGTTTCATGTTAGGAAGGTCCCATCCCATTGTCTGGGTGTGGTCTGGGGGTGGGAGTACTCGTTGGATCGAGCAGGCGGACGGCTCCGAGGCGATCTGCCACCGCACTCGCGGTTTTGCCTGCCAGCCGTTGTCTGCGATCCGTCATTCGCACCCTTCCTACGGAGCCGGCGCGCAGATATTGCTCTCGAAGATCGCTTTTTGTAGTGGCGATCGGGTCGGGGCAGGGACTAGCGAGTGGAGACCAGGCAAGGTCTCACGGTTGCCTGGCTGGAGAGGCGCACGGCGTGCGGGCGATCCGCGGGAGCCAGGCTGGCGGCAACGCGGGCCGCCGGGGTATGGGAATGGGCCCGGGTTACTTGACGACTGGGCGCAGGACAATGTTGCGGTAATCGACCGCTTCGTGGTCGCCCTGGAGATAGATGGGGCCGGGGCGAAACGGATCGGACCACAGGGCGCCGCCGGTGCAACCGAGCAAGGGTTGGTTATCGATGATCTTGCGGCCGTTGAGGATCACGGTGACGTGCCGGTCCACGAGCGTGATGTCGAAGGTCTGCCATTCGCCTGCGGGTTTCTCGGCGTTGACCGAGGGTGCGATCCGGCTATAGACGCCGCCCATGTTATGCGAGTCGAGCGGGCGGCCGTGCGAGTCTGAGACTTGGATTTCGTAGATACCGCGCAGGTAGATGCCGCTGTTGCCCCTCTTGGGCACGTTCACTTCGAGGGTGAGGTTAAAATCCTCGAACTCCCGTTCGGTGCGGAGGTTGCCGTAGTGCTTGCGCGGCTTGCCTTCCTCCTGTACGGGCCGGTTGATGAGTGAGCCGTCTTGTGCGCTCCAGCCGTTGGCGGCGCGGGGCTCGACCAAACGCCAGCCGGTGAGATCCTTGCCGTTGAACAGCACAACGGCCTCGCCGAATCTCACCTGGGTCAGGTCCGGCTTGGGTGGCAGGGGGGGTATCCATTTGCCAGTGAACTCGGCGCGCTGGATTCCTTGCCCGTTCTCGCGCGGACTCATCAGGATAAGGCTCAGATGGTCGCCCTCGCGGCGGGCCATCAGGAGGTCGGTGAACTGCTGGGTGCGGACCACTTTGTCGTTGGCGTCTTTGCGGCGGACGTCGCGGGTCCGCGTCACGCAGAGGGCGTCCTCGTCGAAGAAGACGCTCGAGACGGGCACCACGCTGCCGCCGCCCCAGAGGATTCGGCCATCGTAGTAACCGTTCTCCTTGGTAACACCTAGCCAACCGGCGCCTCCCCCGGGGATGGTCAGTGCCCAGTGGCCCACGAACTGGTCAGCGGCTCCGGCGGGCAATACCAGCGGCAATCCCAGGACGGCGCCAGTCAGCAGCGCCAGACTCCGGCTGAGGCGATCGGACCTACGCGTGCGAGTCATAGTGCCGCCGTTATCGGCTCTCCAGCCGTTCGTCTCAAGGAAAAACCGCGACAGGAACAACAGCCGTGGTGTCACCGCTCTTGCTCTCGCCGCTCGGGTGCAACTCCATTTCCTTGGCGTGCGGACGTTCCTGTCCCGCTGGGGCGGGCCAGTCCGGCCGTGTCAACTACTACAAGACTGGCAGACTAACAAGGCACCTGGACGGTTGACCGACGCGGGAGGAGATGCCAGGGCGTGTCAACTACTAAGAGATTGGAGAATTAACATCAGTATTAGCGCTGTCGCTTAGAACCGAAGAGAGAGGGGGCAGACACCCGACATGGCCAGGCTAGAGGCCGGGGTCGATGAGGCGTGGGTTGGGTAGCTCGGGGCGGTCCGATACGCTGGGTAAGATGCACTTCCGTGAGCGTTTGCGACTAGGCGGTGGGCGTCCGAAAAAGCCTCGCTCCGTCTTGGCACGGTTGGGTAACGTGCGGCGCATGACGACGGGCACTCGACTCGGGACAGATGCTCCCGAACACTTGGCGCACGGTCGGCCCGTTGCGGGCCGTGGGGGGGGGTGGGCGGAGGTAGGGGTAGGGGCCAGGATGAGGTTTCTTGCGTTGGTGATGGGGCTGGTTGGGCTGCCAGTGTTTGGGGCCGACAGTCCGGTGCGTCTTGGGAACGAGGTTTTGGTGGCGGAGAACTTCCGCGTGTTGGCGGGGAAACGGGTGGGGTTGTTGACCAACCCGACGGGGGTGAATCGGCAGGGGCGCTCGACGATTGAAGTGTTGCGAGGTGCGCGTGGGGTGAAGTTGGTGGCGTTGTTCGCCCCCGAACACGGTTTACGGGGCGACTTGCCTGCGGGTAGGGAGTTCACCAACGGTGTGGATCAGGCTAGCGGGCTGCCGCTCTTCTCGCTTTACGGTCCCGGGCCGGTGCGCAAGCCCACCTCCGCCATGCTCAAGGGGATCGACGCGTTGGTGTACGACTTGCAGGACACCGGGGTGCGCTCGTATACGTACATTTCGACACTTGGCCAGGCGATGGAGGCGTGTGGGGGTGCGGAGGTCGAGGTGGTGGTGCTGGATCGGCCGAATCCATTAGGGGGATTGCGCGTCGAGGGGCCGATGTTAAACCCGCGGTTTCGGTCGTTTGTGGGTCGCTGGGAGGTTCCGTACGTGTATGGGCTGACGTGCGGCGAACTGGCGCGGATGATCAACGGCGAAGGCTGGATTACCAACGCGTGCAAGCTGACGGTGGTGCCTTTAAAGGGGTGGAAACGCGACATGACTTGGCGGGACACTGGGTTGCCCTGGGTGGCGACTTCGCCCAACGTGCCCCGAGCCGATTCGGTTCTGTACTTGGTGGCCACGGGGATGTTGGGCGAGATCGGCGGCGTGACCATCAGCATGGGACGGGACATGCCGTTCCAGTGTGTGGCGGCGCCGTGGTTGGATGCGGAGCGGGCTTGTGCCCAGCTCAACGGGTACGGCCTGCCTGGCTTGAAGTTTGAGCCGGTGCACTTCACGGCGGGGGGAGGGGGCTATCGAGGCAAGCGGGTGGCTGGGGCGCAAATCCGCGTTACCGACCCGGCGGCGGCGCCCTTGGTGGCGATCAATTTCTACAGCCTGGAAATGGCGCGAAAGGTGGGGGGGCGCGATTTGTTTGCGGAGGCGGTCAAGGCCGGGCGGCGGTTCGACATGTTCGACAAGGTCAACGGGACGGATCAGACCCGGCGCGCTCTGCAGGCGGGTAAGTCGGCAAAGGAGATTGTCGCGGCCTGGAAGCCGGGCGAGGAGGCGTTTCGGGCGCGGCGCCGGCCTTACCTGTTGTACTGACTGGGGTTGGCGTTTGCCGGGGTGGGCGCTACCGCTACGGAGCTTGGGGTGGTGCGGTGGTGGCGGCGGCGGGTTGGCCGAACCGGCCCTGGGTCCATTGGTGGAGGTAACCGCGGCGGTCGAGCACGGTATAGGCCAGCCACAGCACCAAGGCCAAGACGATCAGTTTTGGCCAGGGACTCGGCTTTTCGCGGTACGGATCGGCCAGGTCGCGGCGTGCGCCGGGCGGCAATTTGGCAACGCCTGTCAGGGTGCGGCCGAAGGGGACATTCAATTTGGCTTTTGCGTTCACGGCCCAGCCGTTGGCGTCGAGGATGGGACCCAGGTTGCGGCGGCGCAGCTTGAGCCAAGCGATGACCATCGAGGGGGTCGAGATCAGGAGCATGAGACCGAGGATGACCAAGGGGGCTTGCCAAGGGCTCAGGCCCTTGAACAGGCCCAGGAAATAGCCTGCGGCCGTTCCGAGGGCGCCCACGCCGACGCCGAGGGCGGCGACGACTCCGACATCAAGCTTCTTTGGTTCGGGAGCGGGTTTGGGCTTGTCGGCTTGCGCCACGGCGGTAGCGGCTCCTTCGAGCTTGGCGGTGGAAGCGGCGTCGGCGGCGGCGGCGCGCTTGGCGACTTGCTCCTCGATCATCCGGACGAACTTCTTATAAGGGGCCCAGAAGGCTTGGCGGATGCTGATGGGGTTGTCGACGATCTTGGTGATCGTCGCGTCCCAGTCGCGGCCTTGGCGGTCGTAGAAGAGGCCGTTGCGACCGACCATGAGGTTGTCCGCGTCGCCATCGGTGAAGGCCGCCACGATTTGTCGTTTCTCACCGGTGCTCTTGCGGACGCAATCGCAGTAGGCCAAGTAGGTGCCTGCGAGACCGGCCAGGGCGGCATGTCGGCCGGGGTCATCCACGGCGAGGCACAACTCGCAACTGCGTTGGTCCAGATAGAGGGTGCCGACCTGGAAGATGGCGAGATCATGACGCGCGTAGAAGGTCCGGAAGGCGACGAAATTGTTGAGCAACTGGTAGAGGTCGCGGTGGTAGCGGACCAAGCGTTCGACGGCGGCGATGGCGTTGGCCTCGGGTTCGCGGGCCTGGTCTTGGGCGATCAGGGCGACGATGGTCTCCTGGGCTCTGCTTGCGAGGATCTCGCGCAGGCGGGGCAAGCCTAGGGGTTCGACGGCGGCGCCGGCCTTGGCTGCCATCCAGCTTTGGTACGGGGCGAGCCTGGCGCCGAGAGCCTGCCAATCGGCGGCACTGAGCGCGGCTCGATCGCCCAACAGCGGTTGGACCGCCTCGGCGCGCAAGGTGGCGAGGGCGTCAGCCCAGGCGGGATTCACTCCCTCGGTGAGGGGCAGGGGCCGGTTCGGCTCGATCCGGGCCAGCGGGAAGCCGGCCAGTTCGGTTGCCGAGCTCGACAACTCCTTGGCGGCGAGGGCGAGGAATTCGGACTCAGGCCGGTTGAGCGCGGCGAGGGCGCGTTCATCGAAGGCGGCGAGCCGGCCACGTGTGAAGTAGTCGTCGACCTTCGGCTTGACGGCTTGGTAAGCGGCCGCGGCGCGGGCGGTGGCCTCGCCCAAGGGCAGTATCGTCGGGTCGGTTTCGGCCTGTTGCCGCCACTGGACATGGGCGTGGGCGGCGGTGAAGAAGGCATCGACCTTGGCTCGCGTAACGCCCGGTTGGCCGCTGCGGTCGGTCTCTGCGCCGAGGCAGTTCAGGATGTCGGTTAGGACGGCGCGTGTCGGTGCATCTTCGGCCGCCTGGACGGGCACGATGCCATCGCCGTTGAACTGGGTATGGGCGAAGATGCGGGCGGGGTCGACGGTGTCTGCGACGGAGAGGGTGGCGGCCTCGGGTTTGCCGAGGTTGACGAGGATTTGGCGTGCGGAAGCCAGGAGTTGTTTGCCTTCCGGCGTGGCGTCGTTCAGGGCGGTGAGCGGGAGCGCGTCAGCGCCCTTGAGCAGGTCGTCTGGGTTCTTGAGGCAGCGACACGCCCATTGGCAGGCGGCGATCACCTCGGGGGCGCGGATCCGGCCGTCTTTGTCGGTGTCGAGCAGTTCGAGGGTACGGCTGTCGAATTCCAGGCCGCGGGTGGGGCAGGCGAGCGCGACCCAGAGTTTCTGGTCGAGTCGATCGAGGGCGGCGAGGTCTGCACCGGCATGGAGGTGGACTTGGTCGAAGCCGCCGGCGCGGAAGAAATGCCAGGTTTTTCTGGCGGAGGACGGTGCGTTCATTTGCGTGTTGGTTTCTATTGCTCCAGGGTTAGTTCGGCCCCGGGCCGTCACGGACAAAGCTGGGGAACGGGCTCCGCCGCATGCTGATCGTGATCTCACCGGCACCGTTCGGACCCGCGAACGGTGGTCCCCCCCGACGGTTTGCGGGCGCCACAATAGCATGGGGCTGCCCGTTCGCAAGTGGCTTACGGAGGGCTTACGGACGGCTGTCTTGCGGATGGCTCGAGTCCTTGGCGAAGTGGAGCGCGGACGGTCACGTTCACCCAACGGATCTAATCACCCGGGTTCTGCAAGGCGCCTGCCGGATTTGACCTAACCCAGCACGCGGCAAGCGTCTCGCTAAGGATTCGAGCGGCTGGTTGCAGGCTTGTCCGCGGGGCTGCAAACGGACTACAAACGGGCTTGCCACGCACGCGCTTTCGGCCTACCAGGAGGCGATGCAGATCCCACTGGTGATGACGGTTTTGGGGGCGGATCGGCCGGGTTTGGTCGAGTTGGTCGCCCGGATCGTGGCCGAGCACGGAGGCAACTGGCTCGAGAGCCGGATGTGCCGGTTGGGGGGTGAGTTCGCTGGCATCCTGCGGGTGCACGTGCCGGCAGAAAGGGCGGTGGCCCTCGAACAGGCCCTGGCGGGCTTGGGCGCTCAGGGTTTGCAGGCCCTGGTCCGGCCGGATCGCTCCCGCACGGCGCGGCCGGAGCAAGAGCAAGGGTTGGCAACGATCGAGTTTGTCGGCCAGGACCGACCGGGCATTGTGCGGCAGATTTCTGGGGTGTTGGCGCAGCACCGGGTCAATGTCGAGGAACTGGCTACGGAGTGTACGAGCGCGCCGATGTCCGGCGAGCATTTGTTCAAGGCCAAGGCCACGCTGCACCTGCCGGAGGCGTGCGATGTGGCAGCGCTGCGGGCGGAACTCGAGCTGATCGCCGCCGATTTGCTGGTGGACATCTCCCTGGAACCGCTGTCGGTAGGCGCCGGCCTAGGCGGCGGCGCTGCGGCGGGCTGATCCGGCATCGAATCACCTTTGTTCAATTCATCACATGACCAATGAACCCGCTTCATCCAACACGTTGCCGCGCCGTGAATTCATCAGGCTGTCTGCCGCGTCGCTCGGGGCGCTGGGCGCGGGAGGCGCCGCGGCCCCCGCGGAGTCGCCCACCCCGCCTCCGGCAAAGCCCGCTCCCGCGCCGGCCAAGTCGAAGTATAACGGCGAGTACAGCGGGGCGCGGCTCAATCGGGTCGCGTTCCCGTTGGGCGGGTTGGGGGCGGGCATGGTGTGCCTGGAGGGCACCGGCGCGCTTTCGCACTTCTCGTTGAGGAACAAGCCGGAGGTTTTCAACGAACCGATGACCTTTGCCGCCCTATGCGTCAAAGGCAGCCCGAATGTGGCGCGCGTCCTCGAGGGGCCGGTACCGGCCTGGAAATTGTTCGGGGCGCCGGGGGCTGGTAACGGCGCGGCCGGGACCGCCTTTGGTTTACCCCGCTTCCGGCGGGCAGCGTTTACGGCGCGGTTCCCGTTTGCCACGGTGAAGCTCATCGACCCTGCGGTGGCGCTGGCGGTCGAGGTGACGGGCTGGAGCCCATTCGAGCCTGGGGATGCCGACCACTCGAGTCTGCCGGTGGCCGCCGTCGAGTATCGGTTCACGAATCGGACCAAGTCGCCCGTCGAGGCGGTGTTTTCTTTCCACGCCAAGAATTTCATGGTGTTGGGAGGCAATAGCCAGGGAATCAAGCCGGCGCCGGGCGGCTTTGTGTTATGGGGAGCGGGGGCCAAGGACAAGGCTTGGGAGGAAGGGGCCTTTTGCGCTGCGGTGAGCGATCCGGCAGTGAAGGTGAACCACGCCTGGTTCCGAGGCGGCTGGTGGGACGCGCTCACCATGACTTGGAAAGAGGTCCAACAAGGAGCCTGCATCGAGCGGCCGCCGGTGACCGAAGGCGGGCCGGCGCCGGGGGCGAGTTTGTTTGTGCCGTTCACGTTGGCGCCGGGGGCGAGTCGCACGGTGGCGTTGCGGTTGGCCTGGCACGTGGGCACGACCAACTTGCGTTTCGGCAAGGATCCCGAGGGCGCCTCTAGCGCCACGGCGCACAAGCCGTGGTACGCCGGCCGGTTCGCCAACATCGAGGAGGTGAGCGCGCACTGGCGGGAGCGGTACGAGGAGCTGCGGACCCAGGCCAAACGGTTCCGCGATTGTTTCTATGACAGCACGCTGCCGCCTGAAGTGCTCGAGGCGGTGGCGGCTAACCTGACCATCCTCAAGTCGCCCACGGTCATGCGACAGGCTGACGGCAGGTTATGGTGCTGGGAGGGCTGCAGCGACAACTCCGGCTGCTGTCACGGGACCTGCACCCACGTCTGGAACTATGCTCAAGCCCTGCCGCACCTGTTCCCCGCCCTGGAACGGACGCTGCGTGAGACCGAGTTCGGTCCTTCGCAAGATGAACGCGGGCACCAGCAGTTTCGCAGCGCCTTGCCCATTCGCCCGCTGCAGCATGACTTCCACGCCGCCGCCGATGGGCAATTGGGGGGCGTCCTGAAGGTGCATCGCGACTGGCGGATCGGCGGCGACACCGAGTGGTTGCGCGGCCTCTGGCCGAGGGTGCGCGCCAGTCTGGACTACTGCATCGAGAGCTGGGATCCGGAGCGCAAGGGCTGGCTGGAAGAGCCGCACCATAACACCTACGACATCGAGTTTTGGGGCCCCGATGGCATGTGCACCAGTTTCTACTTGGGCGCCCTGCGAGCGGCGGTCGACATGGGCCGCGCCTTAGGCGAAGAGGTTGGGGGCTACGCGGAGCTGCTGGCCAAAGGCCGGTTGTTAATGGAGACCGAGCTGTGGGATGGCGAGTACTTCGTTCAGAAGATCGAGTGGAAACGGCTCAAGGCGAAGAACCCCCTCGAGGTGCCCAGCTTTGGCGGGGCGTATTCACCCGAGGCGCGGGCCCTGCTCGAGCAGGAGGGCCCGAAGTATCAGTACGGGACCGGCTGTCTGGCCGACGGGGTACTCGGGGCTTGGCTGGCCCTGGTGTGCGGTGTGGGGCATGTGCTGGATCCGGACAAGGTGCTCGGCCACCTGAAAGCCGTCCATAAGCACAATCTCAAGCAGGACTTGACCGCTCACGCCAACCCGCAACGGCCGACCTTTGCTTGCGGGGCCGAAGGCGGGCTGTTGCTCTGTTCGTGGCCGAAGGGAGGGGAGCTGTCCTTGCCGTTTGTCTACTCGAACGAGGTCTGGACTGGCATCGAATACCAAGTGGCCTCGCACCTAATGCTCTTGGGCGCCGTCGAGGAAGGGCTCGAGATCGTGCGGGTGTGCCGCGACCGTTACGACGGTCGGCGGCGCAACCCCTTCAACGAGTACGAGTGCGGCCACTGGTACGCGCGCGCCATGTCGTCCTATGGCCTGCTCCAGGGCCTCACCGGCGCTCGCTACGACGCCCTCGACCAAGTGCTCCATCTCGCCCCAACCCTCGGCGGCGACTTCCGCGCCTTCCTCGCCACGGCGACTGGCTACGGCACGGTGGGGGTTCGTGACGGAAAGCCCTTCCTCCAGGTCGTGGCGGGCAAGATCCCCGTGCGCGAGATCCGCTACACGGGGCGCACCTCGGATTCCGCGTAAGAAACCGTCACGGGACGGCCGTGGCCGTCCCGCGTGTGGCTGGCCGCGTGGAGGCTACGGGTTGCGCTGGCCGCGTTGGGCGCCGGGGCGCGGAGCCCCTTCACGACGGGGTGCCCCCGGTTGACCTGGGGCGCGCTGGACGCGCTCTTCGCGGAGCTTCTTCCAGGTCTCCTTCTGTTCCGCGTTGAGCAGGGCTACGATCTTCTTGTCGGCTTCCTCGCGGATCTGGCGCGACTTCTCCTGCCGCTCAGCGCGATCGGTGACGTCGCGCAGCTCCCGCATCTTGTCGGCTTGGCCGCGCAGGATTTCTCGGAACTTGGTCTTTTGTTCCTCGCTGAGCTTGAGGGCCTCGGCCATCCGCTCGAACCCCTGTTGTCCGCGCGCTTCCGCTTGCGCGCCGGGGCTGCGTTCGGGGCGTTCGGGGCGTTGCGCCCGTTGGGCGCGTTCGGCGCGCTCGGCGGCCGTGGTTGTCGCCCCAAGCGCGATCAAGCCCGCCAAGGCCAGACCGAGTCCTAACCGTGATGTGAACTGCTTCATCGGATACCTTTCTGTACGTGCACTGTGTGTTCTCTGTGTGTTCTGAGGGAGTCGGGCGAGGTGAGCCCGATCTAGGTAAGCCCCGGTGAGAACCGAGGTGGACAACCGTTGGCAGGCTGGGCGCGGTCCTCTCCGCGCGGGAAACCGCTGGGGACATTCAAAGCCGCGGCGCGCCGTGGGCGGCGCGCCCTTCCACCGACTCTTCGTCCATCTCGATGACTCACCAGCACCCGGCGCACCAGACGGAACGGCCGGGTGGCAGGTTACAGACTCGTGCTAGCGGCTGCGTCGCTGCGCCAGGACCGCCACTACAATGATGATGCCCGTAAGCATCAATCGAGTAGCCTCTGGCACGGCATTGATGCTCAGGATTTTGTCCAGGTACCCAATCGTTAAGGTGCCCAACAAGGTCAGCCCGATGCCCCCGCGTCCGCCGGCCAAGGTGGTGCCGCCCATGACCGTAATCGCAATCGCCGTCAGCTCGTATCCGATCCCAGCCTCCGGGTCGCCCTGTTGTTCCTGAGCGGCCTGACACATCCCAGCCACCGCCGCCAACACTCCGCACACCACGTACGAAAGCAGCTTGGCCTGGCGCACCGGCACGCCCGATAGCCGGGCCGCCTCCTCGTTCCCCCCGAGCGCGTAGAGCTCCCGTCCCCACCGATGACGCGCCAACAGCACCCACACCAGCGCCGCGCAGACCACGAAGATCAACGTCACCACTGCCACGTTCCCGTCCAAGATCCGACTATCGATGAACCGGAACACGCCTGGCACCTCGACGTAGCGATAAGTCCCCTCAGCGTCCTTTACCGCCGTCGAGACTTTCATGCCGCCGGAGGCGGTCTTGGCCAAGCCGCGGGCAAAGACCATCATGGCGAGCGTGGCGATGAACGGTTGCACACGGAACCAGGCGGTGACACCGCCCGACACGCCACCGCAGGCGGCGCCGAGCAACAGGCAGGCCGGCACCGAGAACCACGGAGGCCAGCCCCAATGAATGCTCATCAGCGAGAAGGCGACCGCCACAAAGGCGAGCACGCTGCCCACCGCCAAGTCAATCCCTCCGCCAATAATCACCAGCGTCATGCCGCACGCCAAGAGGCCAAACACCGACGCCTGCCGTAGCGCGTCGCGGTGTGTCCCGAGCCGAAAGAAGGCTTGGTCCGCGTGGAAGACGCACCCCAGGATCAAGACCAAGCCCAAGGCCAACAGCGCTCGGCTAGCAGGGTTGGCCCACAGGCGCACCCACGCACTCGGCGAAGCGGACGGTTCCGTAACCCTCATGTGGTTGCCTCCGTGGACCCGGTGGATTTGCCCATGGCGGCTGCCAGGACCCGCTCGGCCGTCGCTTCCTGGCGCGAGAATGCGGCCGTGAACCGCCCACGGTGCAGCACCACGATGCGATCGCTCAGGGCGAGCAACTCGGGCAACTCGGATGTGATCAGCAGAATCGCAATGCCCTGGGCGGTGAGGGTGTTCATGAGCTGGTAGACCTCTCGTTTGGCGCCGACGTCGATGCCCCGCGTGGGTTCGTCCAGGAGCAACAGTTGCGGCCCAGTCTGCAGCCACTTCGCCAGCGCCACCTTCTGCTGGTTCCCTCCGGACAACCAGCCAACCTCCATCTCGAGCGAGGCGGCACGCAGCGACAACTGCCGGCTCAACCCCTCCACGGCCACCCGTTCACGCTGCGGCCGGCGCCAACCGCCCGGGGCGAGTCGGGGTAGATCGGCCAACGTGACGTTCGCCAGAACCGAGAGGGGCAGGATCAGCCCGGTGGCTTTACGGTCGTTGGTGAGCAAGGCGACGCCCTGATCGATCGCCACCCGAGGCGAACGGATCCGTAAGGGGCGGCCGTTCAGTCGTGCCTGGCCAGCCACCCGCCGGCCGTGCGCGCCGAACAGGCCCAGCAACAACTCACTGGCCCCCGACCCTTGCAGCCCGCCAATCCCCACAATCTCACCCGCGCGCACGCGGAGGGTAATGTCCTCGACCACCCAACGCCCCGCTTGGCGCCCGGTCAAGACCGAGAACCGGTCCAGCTCTAACCGGTCGGCGCCGGTCTGGGCTGCGTGCCTTGGAAACTGATCGCCCAGCTCTCGCCCCACCATCCACTGGATCAATCGGGCGGGTGGCAGCTCTGCGGCCGGGGCGGTGCCAACCTGTCGGCCGTCGCGCAGGACTGTGATCCGGTCCGCCACGCGTTGGATTTCTTCCATTTTGTGGGTGATGTAAACGAGGCCGCAACCGCGCTGTTTGAGATCGCGTATGAGACCGAACAGCTTCTCGACCTCCGGCGCGCTTAGGGCGCTGGTGGGTTCGTCCATGACCAGGACCTTGGTCTGTTGTGCGAGCGCCTTGGCAATCTCGGTGAGTTGTTGCTGCGCGATGGAGAGGCCTCCCACCCGCTGGGTGACATCGAGTTGGATCCCCAACTGGTCCAGCAACCGTTGCGCCTGCCTGCGCTGGGCGCGGTCGTCGACCCACCCAGCCCGCGTTAGAGACCGGCCCAAGAAGATGTTGTCCGCCACGGTCATGGACGGCACCAAGGAAAGCTCCTGGTAAATCACGGCGACCCCTAGTGCGTTTGCTGCCAGCGGCGAACTCGGGCGCACCTCCCTCCCGAACATCTCGATCCTCCCGGTGAACTCCGTGTGCACCCCGCCAAGGATCTTGATCAGCGTGCTCTTACCTGCCCCGTTCTCGCCTGCCAAAATGAGCACTTCGCCCCCGTAGATCTCGAGGTCCACACCGTCCAGCACCTGCACCGGACCGAACCGCTTGCCAATGCCGGTCATCCGGACCAACAGGGAAGGGGAAGCAACGCTGGTCTGCATGCGCTTGTCTAAAACGAGCGGCAGTGTACGGATCGAACGCGCCCCATCAAAGTCCAAACTGCCCGTGCTCGGCTGGGGCATTGTCGCCGCGCCGATGAAGTCGATTTGGCCGGTCACTCTTCCGCCTTTCGCCGTCTTGAATCAGCTCCCAACGCCGAGCCAGGCAGGCGGTTTGAGGGTTTGAAGCGCATCGAGGAATTGGGCTTGACCGCAACGCACCTCGGGGACCTACTTAAGGGAGTTAAAGGGTAAATATAACGAGACGTGATGGATTGGCGTCCTTGGCTCGTTGGGGTGGTGGTGCCTGCTATGGGGTTGATGGCTGCGACGGGTGCGCCTGCGGCAACCGTCCCAGGTGAACCGTCGAGCTCTGCCCCGGTACGTGGACAGACCGTCGCAACGCTCGCGGCGGGTTGGCAGGAGCTGACGAACGCGCGCACGGAGGGAGCGGCTCCGTTTGCCATCGAGGATTACATTTCGGCCGCTCGTTGTGCGCATTGCCATGAGACCGTCCACGCGCAGTGGCGGGAATCCGTGCACCGTTGGTCGGCCACGGAACCGTTTTATCGGGAAAGCGTGGCTTTACTCGAGGCCGAGGCCGGCGTGGCGGTCACCGCCCATTGCCAGGGTTGCCATAGTCCGATGGCCGTGCTGACGGGGACGGTGCAACGCGGAGAGCGCCTCCCCGGGCTGCTTGAAGCGGAGGGGATCTCCTGCATCGTTTGCCATTCGATCACCGCGGTCACGACCGACGGAACCGGGAGCTACGTCCTACGGCGGCCCTCGTTGCTGGACCGGGAGGGCGGCGACCCCGCGACTGGCGCCACAGACGAGGAGGTCCTGGCCGACCTGCCGAGCCACCGGCGCGCCATGCTGGCTCCAGTCTTGCAGACCTCCGAGTTCTGCGCGGCCTGCCACAAAGGCAACCTACCCACGCCGCTCACCGGCACACGGCCCATGCGAGACTTCTCGACCTATGACGAATGGCAGCAGTCGTCGTACTCCGGCCAGAGCCTGGTGCCCGGGGCGGCCAGTCGCTCGGGCTGCCAATCGTGTCATATGGCCCGATGGGCGGTTACGCCGGAGCGCGGAACCGCGAACCGGAAGCTGGCGTCGCATCGTTGGCTGGGCGGCAACATGGCCGTGCCGGGGTTCGAGGGCGCGACGTCGCAACAGGCGCGCGAAGTTGCCCGGTTCCTGACGAACGGGCTGCTGCGCCTGAGCCTTTTCAGCGTCGATCCGGACACCGGGGCGCGCCAGTGGCTCCCCGAAGGAGGGGCCAACCAGTTGGAGCCTGACCGGCAGGGGACGTGCGTAGTAGACGTGGTGGTGGCCAATCGGGGCATCGGCCACGCGTTCCCGACCCAACTCAGGGACCTGATCGAGGTCCGTCGAGCCTCGGGTACGGCCGAACCTCAGTCCACCGAAGCGGATCGCCTTGATCGACAGGCCGCGGCCTTGGCCTGGCGCGACCTGGGTCGCGCGCTCCTAGCCGAGGGGATGGCCGCCGAGGCGGTTGAGGGATTTCTGGTTGCCCGCCAACTCGCCCCCGAGGAACTCGAGCACCTGGTCGAAGCCGCGAATGCCATGCTGACCCAACCCGGCCCCGGAGCGCGTGAGGACGTGCTACACCGTGCCTTGGCGCTGGTGAGCGAGGTCCTCGCACTCGAGCCGGACAACCTGCTGGCGCGGTTCACCCAGTCCAGGATCCTCGCCGAGGCGGGGCGTTGGGCCGAGGCGTTGCCCGGAGCGGAAGCTGCCGTGAAGGCATTTCCGCGCGATCGACGCGTGCTCGCACACTTCGGCCAGTTGGCGCTGGCCTTCGGGCGAGTCGACGAAGCCGAGGCCGCGTTCGAAGCCCTCGCGGCCTTGGATCCGCAGGCAGCCCACGCCCACCGAGCGCTGGCGGACATCTACGGCAGCACGGGGCGCGAGCGCCAGCGTGACGCGGCACGGGTCCGCTACCTGGACTGGCGCCCCCCGGGCGAACCTGGTAGCCGCGGTGCGGCCTCACTCCGCGGCCATGTAAGGGTAGCGAAAGTCCTGCGGCGGCAGGAACGTCTCCTTGATGGTGCGCGGCGATACCCACCGCTCGAGGTTCAGCCAACTCCCCGCCTTGTCGTTCGTGCCTGAAGCGCGCGCGCCCCCGAAGGGCTGTTGCCCAACCACCGCCCCGGTGGGTTTGTCGTTGACGTAGAAGTTGCCCGCGGCATGACGAAGGGTGTTCATGGCTTGCACGATGGCGCGTCGGTCTTGGGCGAAGATCGCGCCGGTCAGCGCGTACGGCGAGGTCCTGTTGCACAACTCGAGCGCCGCCCCGTACTCCTGCTCTTTGTAGACATAGACCGTCAGAACCGGGCCGAAGATCTCCTCGCACATCAGCTTGGAGCGAGGGTCGCGACTCAACACCAACGTCGGCTCGATGAAATAGCCGCGCCGATCCTCCGCACCGCCGCCGCTGAGAATCTCGAGGTCTGGACTCTGCCGCGCGTAGTCCAAATACGCGGCGATGGACGCAAACGCCTGGCCATCGATGACTGCCCCCATGAAATTGCGGAAGTCGCACACGTCGCCCATCCGGATCTGACCGATCTCGCCCAGCAACCGCTCCCGCAACTCGGGCCATCTCGAGTCCGGCACGTAGACCCGCGAGCACGCCGAGCACTTTTGGCCCTGATACTCGAAGGCCCCGCGCACAATCCCCGCGGTCAAGGCCGCCAGATCCGCGCTTGCGTGTGCGAAAATGAAGTCTTTCCCGCCCGTCTCCCCCACAATCCGCGGGTAGCTGAAGTACTTGCGGATGTCCGAGCCGACCGCCAGCCAGATCGTCGAGAAGACGTAGGTGCTGCCCGTGAAGTGGATGCCGCCCAAGTCCAAGTGGTTGAGCGCCGGTGGCGCAATGACGGGCCCCGGCCCGGGCACCAGGTTGATCACCCCAGGCGGCATCCCCGCTTCCTCGAGCACTTTCATGATGTAATACGCCGGCAACACCGCGCTCGAAGCCGGCTTCCAAACCACCGTGTTGCCCATGAGCGCAGGTGCCGTCGGCAAATTTCCCGCGATCGACGTGAAGTTGAACGGACTCAACGCCAAGACAAAACCCTCCAGCGGCCGATGTTCCATATAGTTCTGCGCCTGCGGGGTCGAAAGCGGCTGGTCCTCGTACACCATCCGCATGAAGTGCGGGTTGAACCGCCAGAAATCGATGAGCTCACAGGCCGAGTCGATCTCGGCTTGATGGGCGGTCTTGCTCATGTTCAGCATGGTCGCCGCGTTGAGAACCTGCCGGTACTTGCCCGCCAGCAACGCTGCTGCCTTGAGCAGGACAATCGCCCGCGAGTCCCAGGGCATCGTCGACCACTCGGCCTTAGCGGCGTTGGCGGCGTCGATGGCTCGGTGCACGTGAGCCGCCTCCCCCTGATGATACACGCCCAGCACCTGCCCGCGGTCATGTGGACAGACCATCTTGGCGGTCTCGCCACTGCGGACTTCTTGGCCCCCGATGATCAGGGGCACCTCGACCTGTGTGCCGCGCATCTGATCGAGGGTCTGCTTGAGTTGCGTCCGCTCCGGACTCCCAGGCGCATAATTCAGGACCGGTTCGCTGACGGGTTGGGGGACGTGAAACACACCGTTGAACATGAGACCGGATGATGGCGAATGCCCCGCGGATTTCAAACCGTTTTTCCGCGAACTTCCACCTCCACCACAGTGATCTCATTTAGACTCTTGGGGCGTTGGGGTTGTTGGCGTCGGAGAGAGTGCTTACCATTCGATTAGGTTCGAGTCGCGGTAGATGGCGCGCGGTCCCTCGGCGCTCGGCGCACCTGACGTTACGGGAGGATTCTCTTGCCCATGCGTCCCTGAGCTCATCGGGCCCCCCGGTTGTTTCTACGAGGCCGAGAAGGGGCTGCACGACCATGGTCGGGTGGACGCGGACATTCGGGAACGGATGCTGGCGCGGATGGGGGATGTGTCGGAGTTCATGAAGGCGTTCAAGCAACGGTTCAGCAAGTGGTACAACATACGGCATCAGCGGTTTGGGACGTTGTGGGCGGAGCGGTTTCGGAGTGTGCTGGTCGAGGATGAATCGGGGGTGCTGGAGACGGTGTCGGCGTACATCGACTTGAACGCGGTGCGGGCGGGATTGGTGGAGGATCCGAAGGATTACCGGCACTGTGGGTACGCGGCGGCGGTGGCTGGAGATGCGACGGCACGGTCGGGGTTGTTGAGTTTGTACACGGGCGGAAGTGCGGGAGCGTCTCGGAGCGGGGTTGG
>VHCO01000131.1 GCA_016871715.1 Verrucomicrobiota bacterium
TTACAACCGAGCTTACACGGGTCGGGTCGCCCCTTCCCGTGTCGGTTATGACTGGATGGCTCATCGTCATTTACCATCGCCGGACTTGCACCGGCTGGACTGGCAGCCTTATGGGCTGCAAACGAAAGGCACGAACGGCGGCCGACTGGGGCCGCCGCGGAGCGGAGAAGAGACGAAAGGAGGAGGGGGGGACGGAGCGAAGCGAGCGGAGTGTGGCGTTGACCCACCGGTGCTGCCTGGCTAAGCTTCGACTTTCAGTTGCTTCACGACGTTGGGGTGACGAGCGTTTCGGTCTGGGTCTTGGGTCTGAGTTTTGTAACCTGCGAGTTGGGATTTCAACGACAGGGCAGTTTTGTCCAATGGCACGGTGGCGACATAGCGGGTTGAGCTTGGGTTGGGTGGGTTTGGGTTTGGGGTTGATCGCCAGTGCGAGCGTGGGCGCTCAAGTGGTCATCAACGAGATCCACTACGAGCCGGGGGAGGACACGCTGCGCTGCGAGTTTGTAGAACTCCACAATTCGGGTCGGGACAACCTGGACCTGAGCGGTTGGTTTCTCTCCGAGGGGATTTTCTACCAAATCCCGCCAGGCACCGCACTGCCGCCAGACGGTTATCTCGTCATCGCCGAGGATCCGAGTTGTCTGCACGCGGAATACGGCGTAACCGCCCTGGGGCCATTCTCCGGCCGATTGTCGAACGACGGGGATCGGGTGGTGTTGCGAGACCCGGCGGGGACGGTGCAAGACGAAGTCGAGTACGGGGTGGGGTTTCCGTGGCCGACGGGTTCGGCAGGGCAAGGCGGCTCGATGGAATTGATCCATCCGACCTTGGACAACGACCTGGGGGGTAGTTGGCGAGTTTCGCGGGTCCCGGCGAGCCAGAGCGGTTGGCCGGTCAAGCCGATTCGGCATATTCGAGCTCGGGCTGTGGACTGGCGTTATCGCAAGGGCTGGTCGGAACCTTCGGTGCCCGGGGAGATTTGGCGGCTGGCGGAGTTCGTAGAAGACGCGAGCTGGGAGACGGGCCAACTGAGCATCGGGCACGGCGGTCGAAACGATCTGACCGAACTGTCGGACATGCGCGGCGGGTACTCCTCGGTGTACTTGCGCAAGCGGTTCCAGGTCACCGCGCCGGGGTCTTTGCCTCGCTTGCGGCTCCGAGTGTACACCGACCACAGCTACATCATCTGGCTGAACGGGGCCGAGGTGTGTCGGCGGCATGTGGGCGATGGCGCGCGCGCGTTTTCTGACGTATCCGGCGCGCCAGCCCATCCGCTGGGTTGGGAGGAGTACGAGCTCGCGGGTAGCGCGGCGCAGTACGTGGTGCCGGGAACGAACGTCGTCGCGGTGCATGCGCTGGCGGCGGCGCTGGACAGCGAGGCGTTCTCGTTCGATCTCGAGTTGTTGACGCCGGCGGCGGCGGCCGTTCCGACCCCGGGTGCGCGCAATTCGGTCTATGCGGAACGGGCCCCGCCGCAGATCCGGCAGGTGACGCACTCCCCGACGCGCCCGCGTGACGGCGAAGTGGTGGTCGTGACGGCGAAGGTGACCGACCCTGAGGGCGTCAAGTCGGTCAAGCTCCACTACCAAGTGGTGGTTCCCGGGGGGTATGTGCCGGCCTTTCTGCCAGTGCCGCACGACACCTTACTGGCGGCACCGGAGACTCTGCCAGAGCCGAACCCGGCCTTCGAAGACCCGCGCAACTGGGTGGAAGTGCCCATGACAGATGACGGCCGCCGCGGGGATGTCCGGGCGAACGACGCCATTTACACGGTGGTTTTGCCGGGCCAGGGGGCGCGCGTCCTCCTGCGGTATCGGATCACGGCCGCGGATGCGGGTTTGCCGCCGCAGACGGTCCAGGTGCCGTATCCGGACGATGGTTCACTGAACTTCGCCGCGTTCATTTACGACGGCGTTCCGGGCTATCGTCCCGAGCTGCGAACGGTGCATCCGGAAGGCCTCGGCCATGAGTACACGAGCGAGGCGATGAGTTCGGTGGCGGTCTATCATGTGCTGACGCGGGAAGCGGACTGGCTGGAGGCGCACGCCTACGATCCGGCGTTGCGGATCCCGCAATGGCGGGTCCATCCCAACGACTATCACCCTGCCTATGACGCCTTCAACTGGGAGGGCGCTGTCGTTTATGAAGATGCGGTCTACGACCACGTGCGGTATCGGCTGCGCCAGGCCAATACCCGTTACATGTTCCCCGGCAAGCGCGCCCTGCGGTTCCGGTTTCACCCGGGACACCGCTTTCAGGCTCGGGACGACGCGGGGCGCCCCTATCCGGAGCGGTGGCGGTCGTTGAACCTGGGGATGATGGTGGACATCTTTGGCACCAGCAATTTTGGTTTGGTCGAGACGATGAATTCCCGGCTCTGGGAGTTAGTGGGGGTGCCGAACCCCAAGACACACTATGTCCACTTGCGGGTGGTGGATGGCCCGGCCGAAGCCCCGAGCGGGCCGGAGGGGCAGTATGCGGGTGATTTCTGGGGGTTGTATTTGGCGATGGAAGACTACGACGCCGCCTTTATCGAGGCGCGGCAGCTTCCGGACGGGAACCTCTATAAACTCAAGGCCTACATCCGGGATGGCAACGACCTCAAGCGGCACCAAGGCCGACTTTCCGTCCGGGACGATGCGGATTTCCAGAACGCGCTGCGCCACTTCAACGCCTGCCAGCCCGAGGCCTGGCTGCGCGCGCACGGGGACTGGGATCGTTGGTACCGCTTCAACGCGGTGGCGGAGGCGGTGCGCCACTGGGACTTCGGGATCGAGCCGAGCCATTTGAAGAATCAGGCTTGGTTTTTCGCGCCCAGCCACGAGACCCCGTTCGGCCAGCTCTGGTTCTTGCCCTGGGACTCGGACCTCTCCTGGGGACCGGGATGGTACGCTCCGTTCGGCCTTTTTAAGGCCGCCGCCTACGGCGCCACCAACACGACGGGACACCCGGTGCTGCGACGCGAGATGCGGGCTGCGCTACGCGAGTTCCGCGACCTGTTGTGGCGGCCCGAGGCGATCGAACCGATGCTCGATGAGCTGGCCGCTTCGATACGCGAGTTGAGCTGGGCCGATAACGACCGCTGGTCGGGCGCACCGAACGGGTTCGATTACGGGTCGCTGGACGCCAAGGTCCAAGACATGAAGAACTTTGCCTTCATCGGTTGGGAGGGCACCAACGGCTTGCATATCCCCGCCGGCGGCCAAGGGGCCTATCTCGACAGTCGGGCCGCGGAGGAGCATGAGGCCGGGCAGATGCCCGAGACCCCGCTGATCGGCTACGTTGGGCCATCTGGCTATCCGGTCGATCAGTTGATCTTCGAGTTGAGCCCCTTCCGTGACCCGCAGGGCAACCACAGTTTTGGGGCCGTGCGCTGGCGCGTAGCCGAGGTCGCGTCCCCCAGTCGCTCGGGGGAGCAGCCGCCGGCTTGGGTCCCCAGCGAGTGGCGAAGCGTATGGGAATCAGCCGAACTGCCGGTCTGGGCAGACCAACACGCCCTTCCGGGTCGGCAGTTCCATCCCGCGCGCACGTACCGCGTGCGGGCCAAGGTCCGGGACACGCTCGGGTTCTGGAGTCATTGGTCGGCGCCAGTCGAGTTTGTGGCCGGTCCACCCGCGTCTCCGCCCGACTTAGCTGGGGCGCTGCGCATCACCGAGGTGATGTACCATGCCGCTGGCGGCTCCGTCTTTGATTTTGTCGAGTTGGCCAACCTGGGGCGAGTGTCGCTCGATTTGACCACCCTCGAGCTCGGGGGCGGAGTCGACTTCGCCTTTCGCCAGGGGGCGGTCGGCAGTCTGGCGCCGGGAGAACGCGTGGTGCTGGTCGAGGATCTGGCCTGCTTCCGCCAGCGCTATCCGGACACCCGCATCCGGGTCGCAGGCCAGTTCCGAGGCAGCTTGTCCAATCGTGCCGGCCGGCTCGAGTTGTGGGACACCTGGCTCGGGTTGGTCTATCAGTGCCTCCACCAAGATGACTGGTATCCTGCCACCGACGGCGCCGGTTTTTCGCTGGTGTGGGCGGACCCGCTCGCGCCGCCGGAGCTGGCCAGCCAGCCTGCGGGGTGGCGGCAGAGCGAGCAGGTGTATGGCTCGCCAGGCTCGCGTGGCAACACCCGGGATCGCGATGGCGACGGCCTGCCCGATGAATGGGAGCTGGTGCAGGGCTTGGCGCCGGAGGACCCCAGGGACGCCGGGCTCGACCCCGACGGCGATGGTCTGACCACCCGCCAGGAGTACGTGGCGGGCACCGATCCCCACGAGGCGCGCAGTATGTTGCGGCTGAGGGTCACGCCGCTCGCCGCGGGTGTCCAGTTGAGCTCGACCGCCCCTCTGGTACAGCCGGCCGACCCCGCCGACGGCGTGCGCTTCTACTCGATCGAGCGGCGGCTCGGCTTCGACTCGCCCTGGCAGGCGGTCGGCTCGCCGGCGCGCGCCCCTGGGACCTCGGTCGTTCGCTTCGAGCTGTTCCGTCCCGACCGTGCCCCGGTCTTCTATCGGCTTAAGGTCTGGCTTGCCCCGGAGTGACCCGGTCGCCTAGGACCCTGCCGGGGCCTGGCAGCGCCCCGGTGACGCTTGAGGCGGCCCAACCGCTGTCGTGACGGGCCGCGTACGAACGTGACACTTGATAAGTCTCAGCATCAGACCTAATCTCCCTGCATGCATTCCAATCTGGCTACACTCGACCTAGACCGGCTCGGCTCGCGCGGGGCCAAGGCTTTGGTGGTCTACCTGATCCTGATGGCAACCGCGTTCGCTGGGCCGGAGGCCTTCGAGGTGGGGCCAGGGCAGACCGACCAGTTGCCAGGCGGCAAGGAAGCCGATGGGATTGTGGGGGATCTGATCCTGCGCAACGACGTGGTGACCGCCGTGGTGGCGGGCAACCTCCCTTTGCGCCGCGCCAACATGAGCACCTTCTACGGCGCCAACGGCGTGACGCCCGGCTGCCTCTTCGATTTGACTCTGCGGCGCGCGATGAACGACCAGATCACTGTGTTCGCCCCTGCCAGCCAACAGGGACAGGTCTCTTGGGTGAAGGTGGTGGACGCTGGAGGGAGTGGCGAAGCCCGCATCGAGACTGTCCTGACGGCCGCCGCCAACGATGGGCTATACCGCCGACACGAGTACGTTCTGCGCGACCACTGGCAAGGAGTCCGCATTACGACCACCTTGCACAACCAAGGGCGGCAACCGAAGACGGTCACCACCGACGACCGTTGGACGACGTTCACGCAGACCGGTGAATGGTGCGGTGTGCGTTGGGCGGACGCGGTGGATCCCGCCGACAAAGCCGGTTATGCCTATGCCCTGGTCGAGGGAGCGGACCGGGTCATCCCGGGGAAGGCCATCGAGCTGAAGCCTGGTGAGCAGGTGCAATACACTCGATTCTTGGCGGTCGCCTCTTCGCCAGCGGAAGCCGTCGGCCTGGTGGCCGGTTTACTGGGTCCCACCGGGACCATCGCGGGTCGTGTGGTGGAGGCCAGTGGTGCCGGGGTGGGAAGTGCCAAGCTCTCGATTGGGGACGGAACCGCTGCGGGCGCGGCCAAATGCGTGGCCTACCCGGACTCGGAAGGGCGCTTCTCGTTCCGTGCCCCGCCCGGCCAGTACACCATCGAGGTTGCCGACGCCGGGCGGTCCAGCGCGCGGCAACGGGTCGAAGTCCGCCCCTTCCAGAACACGGAGTTGAACGTAGGGCTGGACCCGGCGGCCGCGGTGGTGTTTGACATTCGCGACTCCGGGGGGCGCAGTCTACCCTGCAAGGTCCAGTTCCACGGGATCGAGGGGACAGCGTCGCCGAACCTCGGGCCGCACAACCGGGCGCGTGGCTGCGTGGACCAATACCATTCGGAGAGAGGCCAGTTCCGGGTGCCGTTGCCGCCCGGCAGCTATCGGATCGTCGTCACGCGCGGGATCGAGTACGGTCACTTGGTCCAGAGCATCCGACTGACGGCGGGTGCGACGGTCCAGGTGTCCGGCACCCTCGATCGGTTGGTGGACACGACCGGTTGGGTCAGCGCCGATTACCACAACCATTCGACCCCGAGCGGCGACAACACCTGCGGGACCGACGATCGCATCATCAACCTCGCCGCGGAGCACATCGAGTTTGCGCCCACCACCGAGCACAACCGTTTCTACGATTGGCGCCCGCACATCACCCGACTCGGGCTGGCCGACCATTTGCAGACGGTGCCCGGGATCGAGTTGACCGGCAGCGGCCCGCACTTGAACTCGTTCCCGTTCCGGCCCGAGCCGTTCACGCAGGACAACGGTGCGCCGGTTTGGCATCCCGACCCGCGCATCAGTGCTATCACGCTGCGGGACTGGCAGGGGGCGGAGCCGGATCGTTGGATCCAGATCAATCACCCGGACATGGTCCATGACTTCATCGATCGGGACGGCGACGGGCGCGTGGACGGCGGCTTCTCGGGTCTGGCCGAACTCATCGATGGTCTCGAGACCCAGAACTATCAGGGTAGCCAGATCCTCAGCGGCACGCCGGTCCGCCTAAGCCGGGATGGCGCTGGAAACACGAACGTCGTGTATGTGCGCGAGGTGATTTGGCTGCAGATGCTCAACCGGGGCCACCGCTACGCCGCCATGGCCGTCAACGACGCCCATTCGGTCTACGGCAACGGCGTCGGGGCCTGGCGCATGTATATGCCCAGCCGCTCGGATCGACCCGCCGATATCGACTGGCGCGAGAATAGCCGCCACGCCAAGGCCGGCCGCTCGATCCTGACCTCCGGCCCGTTCCTCGAAGTCGCGACCGCCGAAGGCGCCGGTCCTGGCAGCCTGGTGCGCGGCCCCGGCGGGGTCCGCCTCCACGTCCGCGTTCAGTGCACCGACTGGATCGACATCGACCGGGTCCAGGTGCTGGTCAACGGCCGGCCTCGACCGGAGCTCAACTTCACCCGGACATCGCATCCGACCTGGTTCGGCGCGGGCGTGGTCAAGTTCGATCGTGTCCTGGACATCACGCTGACCGAGGATGCGCATGTGATCGTGGTGGCCCAAGCGGAGCACTCGGACCTCTCGCTCGGCTACGGGACGAGTGCGCAAGCCAAGATCCGCCCCTGCGCCTATCACAACCCTGTTTTCGTGGATGTCGACGGCGCCGGCTTCACTCCGAACGGCGACAGTCTCGGTTGGCCGTTGCCGGTCAAGAAACTCTCCGTCGCAGACGTCCGCGCGCTGCTGGCACAAGCAGGCCTGTAGCCGGCCGTCTGTTCCACTCTCCCCCGCCTGCGGAGTTGGACGGTCTGGTTGGCGGCACCGTCTACAACGGTGTCGCCCCGACGGACCCGCTAGCCGCACTTCACCGTCCGCGCTCGACCTCGCTAAGAACTCCGGTTCCCCGGGCGCACTTCACTCCGGGATTGTCAAAGCGCTCGCCATCGGGTAGCAACATACTGACAACCAAACCCGCCAGGAGCGTGGGCTACCCGGGCAGACTCATCCGACGAGCGATGGGACGGAAAAGCGAGCGGTGCGCGAGCAGGCGCTGGCCGACAGGCTGCCGCGAAAGCTGCCGGGGGCGAGCAACGAGAACGTTGGGCGGGCGGGAGTGGCGGATGTTTTGGGTTGACCATGCCCGACCGCCCATGCCGTGATAAGGAACCACTTTGTTCGGGTGGCAGTGGTCAGAGACGATGCCAAGAAGTAAGAACGGAAACGCGGGGCGTGCCGCGCAGACCAACAAGTACGACGCCCATCACGCCGTGCTGCAGAACGCCTACGGGGCGTTCGCCGACTTGCGCCGCGAACTGGCCGACTCGAAGGGGGCCGTAGCCGAGCGGGCGGAGTTGCTCCGCCTCTTTGCCCATTGCGCCGATTCGCAGCGGGCCTGGCTCCTGCTCGAGGACTATTTCGAGCGACTCTCGCTGGCCCGCCGCGACTTTCCCGGACAGGAATGGTGGCCGCGGCTGCTCGCCGCTCAGGGCGAGGCCCGGCTCGAAGCGACCGCGCTGCTGTTTCTGCGCGCCAATCGACCCTTACCCACCGAGTTGACTGCCTACGCCAACCTGGACCGGTTGGCCGAGGTCGAGCAGGCGGAGCAGGAACAGGCCCACATCCAGCGGCTCGAGGACTGGCTGTTCCCGGCGGCGCCGAACCACTTGGACGCCCCGCGCGCGCGCCTCCGGGTACTCGCCCGGGCCGTGCCGCGCGACGATCCACCTGGGCTCTGCGACTTGGCCATCGAGTTCACCTTATTCCGGCCGCGCACAGGGGAGAAACCGCGGACGGTTGGCGAACTGATCGAGTTGGCGACGCGGACGGTGCATGAACAAGAGTTGTTCCCGCCACGGGACTGGGAGTTCATCCAATGGCTGGCGGAGATGTACGGCCAGTCGAATTTGGACGGCGCTCCGCTGCGGCTCAACGGCATCGCGCTGCTCCAGTGGCTAGCCCGCTGGGGTAACCCGGCCTGGATCGAATGGGCGGGAAGACCCGACCACCTGTCGTTTACAGGCCAATTGGTTGAACTGGTGCCACACCTGAACACCGGGGACGGCGAACTCGCCTTCGAGCAGCGCTTGCGGCTCCCCCATGGCGAAGAGCACCCCTTGACAGCCGCCAGGTTTTTCGCCGGCCAACCCCCGCTCGTGGCCCTCCACCAGCAGATCTTCCTCCTCCGTAATCCGCCCAACTCGCCTTTGCTCAGCGCCCTGCTCCAACAGCCCGGCATTCCCGTGCGCAAACTGAGCCATCGCCTGCTCACCCACCTGCGCAAAGCCGGCGCCGGCAATGGCTCGGCTTGGGACGACCTCTGCCTGGCGCACCGCGCCCGGCCCCAGTTCACGTTCGAGCTCGAGGCGGACACGGTGCGGCTGCGCTTGGTCGCCACCAGCGAGCGCGACGACAGTCGCTGGCAGTGGAACGGGCACGAATGGCAGCGCACTGACCCCGCGCGCGCCGGGGCCGACAAACCGGAGATCCTGGACGACGAACGCCTCGAAGCCGCAACGCGCTGGCTGCGCCGGCTGGACTGGTTCACACCCGAGCCGGGCCTCTGGATCGGCGACGCCAACGAGAACTTCCTCGGAACCCTCGCCGGTGTCTGGCCCGACCGACCGCGCGCGGCGGATTACCTGGGCAACCCGGCCTTCCAACGCCTGTTCATGGCGCCGCGCCAACTCAAGCCCAAGATCATGGTGCAGGGTAGCGGCATTGACTGGTTCTCGGTCTCGGCCGCTTGGGAACAGGAGGGCCTTAAGCTGACAGCGGCTGACCTCGATCGCCTGACCGCGGCCACCGGCCGCTTCGTCAAGCTGCCCGACAGCGGCTGGGTCGAACTCGATCTCGGGGCCGTCCAACGCGCGCAGGAGACCATGGCGGACCTGGGTCTCGACGGCCTGTCGCCGTTGCCGCAGCGGGTCGAGATGGTGCAGGCCAAAGAGCTTGACGACGACGCCCTACAACGCTTTGGCGACCGCCCCGAGGCCAAAGCCCTCCGCAAGCAACTCGCGGACTTCAAAGGCGTCCCGGCCATCAACTTGCCCCCCACCGTCCACGCCGAGATGCGCCCTTACCAAAAGGACGGGTTCGATTTCCTCTGCCATCTGAGCCGCATTCGACTCGGCGGCATCTTGGCGGACGACATGGGCCTGGGCAAGACCCTCCAGACCCTCGCCTGGCTGGCCTGGCTCCAGCAGGCCAACGCGCGCAAGCCGCGGCCTTCCCTGGTGATCTGCCCGGCATCGGTCCTGCACAACTGGCGACGGGAAGCGGAGAAGTTCACGCCCCAACTCAAGGTGCTAGTCCTCGAAAGCGGCAGAGCTCGGCACAACCTGCGCCGCCAAATCCCGCAACATGACCTGATCGTCACCAACTACGCCCTGCTGCGGCGCGACCTCGCCGACCTGAAGAAGTTCGAATTCCAAGCGGTCATCCTGGACGAGGCACAGTTCATCAAGAACCCCTCGGCACAGGTCAGTCAATCGGTCCGCCAACTCCGCGCCGACCATCGCCTCGCCCTGACGGGCACCCCCCTGGAAAACCGCCTGCTCGACCTCTGGAGCATTGTCGATTTCGTGCAGCCCAGTTACCTGGGGACCCAAGCCCAGTTCCACGAGGTCTATGAGCCCACCGGCCCCGATGCCGAATGGGCCCAACGCATGGCCCGGCGCCGGCTCTCCGCCAAGCTGCGCCCGTTGCTCCTGCGGCGCCTCAAGCGCCAAGTGGCCAAAGACTTGCCCGACCGGATCGAGGAACGGCGCGACTGCGAGTTGGGCGAGGCGCAACGGAAGCTCTACCTGGCCGAGCTACGCCGCAGCCGCGAGCAGGTGATGCAGACCGTGCAGGAGCGCGGCCTCTCCAAGAGCAAGATCCACATCCTCGCGGCACTGACGCGGCTGCGGCAGATCTGTTGCCACCCGACCCTGGTGGGCAACGATTCGGCCTCGGGCAAGACGGAGACTTTGTTCGAGTTGATCGAGCCGCTGTTGGAGGAAGGGCAGAAGGTGCTGGTCTTTAGCCAGTTCGTGCAGATGCTGCATTTGCTCGAGAGCGAATGTCGCCACCGTCAGATGCCTACCCACATCCTCACCGGCGATACCAAGAACCGCATGGAGGTCGTGCAGCGCTTCCAAGAGGACCCGAACCCTTGCTTGTTCCTGCTGAGCCTGCGCGCGGCCGGGACGGGCCTGAACCTGACCACCGCCAGCTACGTCGTGCTCTACGATCCCTGGTGGAACCCGGCCGTCGAGGCCCAGGCCATCGACCGCTCGCATCGCATCGGCCAGACCCGCACCGTCAACGCCTACCGCCTGATCGCCCCCGGCACCGTCGAGGAGAAAATCTGGGACCTGCAACAGCGCAAGGCCCAGACCATCGCCGATGTCCTGGGCGAAGAAGGCTTCGCCCGTAGCCTGAGTCAGGCTGACCTCGAGTATCTCTTCTCGGAAGACTAGCTGGAGAGATTTACTCCTCCGCCGGCCGCAGGTCGCGCAGCGCCTCGGCGAAATCCGGGAACTCGCTCAGCAGTCGCCATTGGTCAGCTCCATGCTCCTTGACTTGGGTACGGGCATGGATCCGGCCGTCGGCCAACCATTGGCAGACTTGCTCTGCCGTCAGGGGACCGTACTCCTGGTCATCGCCGCAGATCAGTTGGTATGAGGCCATGTTGCGCGGAAACCTTGTTGGCTGTCCGACTAGGATTCGAACCTAGACTAAAGGCTCCAAAGACCTCTGTGCTACCATTACACCATCGGACAATGCTAAATGAACCGGCATCGACGGTCAGGCGTGCTCGCTTTCGCTTTCGTCTCGCACACGATCTGACCGTGCCACAGGCTCTGGCGGCCATGCAAGCCCTGAAGCGCCACGCCGCAAGCCGCCCGGATCCTAGCGAGGCGGGGCGCGAACGGTCACGTCTGCCAACCGCGCGGGACGACGCGCGCCCCGCACGGCGGCTGCTCCCACCGGCGCTAGAGGGGTGTACCCATCAGTGTTCCCAGGGGGCGGGTGGGCGCGGTGGACCGGCATAGGCAGCGGCCCCGCGCGGTCGGTCGGTGCGTGGTGGGGGGGCGGTCAGGTCGGGATCCTGGGTCGTGGGCGCTTGGATCAGGCCATAGTATCGGCCCATCCAGTAATCCTCGAGCCAGCCGATGGGCGGGGTGACCGTCTGGCCGCCGGTGCCTCCGTCGTAGACCAGAGCGGACCGGCTGCCCCACTCGGGGCCGGTCTCGCGCGGTGACAGGGCGCGCGTGCCGCCCTGGTAGGGCACGTAGCCGGGGCGTGGGTCGAGGTCGGCCCGGTGAGAATTGCGATAGCTGTGGTTGACCAGATCCAGGGGCCAATCCCGCAGGTGCTGGACAGCTTGTTCCGCATCGCAGTCGTTACCGGTCAGGGCGCCGTACCCGAAGTTGAAGAAAGGGACATGCTGCATGCGCATGACCTCCCAATGGCGTTCGAGGCTGCGCAGGTAGATCGAGCGCAGTTCGGCGTCGCGAGCATAGCGAAGCAGCGGATGATAACAACGGAACGCCAGTTCATCATCCCACGGCACGACAGACTCGGGTGGGAACGTGAGTTTCTGCCGTACGGTGTAGGTGTGGTAGCGCCATTGGAGGAGCTGTTCGAGGCCGGCCTGGTATTTCGGATCGCCAGTGAGCGCGAACGCCGTATGCACGTAAGTCTGCGCTTCCATCCCGTTGAGCCCGCGCGCCTCGAATCCGTACGGCCGCAGCAAGTACGCCGGGTCCCATCGCCCCCAGCGCGTCGGTTGGCCATCCATATCGCGCAGGACCCAGCCGTTGTCGATGATGTGCGAGGTGATGTTCGCGAGGTGCTGGGCGGCGCGCTCCTTCTCCTTGCCTCGAGCCGCCAGTTCGTAGAACAGGCATACGGCGTACATGTGCCCGTTCACCTCGTCGCTCGATGTGTCCCCTTTCCAAATCCACAGGCCATCTCGAGTGGGATACCACTTGGCCGGCAGCCCACCGGAGCCGTGCCGGGCGCGCTGGCCTGGGTCGCCCTGGACCGACCAGATCGAGCGCGCGATGAAGCCGGGTTTCGGGGTGATGTCATCCAGCCAGACCATGGCCTTGAACGCCTCGAGCGCCTCGCGCCGGGCCTGGTCGTCTCTGGTGGCCGCGTACCGGAAGCTCATGGCGGCCAGGTAATGCGCCGTGTGCCCGCCGTCGTTGTCGCTGACCTCGCGCCACCAGCCGTTGCCCGCCCCCGCCCGGTATAGTTTGTGGACGAACCCGAGTCGTTGGAATTGCCAATCCTCGAGCTCGCGCTGGAAATAAGCGGCTTTCTTGGCCAGCGTGTAAGGTTCGTAGCGGATGATGCCCAGCCCGCCTGCCGTCGCCAGGTAGACGGCCTGCTCACCGACCGCAATGTCCCGGACCGCATCGTCCGGCAGCCAACGCCGGCCGCCAAAATAGTGAAAGTCCTCGCCCGTCTTCTGGATTGCCCCGCGAGTGGTCCCGATCCAGAGGTCGCTGGCGAACCCTTCGGCCAGGCAAGTCGTGTCCTCGTACGGCAACCCATCCGGACCGCGCAGAGCCGTGAGCGCCATGCCGCGCAACACCGCCACGCCGCGATCGGTGGCCACCAAGAGTCGGCTGCCTTGTGCCAACAGGTCGCGCGTGACGGGCGAGGGCCACCTGCCCCAGTCGACCGGGTCCACCACCAAGACCCGCCCCTCCAGCAACGCCAACCCGCCGGTCCGCAGCAGGTAGAGGGTTCCGCTGTAGGACGCGAGCCGTTCGACCGGACCGATCGACACCGGGTCCGTCAGGATTTGCCGGCCGTCTTCCATAATGACTGTGGTATCGCTCGACCCATATCCGTCGGCGGGTCTGAGGTTGACGAACTGTCGGCCGTCCCAGCGGCAGACATCGTTGCGTGTGACGGCATGGACCTGGCCGAGATGCAGACAGAAATCCACCAACCGCTCCTCCGCCACGCGCGACCAACCGTCGCCAGCGAACCGATACGTGCCGCGCTCCGCCCCAGCCCAGAGTGCGCCGCCCAGCGAGCGCAATCGTCCGACGCCCGACGGAGCGTCCGGCACCTCCCTCAGCATGCCATCGCGTAAGACCCGCACGGCGCCACCCACGACAGCGTAGACCGATTCCCCGAACACGGCCACCGCGGTCACCGGTTGGTCGGTGGCCACTTGCTGGCCAATCTCTTGGAGGTAGACTTCGTCGGGCACAGGCCGCCAACGGCGGTTGGTTTCCTCCCCAGCGCACGCCGGTCCTGCTGTCGCGAGTAGACCGAGGGTGGACCAAACCACGAGAATAACCGAACGGAAGCGGATGGGTGCGGAGGGAGTCATAGGCGCATGGAGGCGTAATTGAGAGCGCGAGTGTGTGCGTGTTGGCTTCGGATGCGCTGCAGGATGCCGGCGCGGCGCCGGTTGCGGCAAGACGAATCCCTATGATGATCACCCGACTTTCGAGTCGGCCTCCGCGCCGGCTCGAAAACCGGCGGTACAGGCGCCGCCGACCTCCTGGAGGGACTGCTATGGGGAACGACCTCGATGACCACACGATGAATGAGCGATGTCTCACCCCTGGCAGCCCCGCTTCGGCTGCGTGCGCGTGGGGGCAATCCGCCTGGGAATGGACCTTCAATCCGTGCCCTGGACGATGAAATGTTGGGTCACGGGTCCCACGCTCTCGTAGGTTCGGCTTTGTTCGTGTTCGTTGCCCCAGACAATGTTGTCTTGGTCATGCACCAACCGATGCTCTTTCGTCAGCGTCACGCTGACGGTGACCGGCCCGCCCGTGCCGTCAGACGTGCCGGCGATCAGGCCCGTGTCTGCGTCGATGCTCATCCAAGCTGGTCGTTCGGTGAGCGAGAATGCCAACGGTTCAATCTTCCAAAACCTGGTTCCGGGCCGCGGCTTGGCAGCGTCCCTGCGCGTGAGGTCGCCTAGGGAACGAATCGCCAACACTTGATAGCGATAGCCCTGCCCGGCCGGCGCCCTCGTGACGGGCGTGCTGTAGATGAACGGGCGCGGCGCTTCGACGTAATCCGAGTCGCCACTGCGTCGGTCCCGGGCGTCGACCGCCACCACGCGGTAGTAGGCCCTATTGGCATTCGGTAGCGCATTGCCGACGCCGATGACCTCGAGGGACGGGCCAGCGACTTCAGCGACGAAGTTGGCCGGGAACGGGTTGGTCAACTCGCGGGTATCGCCGAGCTTCACCTCGTATGGAGTGTCGTGGACGGTGAAGCCCTTTTCGTCGCTGCCGTAGACCCGGTACTTGGCTGGCGGCCTTCCCACCGGATTCGCCTTCCACGTCAAGATGCCGATTCCCCGCTCCGGCTCGTATCTCATCGCGAGGTCCAGCGGGTACTCCGGCCCCTGCGCCGTAAAACTCCAAGTGCCGCTCCACGGCCCCCAGACGCCGTTTGCGTCCCTCGCTTTGACGCGCCAGTAATAGGCCAGGCCGGGCGTCAAAAGGCCGGGACGCGGAAGCGTGTAGGCGGGTTGGCCACGGTCGGGTGTCTTCGAGATGTATTTGTCGAAGTTGGGAGACAGGGGCCATCTGACGTCGGGCCGGTCCGAGAGTTGGAAATGGTAGTCGGTTATGCTGTCCCCATCGGGATCGGTTGCGGCGCTCCACTGGAACCTCACCGCCGTGCCGTCGCTCTCGCCGCCATCGGCCGGATCGACGGGGGCCTCCGGCGCTCGGGGTGGCCTCGTCTGCGACCGCTCGACCCAAGAATGCGGGATTCTCAGATGCCGGGTCGTGTTGGCGCCGGACCGGTTGTCGGTGTGCTCGATATAGGTGAAGCGGTTGGTGCCGACGGTCATCGACGGCATGGCCAGGGGCGCCATCTGGATGTCGTTCTTGATGCTCAGAGCGCTGAGGGTAGCCCGGCCCGTCAAGGTGCATTTGAGCCAGTACTCGCGCGCATCGGCGGTGCGGCCTTTGAACACGCCGTCAAACTCGGCCAACGTCGCCAGCGGCGTGTACACCGTCTTCCGCCAGTCTTTCGGGTCCAAAAACCCGACGGCGAAGGCATACCCCTCGCCTGAGGCGAACAGGGTGCCGCCGACGAATTGATAGGGCGTCTTCATGGGCCAGACGATGGTGCCCGTCCCTTCGGCGGTAGCCGTGAGGACACCGTCCGTGTTGGTGATGTTCGTCGCGTTCGCCCCAGCCCGCCACTGGGCGTCGTTCCGGAAATCCGGGGTGTATTCCCACAGGCCGTTATAGATCGTGTCGGGAACGATCGGAGGATGGCCGGTCATGTCGCCATGATACTTCACCGGGGTTTCGTGTCCCCACCGCCACTCGATGGCTTCGCCCGGACGCAGGATCATGCCCATGTTCCACCAAGCCCAGCCGTCGAGTTGCACGGTGGTGTTGCCTTCCCAAGTGTAATACTGGGCGTAGTCCTCGTTGTTCCTCAGCGGGTCCATGGGACTCATGATCCCGTACGCATGCACCCGCTTGATGAGGTCGTGGTCTCGCACCCACTCGATCTCGTTGGCCAGGGTGTAGTTGTCTCGCAGGAGCATGAAGATGGCCATGTCCCCGTCCATCGTGTGGTACCGGCCCTCGAAGAAGACCTGCGGCACGACGTGGCCGGGGCAATGACTGAACAAGCAATCGCGCATTCCGACCTTGTCGAGCAAGTCCGATAGGCACAGGGTGCTGTTGCCACAGGTGTTGAAGCCGAAGACGTTGATGGCTTGGGAAACGTCGCCCTGGGCGGTGTTGTCGCCGTTGCCCTTGTGGTAGCGGTGGGTGATGTAGAAGTAGAACAGGGCAAGCGCCTTTTCCCGCTCGGTGGCAAGCCCCTCGACGACCGAGTTGGCGATGGTTTGCTGGGAGAAAAAATCGATCGGGCCGATGCGCAACCAGGGATGGATCACCTTCGTCGCGCCGACATTCTCGAGGCGCAACGACCGGTTCGACTCCCAAGTCTGATCGTACGGCTCCCACACCCCCGGCAGCGTCGTGCACATCGTCCCGTCCATCGTGCCGCCCTGCACGATCGTGTAAGTGAACGGCGAGGTGGTGACCTCCTGGACGTGGCGTTTGGCGACGTCCGTCGGGTGCGTGTCGGATGCCCAGGGCGCGAACGCTCCCTTCGAATTCGGAATCGGACCCAGAGCCGAAACCGCCGCAAGCCAGGCAAGCATTCGGAAGCTGTTCACGGTGCGAAGGTACAGAAACACGGGGAGCGGACAATGGAAAAGCCCCTCGAACTCGAGGCGAGACATGACCGCAGCAGGGCCAAAGGGCTTCGCGCAGTGATCCACAGGACACAGCGGGCAAGCACGGGCTGGACCGACCAACACCCGGATGCCTCTGTGCCCTCCTGTTCGAGTCAGGGAACAAGAGCCAGAATCCCAACAGGAGGACACAGAGATCACAGAGGGTACCCTTCTCTTTGCGTCGTCGGTGATCTCCTGTTCCGAGCCGGGCGAGCGCAAATCCCAACAGGCGGACACAGAGAACACAGCGAGCCTTTCCGTTCTGTGTTCTCGGCGATCGCCTCCCTCCGCGTGCTGGCTGGCCCATGATCTTGGCCATTGACCCGGCCCCGCTCGTGCTGTATCTCCTTTGTAGATACGTATGACTGCGACGATTCAGAAATGGGGCAATAGCCTGGCCCTCCGCTTGCCCAGAACGCTGGCCGACGAGACGCACCTCCGGGAGGGGACCCGCGTGGAACTGGTGCGGACGGCGCACGGGGTCTTGTTGAAAGCCAAACGGAAACCCCAGTACCGGCTGGCGGACTTACTGGCAGGCGTGGCCAAGAAGAACCTCCATGCCGAGACGGATTGGGGACGGTCGGTTGGGCGGGAGGTGCTGGAATGAAGGCACCCGAACGCGGCGATGTTGTATGGATTGACTTTGACCCGCAGTCGGGCCGGGAGCAGGCCGGGCGCCGCCCCGCGCTCGTCCTGACGCCCTCGACCTACAATCGACTGGTAGGCTTGGCCGTGTTTTGTCCGGTGACGCGGCAAGTCAAGGGCTACGCGTTCGAAACTGCGTTGCCCCTCGGAGGGCAGGTGCAGGGCGCAGTCTTGGCGGATCACGTGCGTTCGCTGGATTGGCGCTCACGCCGCGCGGAGTTCATCTGCGCAGCGCCACCGGAGGTACTGGACGACGTGACCGCGAAGATGCAAGCTTTGATCGGCGGGGAGGGCTGAGCCGTCTTCCTCCAGTCTCTCGGGGCCAAAAACCCGACGGCGAAGGCATACCCTTCGCCTGAGGCGGGCAGGGAGCCGCCGCCGACTTGATAGGGCGTCTTCACGGGCCAGTCGATGTTTAAACCGCTGCCGACTGATAGCGGCGCTCCACTTCCGGCTGGCAGGTGCGCAAGATGATCCGGTTGACCTGGAGCAACGAATCCAGGTCGGGGCGCTCGCTCAGCGTGGGGGACAGTTCGGGCAACCGGCGTCGGTTCAAGCCGGACACGGCCTCGTAGAATACCACACCCAGGCTGGACACAGCGGCGGCAGCCGTGCCGAGGCCTTCGGGCGGGAGAGGTGTGCGCGGTCTCCGGATCCTTGCTCCGGGGATCAGGGTCAGCGCGCCGCTGGTTTCCGGCCTTTGCCGCCGATGCTGACAATCTGGTTCGGCGATACGAAGTGAAAGCCGCCGTCAGGCAGCACCACCAGCACTTCTTCGTGAGTGGAAAAGAAGAAGAGGTGATCCGCCGTCGCCGCGGGAAGCGAGCGACCGCTCGAGAGATGGATGTCGAACGGCCGGAACGGTGCCGCGTTCCGCATCTCCCGAAGCGGCTTCAAAGTCATACCGAGAAGGACCCTACTCCGGCTCGGACCCAGTGCAAGCCCGGCAGTGTGGGAACCGGCCGCTTGGCTCATCCCGAAGGACGGTCAGGCAAGGCGGAAGACAGCCGTCCTCCTTGCCGGTCACGATCGGATTGGGGATGGCCGGATCGCGGTTGGGCCCATTCACGCGCCGCGTGGCGTTCGAGCTGCTCGCGACGAGGAAATCGTCCAGGAGCAAATGCGGGCCGGCCTCGAGTCGGACGGGCTGGGCGCCCGCCGCGCCGGGCGCCGCCGCTCCGTAGATCGAAGACTTCCTTCTTCACCTCGGACTGCCAGCCCGGAGCGGACCAAGCGCAGGACGCGCAGAGGGGGACCCGGTTCTCTGCGCGGCGGGCGCCCAAGCCCGCGCTTGACGGAGGGCCGGGCTTGGTCCAAGGGTTGTCCGAACGCAGCATTTTCAACTAACCGGCGTTGGCGACGCCGGCTTGGGCTTGGGACACAGGATTGCCTATGAACACGGTGACGTTTGGCCGGCCAAGACGGACCGGGCACCTCGGCCCCGAGCGGGGTTTCACGCTGATCGAGCTGTTGGTGGTGATCGCGATCATCGCCATCCTCGCCAGCATGCTGTTGCCGGCCTTGTCGGGCGCCAAGGAGAAAGCCCAGTCCATCAACTGCATCAGCAACTCCCGCCAGATGACGCTCAGCTATCTTCTGTATGCCGACGACCAAAACGACAACTGCGTGACCTTGTATCTGTTCCAAACGGCGCCACCAGGCGCGTTCTTTCCGGGCTCGGTGACCTGGTGGGTGGACTTGTTGCGGCCTTACTTGCAGGGAACGAACATCACCGGCTGCCCCAGTGTCAAGGGCGGGGTAGCGGGGACGGCCGGCGGCCCAGGCGGCCTGGGCATCTCGTTGAGTCATCCCGAGCTCTCCGCTTGGTCCACCGAATGGCGTCCCAAGCTCGGCACCCTCAAGAACCCGTCCAAGAAGCTCCCGTTCGTCGACTCGGGCCTGATCGCCAACCCGATCGAGCGCAACCCGGACAACTGGGTCGAGGTGCGCCACCAACAGTCCCTCTACTGGCGCGTGCCCACCAACCGAGGCTACTACACCGACGATCCCCAGCGACCCATCGGCCGCCACCGCAAACGGTGCGTAGCCGGCTTCGCGGATGGACACGCGGAAGCGATCCGGGTCAGCGCCATCGGCCTGCAGTTCTATCCCGGCAAAGCCGCGGACGGCCGATCGGCTACCGGAATGCCGTGGCTCGGCGGCAACGGCCTCTACGACGATCGCTGGATGTGGTCTTGGTACGCCGAGTGAACCGCACCCTCCGAGTCCGCAGCCCGAGACGCGGGACTTGCCCAGTCGCGCTGTGCCTCCTGTGCGTTCTCGCCGCCTGCTCGCCGAAGATCAACCTCGATCCCTACCATGTCCTGGGCGTCGTGGCAGCCGAAGAAGTGGCGAAACTCGTGGGAGGTCAAGGCGAGGTGCTAGTCATGGCACGGGACACAGGACCGGCCAAGAACCCGTCCGTAGAAGCGGAACTCGAAGCGATCGAGCAAACCTTCAAGAAACACCCGGGCATCCACCACCTCACCGAGAAGATCCTGGCCACGCCCATGCTCATGATGGCCACTGGCGGCGGCGTCCCGCCCGACCAACTCTTCCGGGCCCTCGAATCCCACCCAAAGGTCCGGGCGGTCGTGCTCCTCTGTGCGCTCCCGCCGCTGGCCGAACCGGAGGTCGAGGCGCTGAAGCGACGCGGGACCAAGATCCTCGTGGTTTCTTCCTTCCGCCCAGACTACCAGCGCCTCTTCGAGCAGGATGTCCTGCACGTGGTCATCGTGCCGCGGCCAGAATCCCCACCGCCCGACGCTCGCAAACCTCGGACCGTGCGCGAACGGTTCGACCAAGATTACCTCCTCGTCACCGCTGCTGACCTCGACCGGCCCTGACCGACGTCCGACACCATTCAGCGGTTGGCCTAGCGCGTATCTGCGGCAGGGCGCGTCGTTCTGCGGCGGGAACTTGTCGCCACTCGCGCCGGTTGGAAAACCAACCGCACACCGTGCCTGTAACGTGCGCTGCCCATCACGACGCGGGCGACTCGGGAAACACCTTGACATCTTGACATCACTCCGCGCCCTCCGCGCCGTTTCTCCTTGAACCACGCCTTCCGGCCCGCGACTCTTCGGCCGCGTCGAAACAGCCAAGGCGCGTCAGTCAGAGGAAGCGACACGCCGGGCGGACGTCATACTGTCGCGTCACCGAGCGAAGCCCATGAATGCGCAACACACCGGCAACACGGCGACTGCGTCGGTCGAGACCCAGATCGAAGCGTGGCGAGCCCACCTCCGCCGCAACCCCACTCTCGCCAGCGACGAGGTCGCCGCAGCGGAGCAGCGCCTCCGTGAGCAGGTCGCTGTCCTCGCTGCCGGCGGGCTCGCAGAGGCGGAAGCCTTTCTCGTGGCCGTCAGGCGAATGGGAGCCACCGAAGCCGCAACGCGGGAATTCGCCCGGGCGCAAGCCGGCCGCCTTTGGAAGCAACTCGTCCTGCCCGGCGACGATCGGGACGCGGCTGCCGAATCGCCAGCCCTGCGCGAGCCCCGGACCCTCTGGGTCGCCTTGGGCCTGGCCGTGGCAGCGGCGGTGGCCGCCAAGATTCCGGCCCTGTTCGGGATCGACTTCGATGACAACCGGTTTTACCTGCTCAATTTCGGCTTCTTCATCCTCCCATTCGTCGCCGTGTACTTCGCGTGGAACCGGCCGATTTCTTGGGCGGGCCGGGCGTGGCTCGCGGCCATCTTCGTCCTGGCGGCGGTGGGGGTGAACGCCTTTCCCTTCCCGTCGGCGCGTGGCGGCCAGCCGGCCAACACGATGCTCCTGACAGCGCTTCACCTGCCGATCGCCCTGTGGCTGGCCGTGGGCATTGCCCATGTGGGCGGCCGCTGGTGGGGTAGCGAGCGGCGGATGGACTTCGTGCGCTTCACGGGCGAGCTCTTCGTCTACTACGTGCTGATCGGTCTGGGCGGCGGCGTGCTCATCGCGGTGACGGTGGGTTTGTTCGAGGCGATCGGCCTGAAGGTGCAGGCCCTGGTGCAGGGCTGGATCATGCCCTGCGGCATTGCAGGTGCAGCGCTGGTGGCCACGTGGCTCGCCGACGCTAAGTACGGCGTGATGGGCAACCTCGCACCGCTGCTCACGCGAATCTTCACACCCCTGTTCGCACTACTACTCCTCGTCTTCCTGGCGACCATGGTGTGGACCGGGCGCGGCGTCGACGTGAAGCGGGAGGTCCTCATCGCTTTCGACCTCCTGCTCGTGGTGGTCTTCGGCCTGCTCCTCTACTCCGCCTCGGCACGCGACCCCCAGGCGCATCCGGGACTCTTAGACTGGATTCGACTTACCCTGGTCGGGACCGCCCTGGTGGTTGACGTGGTGGCGCTCTGGGCCATCGGCACGCGCATCTCGGAGTTCGGGTTCACCCCCAACCGGACGGCCGCCCTTGGAGAGAACATCGTCCTCCTCGTCAATCTGGGCGGATCGGCCTTCCTCTACGCCGGCTTCCTCAGAAACCGCATTGCCTTCGTGCGCCTCTGCAACTGGCAGACATTCTACCTCTACGTCCTCGCCGCCTGGGCGGCAGTGGTCGCGTTTCTGTTCCCCGTGCTGTTCGGGTTTGCCTGATCCATCCGCTCTCCGTGTTTCGCACGGTTCGGTGGGTTTGACACCGTCTGCCCTCACGCCGGCTCATCGTGGACCAACTGGGCTACGCCTCACGAGATGGCTTCGACTCGCAGGTCCCGCAACGCACTCAATCCCCCCAGCGGCGCGCCCCCGCCCCGTATCGGCCGCGCCCCACTCCGCCGCTTGCCCCCAAACCGCTCCCGATGCGCCAGCCACACCCCGTCCACAAACCCTTTCGACCCCAACACCACCCCGTCCGTCATGTGCCGAATCCGCAACCGTAGCACCTCGCCCACACTCAACTCCCCGCCCTTCTCCAACACACGCCGAATCTGCTCCCGGCTCAACGCCACCTTCCCGCTGCTCCCAGACACCCCTCCCCGCACAAACAACCGCCGCCGATACTCCGCCCCCACCTCCTTCCACTCACGCACCCTTCCCTTCCGCGGTTCCTCGGCCCCCGCTGCAGCCTGCGCGCCGGCCAAGAATGGAGCATGGGCATCTTGCCCGCGGTCCCTTCCCCCCTCTGACTCCACCGCCCCCGCCGCCTCGACCGCCCCTCCCACCCCAACCCCGCCCCAAGACCCTCCCTCACTCCCGCCCGTGTACAAACTCAGCAACCCGCCCGTGC
>VHCO01000132.1 GCA_016871715.1 Verrucomicrobiota bacterium
TCAGCAAGTGGTACAACATACGGCATCAGCGGTTTGGGACGCTGTGGGCGGAACGGTTTCGGAGTGTGCTGGTCGAGGATCAGCCGGGGGTGCTGGAGAGGGTGTCGGCGTACATCGACTTGAACGCGGTGCGGGCGGGATTGGTGGAGGATCCGAAGGATTACCGGCACTGCGGGTATGCGGCGGCGGTGGGTGGGGATGGGAAGGCGCGGTCGGGGTTGTTGAGCTTGTACGCGGGCGGACGTGAGGGAGCGTCTCGGGGCGGGAGTGCGGCAGTAGGGGCGGCGGAGGCGGCGGGGTTGGCGGAGTCAGAAGGGGGAGGGCCCCGCGGGCAAGATGCCCGCGCTCCGTTCTTGACTGGTCCGCAGGCTGCCGCGGGGGTCGGGGCTTCGGGGGAGTCAACGGTGAAGCTGCAGGTGCGTGAATGGAAGGAGGTGGGTGCGGAGTATCGGCGGCGGTTGTTTGTGCGGGCAGGGGTATCTGGGAGCAGCGGGAAGGTGGCGTTGAGTCGGGAGCAGATTAAGCGGGTGTTGGAGAAGGGTGGGGAGTTGAGTGTGGGGGAGGTGCTGCGGTTGCGGATCCGGCACATGACGGACGGGGTGGTGCTGGGATCGAAGGGTTTTGTGGACGGGGTGTGGTTAGCGCATCGGGAGCGGTTTGGGGCGAAGCGGCGGAGTGGGGCACGGCCGATACGGGGTGGTGGGGCGTCGCTGGCGGGGTTGAGTGCATTGCGGGATTTGCGGGTGGCGGCGATTTCGTGAGGGGTGTGGAAGAGGGGTTGGCGTTGTGGGGATCGGGATGGTACCGATGCTGGTCAGTTAGTCCACTGTTGGTAGAGGGCGGCGATGGCGTCGCGGCTCAGTTGGCCGCTATGGACCAAGACACGGTAGCGGAAGCGTAGGGTTTGGCCGGGATCCAGGTCGAGGCGGTCGTTGTCGAGCCAGAACATGGGTGTGGGCGAGAAGAAGCCGTAATCGCGGGTGAACCAGGGTGGAGGAAACCAGGGGTTGGTGGGATGGCAGAGGATGGCGAGGCCCTCGGTTTGGCCGTTACGCTGGCCGGCGTAGTGGGCCCAGGGGGCTGGGCGGCCGAAAGTCCCTTTTTCGGCTGAGTCACCCTGGGCGTTGACGAGGGTGCCGCCTCCCGTGACGGCGAGATCGGGGGCCATACGTGCGGAGAAGAGGGAGTGGTTGTTCTTCTGGATGCGGACCTTGACTTGGGCGGTGAGGGTGATGTCGAAGTCGATGCAGCGGAGGTTGGGGGCGGGGGCGAAGATGGTGACGTGGCGGTAGTCGCGGAACGGGCTCTCGGCCCCGGGGCGGTCCCAGGAGCAATCTTGTTCGAATCGGATGCGGTTGCCGTTGGCCTCGGTCAAGCGCACGGCCTGAGAGGCAATCCGACCGCGTTCGAGGCCCTCTTGCCAGTAGTTGCCACCGTTGACGCGGTCGCAACCGAAGAAGAGCGAGCTGTGGTGTGGGTAGGGATCGGTCTTGTGGACGGTCACGCTTTGGCCACTGTGCGGGCCATTAACGGGATAGAAGTAGGGGTACTTGGCCTGGGCCGAAAAGAGGTATTCAGTGAAGAGTGTGTCGCCGGAGAAGATGCTGAGGCGGTCGGGCTGAGCTTCAGCGCGGAGTTGCTGGGCTGTCGATGTTGCGGGCGCGCCGGCCGGTGGCTGGGGCGGGGTGCGATCGAGGGGGGCCAGGGCGGGGAGGGCAGTGCGATAGCTCTCATAGGCCTGCTCGAGTGAGGCGGCATGGGCCGCGCCGCGATGGATCCAGACGCGGTACCGAGTACGGATGGGTTGACCGGGCGGGAGGGTTTGAGGCGTGGTGCCGGGCCAACCGACGCAGAGCACGCCGTAATGGCGGGTCAACCACATGGGCGGATAATCGGGGTGGTCAGGGGCGATGAAGATGGCGGCGCCGCTGGGTTGGCTGGGGCCGGCGAACTGAGCGGTGAGATCCGCCCAGGGCAATCGGGTCATGGGCAAATCGTTGGCTTGGTTACCCAGGGGCGTGGTGATGACGGTGCCGGTGCGGGGCGCGAACCGGAGGGTGAGGCCGCCGTAGCTTTTGCCTTCGGCGCCGGCGAGGGTGACGGCGCGGTCGAGGGGGAGGTAGGACAGTTCGACATCGATGGCGCGGTGGTTGGGGGTGGCGGGGTGGATGCGCAACCAGGCTTGTTCGGCGAGGACTTTGCGTTCGCCGACGTACCAGCCGTTTTCGACGCCTAGGAGGGCGTGGTCCGGGCCGACGGTGCGGGCGCTCCAACGTTCGAACTGGTGTCGGATACCGGTAAGCATCCAGAGGTCATAATGTTGGCCCTCGATGTTCACATGGGGCCAAGCCCAGAACAGGCCGCGATGGTGGTAGTGGTCTTTCGGGAAGTCGTCGGTAAGGACCTCGCCGTCGAGGCCGTAGAGGGGGTGGACGTAGGTGCTGCGCTGGCGGTTTTCGGGCACGCCTTCGCGGCGGATGACGCCGTGGTTGTAGACCAAGACCGGGCGGTCCGCTTCCCATAAGCCCAGCGAAGTGTCGTTCACGGGGGCGAAGCGGAAGCCAGGAGGGGGTGGGGCGGCGCCGGGGGCGGGCGCGCTGGGCTGGGCGCATCGGGCGCTGGGAGCTAGGAGGGCTGCGCTACTCGCGAGGAGGGCGAGGGCGAGGCGGCGGGCGTTAGCGAACGGAGAGGAGTGTTGGTGGCAGCGGCGGTTCATGGTTGAAGGATGTGTTGCCTCGTGCTTCGCACGTTGGCCCGGAACCGTCAAGCTCGCTCGCTCGCGGGTGGGTGGTGGCGGGCTGTCGGGTCAGCGGACGTCGCGAAGGTGAGATGGGGTGGAGCGCTGGTGCCCGCGCGGTGGGGAGAACGGGTTAGTGACTGAGGGGCGGAGAACTGCGCTTGACGGTTTGGCAGCCGGTTTGCGAGTTTCGCCCATCGCACAACCGTCTCTCGATCACGGCGTCGGACCCGTGTTCGGAGCGGGCGTGTTCGGTCGTCGACCAAGTGAAAGCAGCGACTATGAGATTTGCGGGGCCAGGGGTGAACTCGAGTTGGGGCATGGGCGGGCGAGTGGTTGGTGGGGTTGGGGTGTTCGGCTGGGTTTGGCTGGTGTGGGTGGCTGGTGCGTTGGCGCCGGACGCCCGGGCGGTCGCGGTCGATGCCGCGGAGTTGGATCGGGTCGCGCGTTGGACGGGCGCTCGGATTTGCGGTCAAGCCCAGGCTCAGCGGCCGACGGGGCCGGAGTTGACGGTGGTGGCCAACCACGACCCGGTGCAGAAGAACGGTCGAGGCGGCCGGCCCATGCGGTTGGTGGACCGCGAGTATTCCCGGGGCCTGTATTGCCATGCGTTCAGCAAGATCGTGGTGCGGCTGCCCGGGCCTGGGGGGAAGTTCACGGCGCTATGCGGTGTGGACAGCAACGAGCAAACCAGTGGGGGTCGCGGGAGCGTCGAGTTTTCGGTTCAGGTGGGTGGGGCGACGCCGTTCCGGTCTGGGCTGATGCGCGAGGGGATGGCGGCGCGCCTGGTCGAGGTGGAGCTCGATGGCGCGGCGGAGTTCGTGTTGCAGGTTGACGAGACTCCGGACGGGATTGCCTGCGACCAGGCCGACTGGGCCGAGGCGCGGGTGGTGCTCGAGGATGGAAGCGAGGTATGGCTGGCGGACCTGCCGTTGCGTGAGGCGGTCGAGAACCGGCTCTTTGCGGTTGAGCCGCCCTTTACGTTTACGTACGGGGGGAGGCCATCGGCGGAATGGTTCGAGCGCTGGCCGGTGCAGCGGTCGAGTCGGGCGATCGACGCGCGGCGCAGGCAACACGAGGCGGTGTGGACGGATGCGGAGACGGGGTTGGAGGTGCGTTGTGTGGCGGTCGAGTATCGCGATTTTCCGACGGTGGAGTGGACGTTGTATTTTCGGAACCATGGGACAACGGACACGTTGTTATTGGAGGGGATCCAGGCGTTGGACGTGAACGTGGACCGCGGTTCGAGCGGCGAGTTTTTGTTGCATCACAACGTGGGTTCGCCCGCCAACGGCAACGATTACGGCCCGCTCGAAACGCCGTTGCCGCGGGGTGCGGTCAAGCGGATTGCCGCCGCGGGTGGTCGGCCCACGAATTCGGACTGGTCGTATTTCAACCTCGAGTGGGGCGGGGCGGGTTTGATCGTGGCGGTGGGGTGGCCTGGCCAATGGGCGGCTGAGTTGGCGCGGGACGAGGGTCGGGGTCTGCGGATCCGGGCGGGGCAGGAGTTGACTCGGTTCAAGTTGGCTCCGGGGGAGGCGGTTCGGAGCCCGCTGATGGTGTTGCAGTTTTGGGAGGGGGGCGATTGGATTCGGGCGCAGAACCTGTGGCGGCGCTGGATGCTGGCGCATTCGATGCCGAGGCCTGGTGGGCAACTGCCGCGGCCGCAGTTGGTCGCCTCGAGTTCGCGGCAGTACGACGAGATGATTCACGCGAACGAGACCAACCAGACGATGTTCATCGATCGTTACCTGGAGGAGGGGTTGGTCTTGGATTACTGGTGGATGGACGCGGGTTGGTATGAGCATCACGGGGGAGGCTGGCCGCGGGTGGGGACGTGGAGGGTGGACACGAATCGGTTCCCGCGCGGTCTGCGCGCGGTGTCGGACTACGCGCGTGGGCGTGGGATCAAGACGCTGGTCTGGTTCGAGCCGGAGCGAGTGACGCCGGGCACGTGGTTGGCGACGGAACATCCGGATTGGGTGTTGGGAGGGGCGCAGGGCGGGTTGTTGAATCTGGGCAAAGACGAGGCGCGACGCTGGTTGGTGGAGCATGTGGACGGGCTCCTGACGGGGGAAGGGATCGATCTGTACCGGCAGGATTTCAACCTGGACCCCCTGCAGCGTTGGCGGGCTAATGACGCGCCGGACCGGCAGGGGATTACGGAGATCGAGCATGTCACGGGCTATTTGGCCTATTGGGATGAGCTGCGCCGGCGGCATCCGGATTTGTTGATCGACTCGTGCGCGTCGGGTGGGCGCCGGAACGACCTCGAGACGATGCGGCGGGCGGTGCCGTTGTGGCGGAGCGACTATGCCTACGAGGCGATTGGGCATCAGTGCATGACCTATGGTCTGTCGTTGTGGCTGCCTTATCATGGGACCGGCACGGTCGCCACGCGGAACGCTTCCTACTACGGGAGCGGGCCGAGCCCGGTCGAGCCGTACGCGTTTTGGAGCAACGCAACGCTCAGCCTCGGGTTGGGCATCGATGTGCGGGTGAAGGACCTCGATTACGAGGCGTTGCGCCGGTTGGTGGCGCAGTGGCGGAGGATCATCCCGAATTACTACGGCGATTTCTATCCGCTGACGCCTTGGACGCGCGACGCGACGGTGTGGATGGCTTGGCAGTTCGATCGGCCGGAAGTTGGCGAGGGCTTGGTGCAGGTGTTCCGGCGCCACGCGAGCTTTTACGAAGCGGCGCGGTTTAGGCTGCACGGTTTGGATTCGACGGCGCAGTACCAGGTCCGAGAAGTTGGGCGGTCCGAAGGGGAGACCAAGACGGGGCGCGAGTTGATGGAGGAAGGTTTGGCGGTGACCCTGCCTGGGGTGCCGGATGTGGGGGTGATGGTCTACACCAAGCTGACGCACGGAAGTAAAACCACTCTTTGAAACACACAGACAAACCCATGCCAATAATTCCTCTGTTCCTCGTGGGCCTAGCGAGTGTGCTGGAGCAGCCGGCAGCGCGCTGTGCTGCAGCGGACCCAACCGGGCTGGTACCGGCGGCTTGGATTCGTTTCACCGACGCCGCTGAGCGGTTGGACGGCACGCCGTATCTGTGGCTGGGGCGGACCGAGTTGCAGGTCGCCTTCGCGGTTCGCCCGCAATCCGGCGACGCGTTCGAGTTGTTGTGGGGGGCCAAAGACGACCTGCGCGAGGCCACCCTGATTGTGAACGGCGTGAGGACTCGAGCCCGGAGCGGTGGCTACCACGGTTTTCGTTGGCTGCGCCTGCCGGTGCCGGAAGGTCTACAGGGCGAGCGTTATGACCTCGTGCTGCGCGCCACCCCCGACGGGCAAGCCAAACCCGCCTTCTTCGCCGAGTTGCGCCTGGTGACGGCCGCCAGCACGCCGACACCGCCTGATCTGAAGGCGCCGGCATATCGTGCCCAAGTCACCCAGCGCAACGTTGCCGTGGCGCCTGTGGCCCAGACCGAGGCGTTCCCCGAGATGCGCAAGCTCTGGGATCGCGAGCCGGCCCCGCCCGCTGCACCCGCAGCCGATCCGCGCGTCGAGGAGCGGTTCCGGCAGGCGGAGCGCAACGCGCGCCTGGCCACCGAGGCCTTCTACCGGTGCCGCCGGTTCGTCGACGGTTGGCTGGCCCACGCCGATCCGATCACGGGCTTGATCCCGCGGAATCTCCGCGAAAGCCGGGATTTTTGGAACGGGCGCGACTCGGCGGCGGACAACTACCCGTTCATGGTATTGACGGCGGCGCTGACCGATCGGCCGCTGTTCGAGGGGCGAATGCTCGAGATGCTCCGGACCGAGACGCGGTTGACTTGCCGGTTGGACCGGCTCCCGGACGATTACTCGTTTTCGAAGCAGGGTTGGCGGCGCGAGGCCTTGGATCTGGAGGCCATGATCCTCGACGGGGCCGAGTACGTGAAGGACGGCTTGATCCCGCTGACCGAATGGCTCGGGCCCAGCCCGTGGTCGGAGCGGATGACCGGGATCATCGAGGACATCTGGAAACACGCACGGATCGAGACGCCCTTCGGCCTGATCCCAACCCGGAACGTGGAAGTGTGCGGCGATCTCATCCAGGCCTGCGCCCGGCTCTACTGGTTCACGGGCGAGGACAAGTATCTCGATTGGGCCATTCGCCTGGGCGACTTTTTCCTGCTCGGCGAGAATCATCCCACGCGCCACAGCGAGCGCCTGCGCCTCTCCGACCACGGCTGCGAGATCGTCAATGGCCTCACCGAACTGTACGTGGCCGTGAGCCGGGTGCGCCCGGCCAAGAAACAAGCCTACCAGCAACCCTTGCGCGAGTTGTTCGACTGCATTCTCGAGCGCGGGCGCAACCCAGACGGGATGTTGTACTCGTGGTTCAACCCGCAGACGGGCGAGCACAGCTCGGACGTGTGCGATACCTGGGGCTACGATTACGACGGCGTCTACACGATGTACCTGTTGGACGGCCTCGAGGCCTATCGCGACGCCGTGCGCCACGCCCTCGGCAATCTTAAGGGCAAGTACGTCGGCGCCGCCTGGGGCGACAAGAGCGCCGATGGTTTTGCCGACTCGATCGAAGGGGCGATCAACCTGCTCAATCGCGAGCCGGTCGACTCCGCTGTCGACTGGGTTGACAGCCAGATCCGGATGATGTGGGCCATCCAGAAGCCCGACGGCATCATTGAAGGTTGGCATGGCGACGGCAACTCCGCGCGCACCTCGATCATGTACGCCCTGTGGAAAACCGCCGGCGCGACCGTTCAGCCTTGGCGCGCCGATCTCCGCTTGGGCGCCGTCCACGAGGCCGACGCGCTGTATCTGAGCCTGGCAGCCGAGGAGCCTTGGGCTGGCCGGGTGATCTTCGACCGGCCGCGGCACCGCCTCTATTTGCGCCTGCCGCTTGATTACCCGCGGATCAACCAATTTCCGGAGTGGTTCACGACCACACCCGAGGGGCGGCACGTCGTTCGGGATCTGAGCCGGGGCAAGGCCACCGTTCGGTCCGGCGTCGAGTTACTCGAGGGATTGGCGGTCTCCTTGGAGCCTGGGCGCGAGCTGCGGTTGATCGTCGAACCCACTCAGTCTGCGCCGGATTGAGAGTAGCCCCAGGCCGCCCCAGGAGCTGTGGCGCGGTTTGAATCTCCTCCGGGGCCGCCTCGGCATGGGCCAGTGCGAATCGCACCAGTGCCGCCGGAGGCTTCAGGTGCTCGGCGGCGCGTTCGAGGGCATGGTCCCGGTCCTCCACCAGCGCCGTTTGCCGCACCGCCCGTGCCAGGCCGTCATCGGACCCACAGCCCGTAGAGCCGGATCAATTGCGCTCCCATCTGCCGCTGGCGCTCCGCGCAAACGCGGCCCCGGCGCAGATGGACTTCGCCGGCTGCGACGACGTGGATCAGAGACAGTCTGCAGAGCGTGGGCCGTTCCAAGCCGTCGGCTCCATCCAGGATAATCTCGTGGCGTGGGTCGGCCTGGCGGGAGGAGTAGAGCGTGGAGCAACCCAGCACGTTCAAGAACGGTTGCCGGCAAAGCCCCGTGGGCGTCAGGACCACCACCGGATGGTCTCGGTCCCAGACCCTGGCGGTGAAAATGTCCCACTGCGCAATCGTTATGACCAGGCCTTTCGGGAAACCGCCGCGCTGTGCCTGGCCATTTGCTCGAACACGGGATCGTCCTTGGTTTGGGCGGCAATCGCGGCCAGGTCGCGTCTCGACAGCGGGGCCAGCGAGGCTTCTTGCTTGGCGAGCATGTCGCGGCGGAGGAGATCCCGAATGTATTCACTCGCGTTCCCGAACTCACCGCCCAACTGGGCTTGCACATGCCGGGCCAGTCTGGGGGTCAAGGACACATTCATGGTGCGGACTTTCATGCCTGCAGCATAGATCCCTTGGCAATAGATGGCAAGAGGCAGGGCGCCATGGCAGCAAGGAAAACGCCGTTCCTGCGCGTCATCCCCGGTGCCCGCTGGACCCGGGCCTCAAGTTGTGCTGCTGCCAACGGGTCGCTTGTGTGTCCTGAACCTCAGGGCGAAACGACCCGATAGAACCTCGCCCCTACCCCCGCGGCCATCGGGTCACGCACCTCGACCGTTGCCGCCGTCGCTACCACGTCCGTCAACAGAGCCCAATCGATCAGGTCTTCCGACACTTCGACGAAATACGTGCGTCCAACGTCCCCGGCGATGGTGAGCACAAACACGCCACCGGGCAGCACGGCGGCTGCGAGGCGCACATCCGCCGGCGCGGCCACCGCGACCGTGAATGTAACGGTCGCGCTCGAAGGGGGCGTGCCGTCGTCGGTCACGCGCACGGTGACCGAGTTGGTGCTGGGCGCTTGGGCCAGGCTCGGGGTCCACCTAAAAGCGCCCGTGTCGGCGTTGATCGTGGCCCCGGCGGGCGCGCCTGGATCGAGGCTGAACGTGAGCTCTTGCGCCGGCAGATCGGCGTCGGCCGCTGCAACAGTGAACGTGAGGATCTTGGCTTCATCGGCCGTGGCGTCCGAGACCGCTCCCTGCGATTCTCATTTGGGCGCGTTCGGGGTTCCGCCTTCAGGCGGCCCGATGGGAGAACCGCGTAAGCGCGGAACTCCCAACGAGGCCCCGACGCCTCGCAGGGCCGAAATGCGAACGGGTGAACCGCCCCAGCGCATTACCCAGAGACTTGCAGTCTCGCCTGCAAGGGAACCGGCTTGCGATTCGGATTCAGGGCGCATATGTGTTCGGCATGACTTGGGCCGAGATTGGTGAGAATCGGTGGCTAGCCTCGCTGCCCAACCGCGTTGAAACCGACCGTTGGGGGAGGATCGTTATGAGTCCGCCGCCACGAAGCCGACACGGAGAGTATCAACTGGAGATCGGCGGACTGCTTCGGGACTTGCTGCGCGGCGGACGTGCTCTGACCGAATGCCCGATCCAAACGCGCGAGGGAGTGAAGGCGGCCGATGTGGCCTGGGCCTCACGCGAACGTCGTGCCTCGAGGGCTAACGATCCCGTGTTCCTCATTGCGCCGGAGTTGTGCGTCGAGGTTCAGTCGCCATCGGATGTCGAGGCCGAGTTGATGGAGCGCAAAGCGCTGTTCTTCGAGTTGGGCGCCCACGAGTTCTGGCTCTGCGATCTCGAGGAAGGGCGGATGACTCATGAGGATATGGCCGTGCCGGTCGGTCTCGATGCGGCCTTCGAACTTCGCAAGTTGGGCATCCGCCAAGACTTCGTCCCAGCGCCGGAGGTGGAAGGCGCTCTGGGCGGGATGGCGGGGCAAAGCGATGGTCAGCGTGGCCATGACCGGACCGTAGCGTTCTGCGTCGAGGCACACAACCGCCATCTCGGCGGATCGATGTTGCCCGCGTCTGACTGCTGCGGATAGGCTCGATTGCATGTTACGCGCCTCGATGCTGAAGGGGATTGCTTGGCTGGTTCTGAGTGGCGGAATGGCAGCCTGGGCGCCGGCCAGTTTTGCGGCAGACCCGCCATGGTGGTCGGCATCGGTGGCGGCTGCGCTCGAGCGGGCCGACACGAACCGAATGGCGCTCGAGCAGGCGCTGTCCGCGGTCCCGGCTGCGCAGCGTTCCTCTTGGGAGTTTCTGCTCGAGCACATGCCCGAGCCGGACCTGCGCACGCTCTCGGCCGAGTTTCTGGCGGAGAATGTGGCTTTGGCCCATCAAGCGTTGGCGATGGTTGCTTGGCGGGAGCGGCTTTCCGAGGAGCTGTTTCTCAACGAGGTTCTGCCTTACGCGTGCGTGAACGAGCGTCGCGATCCGTGGCGCAAGGAGCTCTTCGAGCGCTGCCTGCCGTTGATCGAGGGATGCACGACGATGGGCGAAGCGGCGCGGCGGATCAACGAGAAGCTCTTTGGCCTGCTCGAGGTGCGTTACTCGACGCAGCGGCGGCGGCCGGATCAGAGCCCCGCCGAGACGATCGCTAGCGGGATGGCCACGTGCACCGGTTTGTCGATTTTGTTGGTGGACGCGTGTCGGGCGGTGGCGATACCGGCGCGGCTGGCGGGGATTGCCAGTTGGCCTGACGGCGGCGGGAATCATACTTGGGTCGAGGTGTGGGACGAGGGTTGGCATTTCGTGGGGGCGGCCGAACCGGACCCGAACGGATTGGACCGAGCATGGTTTGCTGGGCGCGCCTCGAGGGCCGTGCGCGACACGCCCAGGAACGCCATCTACGCCACGAGTTACCGGCAGACGGGCCTGACCTTCCCTCTGGTTTGGGCGCGGAGGGTGGATTGGGTGAGCGCTGTCAATGTGACCGACCGCTACACGGCCGGGGCCCGACCGGCCAAGCCCGACCAGGCGCGCCTGTTGGTGCGCGTCATGGATCGACCTGGCGGCCAGCGCGTCGCCGCGCCGGTGCGCCTGGCGGACACCACCGATTCCGCGGTCACCCAGGACGGCACGAGCCGAGGCGAACAGGCGGACCTGAACGACGTGCTCACCTTTCCGATCGTGCGCGGTCGAGCTTACGAAATCCGCGTTCAGCATGAGGGTGGGGAAGTCCGGCAATCGCTTGCGGGGACGACGGAGGAGCAGGCGCTGGTCACCCTGTGGCTGAACACGAACGATACGGCCGCGGCACCTCCCACCGCCACGACGGCGCCGACGACGTCGGATGCGGGCGGTCGAGCCGAGCCGAGCCGATTGAACTCCGAACAGGAGCAGGAGCTGAGCGCGGCCTTCAACGCGTTCTTCAAGGCTTCGCCGGCCGAGCAGGCGGCCTGGCCGTTTCCGGATGGTCTCGAACGGCTGTTGTTGGTCGATGAGTCCGCGGTGCGGCGGTTGGCTTGGCAAGCCTACACCAACGCGGCCGCGGGCTCAGCGTATCGGGCCAATTTCGAGGCTCAGACCGTCCGTTACCAAGCGCACGTGAGCCCCTACACGGTCCGGCCGGTGGGTGAACGGCCCACGGGCGGTTGGCCGCTGTTCATTGCCATGCACGGGGGTGGGAACGCGGCGGCGTCGGTCAACGACCGTCAATGGCGGGTCATGCAGCGGTACTACCACGATCAGCCGGACTTGGGCGGCTACCTGTATTTGGCCTTGCGCGCCCCGAACGACACTTGGAATGGGTTTTACGCCGACTACGTCTATCCGCTGGTGGCGAACCTCATTCGGCAGTTCGTATTGTTTGGCGATGTGAATCCGAACAAGGTGTTTCTGATGGGCTATTCGCATGGCGGTTACGGGGCGTTTGCGATCGGGCCGAAGCAACCGGATCGCTTCGCGGCTATCCACGCCTCCGCCGCCGCCCCGACGGACGGCGAGACGTCGCCCAAGACCCTGCGGCACACGGCGTTCAGTTATATGATTGGCGAGCGCGATCTAGCCTATGGCCGGTTGCCGCGCTGCCGCGCCTTTGACGATGCGATCCAGAGACTGCGTGGGGAGCGCACGGACATTTACCCGGTGAGGATGGAGTTCATCGCGGGGAACGGCCACACGGGCTTGCCGGACCGCGACAAGATCAGGGCGATGTATCCGGCGGTCCGCAACCCTGTGCCGCGGGATTTGACTTGGGCACTGACCGACAGCGTGATCACGAACTTCTTTTGGTTGCGCGTGGTGCAGCCGGGCAAAGGCCAGGAACTCGAGGCAGCCTGTCGCGACAATCGCATCGTGGTCACCACCAGCACGAACGTGACACAGGCCGCGGTGCGCCTGGACAGTCGGTTGATCGATTACGGCCGGCCGGTGCTGTTGGAGGTCAACGGGCAGGTATGGGAGCAGCCGGTGCGGCCGTCGCTGAGCCGGTTGTGCCAGACGCTCGAGGAGCGCGGCGATCCGGAGCTGGCGTTCGCAATCGAGTTGCCGCTGGCGCGCTAGCGAGGTGGCCGCTCGTTCGAGGTGGGGCCGGCCGGTTGGCGCGGGGAGCATTTGCCACTGGCCAAGAGGTCGCCTCGGGCTATAGTTCGGTCCCTGACCGGGACGACACCGTTGGGAAGGTCGGGGAACGACATGATACCGCCAGGCGCCAACCGTTATATCAATCGCGAGCTCAGTTGGCTCGAATTCAACCAGCGCGTGTTGGAGGAGGCGCAGGACGCGCGCAACCCGCTGCTCGAGCGGCTGAAGTTCTTCTGCATTGTCAGCTCGAACCTGGATGAGTTTTTCGAGGTGCGCGTGGCGGGGCTGAAACAGCAGATCGAGAGCGAGGTGGTGCGGCGCAGCCCGGACGGTTTGACGGCCACGGAGTGTTTTCGCGCGGTAGCGGCGCGGGTGCGGAGGATGGTAGCGGCGCAGTACGCGGGCTGGCGGGAGCAGTTGGTGCCGGCGTTGGCGCGGGAGGGGATCCGGTTTGTGGCGATGTCGGGTTTGGCGGCGGCGGAGCGGGATTGGCTGGAGGGGTTCTATCGCGCGGAGGTGCGGCCGGTGCTGACGCCGTTGGCGATCGACCCGGCGCATCCTTTCCCGCAACTGCTCAACAAATCGCTCAACCTCATTGTGCAGCTCGAGGTCGAGGCGGAAGGGGAGCGGCGGCGGCGGTTGGCGGTGGTGCAGGTGCCGCGGAATCTGCCGCGGCTGGTGCGGTTGCCATCGCCGACTGGGCGGCAGGACTGCGTTTTTCTCGGGCAACTCATTGGCCACTATTTGGCGGATCTCTTTGCAGGGATTCGGATTGCGGGTTTTTGGGTGTTCCGTTTGACCCGGAACAGCGAGTTGTACATTGACGAGGAGGAGGTGGCGAACCTGCTGAAGGCGGTCGAGACGGAATTGCACAATCGGCGGCGGGGCGAGGCGGTGCGGTTGGAGGTGCAGCAGGGGTGTCCTGGGGAGATTGTGGCGGAGCTGCTGCAGACGCTGCACCTGACGACGGAGGATCTGTACGAGATCGACGGGCCGCTGAACCCGACGCGGCTGATGATGATCTACGAAGGGGACCATTCGCCGGAGCTGCGGGACCCGCCGTATTTGGCGCCTGTGGTGGCGGCGGCGCAGGGTCCGGCGGACTTATGGACGGTGCTGCGGCGCGGCGATGTGCTGCTGCATCATCCGTACGATTCGTTCGAGACGGTGGTGGATTTCCTGCGGTTGGCGGCGGCGGACCCGCGGGTGTTGGCGATCAAGCAGACGCTGTACCGGACCGGGGGCGACGTGCGGGTGGTGGGGGCGCTGATGGAGGCCGTGCGCAACGGCAAGCAGGTGACGGCGGTAGTCGAGTTAAAGGCGCGTTTCGACGAGGCCAACAACATCGAGTGGGCGCGCCGGTTGGAGGAGGCCGGCGTGCACGTGGTGTACGGGTTGGTGGGGTTCAAGATCCACTGCAAAGTCACGCTGGTCGTGCGCCGCGACGACGACGGGCTCCGGCGCTACCTGCATCTGGGCACGGGAAACTACAACCCGACCACGGCGCGCATTTACACTGACTTGGGCTTGCTCACTTGCCAGACCGATTTCGGGGAGGACGCCACCAACCTGTTCAATCTGCTGACGGGCATTTGCCAGTTTCAGGGGACGCGCCAGTTTTGGGTTGCGCCGTACCAGATTCACGGCCGGATGATCGAGCTGATTCGGCGCGAGGCCAGCCATGCGCGGCGGGGTTTGCCGGCGCGGATTGTGGCCAAGATGAACTCCCTGGTGGACACGCAGATCATCGAGGAGCTCTATGCCGCATCGCAGGCGGGGGTGAAGGTCGAGTTGATCGTGCGGGGGGTCTGCTGTTTGCGTCCGGGGGTGAAGGGGCTGAGCGAGAACGTGAGCGTGCGCAGCATTGTGGGGCGGTTTCTCGAACACAGCCGCGTGTTCTACTTCGAGAATGCGTGTCGGCCGGAGGTGTTCGTCGGGAGTGCGGACTGGATGCCGCGGAACTTTTTCAAGCGGATCGAGGTGGTGTTTCCGCTGGTGGACGGCCAGGTGCGGGAGCGGGTGGTGAGCGAGGTGCTGGGGCTGGCGCTGGCGGACAATCTCAAGGCGCGGTTGCTGCAAGCGGACGGAGGCTACGTGCGCGCGGGGGTCGAGCCTGGGCAATCGCCGCGCGAGAGCCAGAGCGAGTTCATGGCCCGCGCGCTGGCGGCGGCCAAGTCGGTGGCGCGCCAGGCGCAGTACGAGCCGCAGCAGGTCAAGGTGAAGTTGGCGCCGCGGCCCAAGGAGTTGGGCCGGGGGCGGTCGGGGAAGGGCTAGATGGAGATGGCCATGTCCTCGGCGCCGAGGTGGAGTCGATCGAGCAAGCGGGCCACGGCTTCGGCGACGGTGAGTTGGTCGGTGCGGAGCACGAGCTCGGGCTCGATGGGCGGTTCGTAGGGGGCGGAGATGCCGGTGAATTCCTGGAGCTCTTGGGCGCGGGCTTTGGCGTAGAGGCCTTTGACGTCGCGCTGTTCGCAGACCTCGAGGGGGGCGCTCAGGTAGACCTCGATGAACCGGCCGGCGGGCATCATGCGGCGCACCAGGTCGCGATCGGCGCGGTACGGCGAGATGAAGGCCGTCACGCAGATGAAACCGGCGTCGGCGAAGAGCTTGGCGACCTCGCCCACGCGGCGGATGTTCTCGTTGCGGTCGCGCGGGCTGAAGCCCAAGTCGGAGTTGAGGCCATGGCGGATGTTGTCGCCATCCAGGACGTAGGCGTGTTTGCCCAGGTTGAACAACTCGCGTTCGAGTTCGGCGGCGAGGGTGCTCTTGCCCGAGCCGCTTAGGCCGGTGAGCCACAGCACGCAGCCGGCGTGCCCGTGACGGCGGGCGCGGTGGTCGTGGGTGACTTTGCCCTGGCTCCAGTAGAGGTGGTCGCTTTTGTGCTCGGCGGTGCTGGTGCGGCGCGGGTAGTGGTCCGGCATGACGATGCCGCCGCCCGCCACGTCGTAGCCGTCCACGATCACGAACCGGCCGGTGGCGACCAGGTCTGTGGCGGCGTCGAAGGCGACCGGTTTGCGGGTTTTGAGGGTGAGTTCGGCGACCTCATGTCGGCTGACGAGCAGTTCGTTTTGTTGGCGGGAGACGGTAGCGAGGGTGGAGGCGTCGATGACCTTGTCGATGGTGGCGATTTCGCACTCGGCTTCTTGGGTGGCGAGCTTGAGTTTGTAGCGGCGCCCTTTGCGGAAGGGCTGGCGGCCGAGCCAGAAGACGCGGGCTTTGAACCAGGTCAGCTCGAAGGGGGGCGTGTCTTCGCGGGTAGCGACGGCGCCGCGCTCGACGAAGATCTGCTCGGTGAGCGTCAGGCCGATGCTCTCGCCGGCGTGGGCGTCGTCGCGGGAAGGGACATTCCAACGTTCGAGGGTGCGGACGGTCGAGGTCTTGCCGCCGGGGTGGAAGACCAACCGGTCGCCGACGCGCACCGTGCCGCTCTCGATACGGCCGGCGAGGATCCGGCGTTCATCGAAGCGGTAGACGTCTTGGATGGGCAGGCGGAGGGGTTGTTGGGTGGGCAGTTCGGCGACGCGGAAGCGGTCGAGGGTTTCGAGCACTGTGGGGCCATGCCACCAGGGCATCTGGGGACTGCGCGAGGCGATATTGTCGCCGGTTCGGGCGGCGATGGGGATGAAGACGTGGGGTTCGAGGCCGATGGTTTTGAGCCAGGCGCGATACTCGGTTTCGAGGGCATCGAAGCGGGATTGGGCGTAGGCGACTAAATCCATTTTGTTGACCAGGACGGCGATTTGGCGCAAGCCCAGGAGGTGGAGCAAGTAACCGTGGCGGCGGGAGTTTTCCTGGACCCCTTCTTGGGCGTCGATGAGGAGCAGGGCGGCTTCGGCGTGGGCGGCGCCGGTGACCATGTTTTTGAGGAACTCCTTGTGGCCTGGGGCATCGATGATGACGTACTGGCGTTTGGGGGTCTGGAACCAGATTTGCGTGGTGTCGATGGTGATATTCTGGTCGCGCTCGGCTTGGAGGGCGTCCATGAGGTTGGCCCACTCGAAGGGGACACCGCGGCGGGCGGCGACTTGCTGGAGTTGTTCGAGTTTACCCTCGGGGAGCGAGCCGGTGTCGTGGAAGAGCCGGCCCACGAAGGTGGACTTACCGTGGTCGACATGGCCGACGATGACGATCTTCAGTTGTTCAGTGGTGGGCATAGAGGGCTGGGGAGTGGGCGACGGTCTGGGGGCTAGCTGGGGCGGCGGGTGACGGAACGGAGATTTGACATTTGGGGCAGATGAGGTTTGCTGTGGCCGGGCTGGGGCGGCCCGGAGCGGGGGACGACCCGGCCTGGGGGCGAGCCCGAGCCGGCGGCACCGGCGCGGTGCGCCCGACCCTCAAAGTTAACCGAGCGAACGAGCATGTGTGAATCCGAGGTGGTGACGGTGGGCATGAGCGTGCCCCATTTCGAGTTGGAGACCTACGAACCGGCCCAGGGCGAGTTTGGGAAGCGGTCGCTGGCCGATCTGAAGGCCAAGGGGCACTGGACGATTTTGGTGTTTTACCCTGCGGACTTCACGTTTGTGTGTCCGACGGAGCTGGCAGATGTAGCGGAGAAGTACGATGCCCTGAAGCGGCTGGGGGCGGAGGTCATCGCGGTTTCCACCGACACCAAGTTCGCCCATTTGGCTTGGCGCAATTCGGAGAAGCTGTTGGCGGGGGTGCAGTACCCGATGGGGTCGGATCCGACGGGGCAGGTGAGCCGGTTGTTCGGGGTGTACGACGCCGCCAGCGGGTTGGCGTATCGGGGGACGTTTGTCATCAGCCCGGCGGGACTGTTGGTCTCGGCGGAGGTGAACTTCTACAATGTGGGCCGCAACGCGGACGAGTTGGTGCGGAAGATGGAGGCCAACGCTTACTTGGCGAAGCACCCGGAGGAGGCCTGCCCCGCCAAGTGGAAGCAAGGCGCCAAGACGCTCAAGCCCGGGCGTGAGTTGGTGGGCCGAGTGTACGAGGCGTTGCACGGATAGGTCCTGGCGTGGCGCGCAAGGCGCCGCTCACATATAGCCGTCCCGGCGCAGCTTCTCGAAGGCGTCCTCGCTCTCGTGGTCCTGGGCGCGCCCGGCCCGTTCGGGGGTGCGGGTGTGGCGCAGTTCGGTGACGATTTCGGATACGGTGCGAGCGCGGGAGGCGATGGGGGCGGTGCAAGGCCAGCAGCCGATCGAGCGGTAACGCTCCCCTTTCTCGTTCGCGAAGTAGAGCGGGATGATGGGGATGCGCTCGCGCTCGATGTATTCCCAAATGTTCAGCTCGGTCCAGTGGAGCAGCGGGTGGATGCGGATGTGCGCCTCGGGCTCGAAGTCGGTCTTGAACTGGTCCCAGAGTTCGGGCGGTTGGTCCTCGACGTTCCACTCCATGTTCTTATCGCGCGGGCTGAAGTAGCGTTCCTTGGCGCGGGTCGGTTCTTCGTCGCGCCGCACGCCGACGATGACCCCGTGGAACTGGTGTTGATCGAGGACGGCGCGGAGGGCGTCTTTCTTGAGGAGGCCGCAGCACTCGACACGGGTAGCTTTCCCGTTGGGATAGGTCCGGCCCTCGGCGAGGACAGCGGTGTTTTTGCCAACGATGAGTTGCAGGTTCCAGTCTCGGCAGAGTCGGTCGCGGTACTCGATCATGCTCGGGATTTTGTAGGTGGTGTCCACATGGACCAAGGGGAAGGGGACATGGCCGAAGAAGGCCTTTCGGGCCAGCCAGAGCAGGACGGTCGAGTCTTTGCCGATGCTCCAGAGCATGGCGAGCCGTTCAAACTTATTGAAGGCTTCCCGGAAGATGTAGATGGACTGGTTTTCGAGTCGAGTGAGGGGATCCATGGCTTAGGCTTTCCGCGTGGTAAAGGTGTGGATGCCGCATTCGGTCTTGTTAAAGCCGGTCCAGCGCCCGGCGCGTTCGTCGGCGTCGGCGCCTGCCGGGCGCGTGCAGGGCTGGCAGCCGATCGAGCGAAAGCCGCGATCGTGCAAGGGGTTGTAGGGAATCCGGTGCTCGCGCAGGTAGGCCCAAACGGCGTCGCGCGACCAATGGGCCATCGGGCTCAGCTTGACAATCTCGAGGCCCGGCGCGGTCGCGGTGAGGTGGAGTTCGACCACCTGGACGTCGGCGCGGCTGTCGGCTTGCTGGCGGCGCAGGCCGGTGATCCAACACGCCAGGCTCGCTAACTTCGCTTGCAGCGGCAACACCTTGCGCATCGTGCAGCATAGGTCTGGGTCCCGCTCCCAGAGGTTCGGGCCATGGGCGGCAGCCTGTTGGTCGATCGTCAAGTCGGGTGTCAGGACCTCGATGGCGCAGTCGAAGAACGCCTCGAGTTGACCTTTGAGCGCGAGCGTTTCGGGGAAGAGCAGGCCGGTATCGATGGTGAAGACCGGGAACCGCAGTCCGTGGCGCCGAGCCAAATGCAGCATCGCCAGGCCCGCTCCCTGGAAACTGGTGCCGATGGCAGCCCGCGGCCCGAATTGGTCCCAAGCCCACTGCAAGACCTCGGCCGTATCGGCCGTGTCGAAGCGGGCATTGAGCGCCGCAAGGTCGTTAGGTGCAAGCATTGGCTTAAGGGTGGATTGAGTCGCGCAGGGCGCGATCCGCGGGACAGGCACGGATCCGGTATGCCGCAGCCGTCACGCGGACGGCGACGCTGCGTCTGGGCCCGCGGCCCGTGCTTGGGTTGCGGACTCGCCCAGCACCACGCGGGCGCACCAGTCGCCGAAGCGTTCTTGGCCGACTCGTTCGCGGGCGAACTGGGCGAGCAAAGGGCGCAACTCGGCCACGAGGTCGGCTTCCTTGACGCTTTCGCGGAAGAGCCGGTTGAGGCGGGTGCTGGCCACGTTTCCGCCGAGGTAGATCTGGTATTTGCCGGGGGCCTTACCCACCAAGCCGAGCTCGGCGTTGTAGGGCCGGGCACAGCCGTTCGGACAGCCGGTCAGCCGGACCACGATTTCCTCATCGGCCAAGCCGACTTCGCTCAAGAGCTCCTCGAGGCGAGTGAGAAGGTCGGGCATGAGCCGTTCGCTTTCGGCCAGGGCCAACCCGCACGTGGGCAACGCTGGGCAGGCCATCGAGGCCCGCCGCACTGCGCTGGCCTGGCGGTCGACCCCCACGCCGTGTTCGGCCAACAGAGTCGCGATCGCCGTCTGCTGGGCCGGGTCGACCCGGGTCAGCAACAGGTTCTGCGACGGGGTCAGCCGCACCTCGGGATGGAACTGCTCGACGACTTGGCGCAAAGCGGTCTTGAGCGCGTGCCCCGGCACGTCGCGGATGCGGCCGGTCTCGACGTAGAGCCCGAGAAAGCTCTGCCCGTCGTGTCCGGTTTGCCACCCAAACGAATCGCCCTGGCGTGTGAACTCGAAAGGCCGCACCGCCTCGAGCCGAATCCCCGCGCGCTGCTCGACCTCCGCTCGGAACCAGTCCGCGCCCTTTTCCGCCAACACATACTTCAGTCGGGCATGGCGCCGGTTGGTGCGGTCGCCGAAGTCGCGATGGACGGTCAGGACCGCCTGCGCCACGGGGATCAAGTGTTCGGGAGTGAAGTAGCCGATGAGGTCGGCCAAGCGTGGAAAGGTCGCGGCGTTGCCGTGGCTCATTCCCAGACCGCCGCCGGCGGCTAGGTTGTAGCCCACACGTTGGCCGTCTTCCGCAATGGCGATGAACCCCAGGCAGTTGGTGAGCAGATCCACGTCGTTGAGGGGCGGGATGGCGAAGGCGACCTTGAACTTGCGCGGCAAATAGGTCTTGCCATAGAGGGGATCCGTGAAGTCCAGGTTCGCTGGATCCCCGAGATCGAGCTGGGTGCCCTCGACCCAGATCGAGTGGTACGCCCGGGTCTGCGGTAGCAGCGCGTCCGACACCCGTTTGGCATCGGCCAGCACCTGGGCGCCCACCGCGTCGCGGGCTGGTGTGGGCGGTGCCATGACGTTCCGGTTCACGTCGCCGCAGGCCGCCAGCGTGGTGGCCAGACTCTCGTGGATCCCTCGAAGCAGCGGTCCTAGACCCAACTTGACGACGCCGTGGAACTGAAACCCTTGCCGAGAGGTGATCCGCAGGGTGTTGTTCCCGTGTTGTTGCGCCAGGCGATCAAAGGCCAAGTACTGCTCCGGCGTCACCACCCCGCCCGGGAGCCGACCCCGCACCATGAACAGGTACTGCTTGCCTGTCTTGCGCTTGTCGCGGTCGTCCTGCTGATAAATGCCGTGGAACTTCAGGAACTGCGCGTCATCCTCAGAGAACCGGTCGGTGGCCGGGTCGGCAAGCGTGCGAGCGATGGTACCCGCGAGCGTGGGGCAAGCGTATTTAATCTCTTCATTATGAGTCACTTTAGACTCAGAACTCGCAGCAATCATAAGTTAGTCACTTAAGATAGTAATCATTACACGGGTCTTGGCTTTGTCAATCCTGCCTCGGCAAGTCGCGCTCGATGGGCGGTTGGGTTTGGCGGTTGGCCTCGGGGTCGCGCCCGGCCGGAAACGGGTCTTGCGAATCGGGGCATGGCGCCTAAACTGGCCAAGATCTGCGCGGTCTTCTAACCGCGGTCGACGGTATGAGCGAGCGAAAAATCCGCTATTTTGACAACAACGCGACGACGCCGGTGGCGCCGGAGGTGGTCGAGGCGATGCTGCCGTTTTACACGGAGCTGTGGGGCAATCCATCGAGCGCCTATGGGTTTGGGCATCAGGTGGCGGGGCACATCGAGGCGGCTCGGGCGAAGGTGGCGGCGTTGATTGGGGCGGAGCCGAGGGAGGTGGTGTTCACCAGTTGCGGCACGGAGAGCAACAACACGGCGATCCACAGCGCGCTGATGGCGCAGCCGGACAAGCGGCACGTGGTGAGCACGATGGTCGAGCACTCCGCCAACCTCAAGTACTGCGAGTTTTTGCGCCAACGCGGTTTTGAGGTCACGTACCTGCCGGTGGACGGGGGTGGGGCGCTGGATTTGGGGCGGTTGGAGGCGGCGCTTCGGCCGGACACGGCGTTGGTATCTGTGATGTTGGCGAACAACGAGACGGGGGTGTTATTTCCTGTGGCCGAGGTTGCGGCGATCTGCCGGCGCAAGGGAGTGCTGTGCCATACGGACGCGGTCCAGGCTGCGGGCAAGATCCCGGTGGATGTGCGTCAACTGGGGGTGGATCTGCTGTCGTTGTCCGCCCACAAGTTGCATGCGCCCAAAGGGATTGGGCTGCTTTACGTGAAACGCCGCACCCGGTTCCAGCCGTACCTGATGGGTGGACATCAGGAGAAAGGCCGGCGCGGCGGCACGGAGAATGTGGCGTACATGGTTGGGTTTGGGCGCGCGGCGGAGTTGGCGCTCGAGCGGTTGGCGGAGTCGAGCCGGCGGATAGGTGCGTTGCGGGATCGACTCGAGGAGACGCTCCTGGCGGCGGTGCCGGACACGGTTCGGAACGGGGCGAAAGAGCCGCGTTTGCCGAACACGTCGAGCCTTGCCTTTGACTTTGTCGAGGCGGAAGCGGTGTTGATGTTGTTGGATCAGCTTGGGATTTGCGCCTCGAGCGGTTCGGCTTGCACGACGGGTTCGTTGGATCCGTCGCATGTGTTGCAGGCGATGGGGCTCAGTCCGATGCGGGCGCGGGGGAGCTTGCGCTTTAGCCTGGGCAGCACCACGACCGAGGAAGATGTGGATTATCTGCTGGCGCACCTGCCGGGCATCATTCGTCGGTTGCGAGCCATTTCACCGCTCTGCGCCGCGCACCCTGACAACGACCGCTACGACGTGGCCGCGGCCCGGGCGCGTCAGGCGAAGGAGCTCACATCGCTGGCGAACGGTTGAACATGAGGTTGCGCGCGCTGAACTGGTCGTTAGTGGGGGGGGGGGGGCTGCTAGCCCTGGGG
>VHCO01000133.1 GCA_016871715.1 Verrucomicrobiota bacterium
GGTGGGGGACGGGTGGGGGAGTCGAGCTCGTGCCGGAAAGGCCGTGCTCATGGCAGACCTGGGTCAGCACCTTCAGGTTGCCGATGCTGGTGTCGTCCTGCATGATGGCGCCGGCGTCCATGATATAGCCACCCTCGCACGCGACTTCCTGGACGACTTTCTTGCAGAAGTCGCGCACCTCGGCGGTGGTGCCATAGCTCAGGAGGATATTGGGGATGCCGCCGCTGATGGCGAAGCGGTCGTGGAGCCGTCGGTGCACCTCGAAGATGTCGTCTTGGTCGCAATGGAACACGATGCTGCGCTCGGGCAGCTCGCGGAACTGGTCGAAGTGATGTCGCCACTTGCCTTCGGCGTAGAAGAGGGTTTGGTGGCCGTGTTTCCAGAACTCCTCGATAATCGGTTTGAGGGTAGGCCAGTAGTGGGAGGCGAACTGGTTGGGGTTGACGAACGGGACGCAGCCGCGATGCATCCAGTAGCCGATGGGCACCAGGCCAGCCGGGTCTGCCGTGGTCAGGCCCACGTGGGCGAGATGCGGCATGAGGGCTTCGCACGCCCGCAGCACCTTGCGCGGTTGGGTCTGCATGTCGAGCGTCAGACCCACGTAACCGCGCAGTTTGTCGGCGATGATGTCGAAGGGGGCCTTGAAGATGCCGGCGATGGCTGAGGCGGTGCCGCACTCGGTGCGGAGCCGATCGATCTGGGGGCCGAAGGCGGCGAAGTAAGAGAGCATGGCCATGGCGCTTTTCACCAAGGCCAGGTTGTGACGGTAGCTGGCAGGTTCGCCGGCCCGGCTGAGCTCGGTCGAGACCCGCGGCAGCCACACCGTGTACAAGAACGCGGTGGGATCGTCGATCAGGGCATCGTACTCGTTGGCCTTCATGAAGGCCTGATCCTCGGCTGGCTCGATGTAGTTGAAGCCGACGTCGGGTGGGATATCGATGCCCGGGATGCCGTAGTAGCGTAGTCCCGCCGCCTGGGCGAGGCCGGTCCAGACGTAGACCATGTTGGGGACGACGGCGTCCCAGCCGAAGTCTCGGGCGCACTTGAGGGCGGCCTCGAAGGCTTTGGTGTAGTCATGAGCGACCTCCTGGCAGGTGAACCCGGCGTACTTGGCGGTGAACTCAGCCACAAACGGGCGGACCGGCACTCGGTCCGGCTTCTCGTTGCGCAAGGCTGTGACGTAACGGTTGAGTCGTTCCTGGTAGAGCTGCTCGGTATTCATGTGCGTGCTCGGCATGTCTGCGTGGCAACCTGCTCAGTTCAACCCGGAGCGTCCTGGGTGGACTTGACCTTGGTCAAGGCGCCGCCGGGTGGGTCGGCGGCCGGAGCGGGGCGGTGGGCGCGGGTGCGGGCGCCGTCCAAGGCCCGCAACACGGCGCATAAGGCGGCGAGGCGTGGGGTGGGCACGCGGGCCGCCTGGGCGCGGCGGAGCGGTTCGAGGAAGAGGCTCTCGAGTTCAACCGGCCGTCCCTGTTCGTAGTCCAGCAGGGTCGAAGCCCGGTAATCGCCCATGCAGCGTGTCCGCGCGATCATCTCCTCGGCCAACTTGCGCGGCAGGGCGTGCCCGAGGGCGTTGGCGGCGGCGATGACCTCGATCATCAGATCGCGCACGAGCCCTTCCCAGCGTGGGTCGGCGAGCAGTTCACTGGTGGGCAACGTGCGGGTTTGGTTCGTCTGCCCGGCGAGGCCGCCCTGTCGGACGGCGTCGTAGCCGGCGATCCCCCCCACGCCCAACCCGTTGAAGGGGATGTTCCACACCAGTTTCTCCCAATGCGCCTGTTCGAGGTCCGGAGCGACCGCGCAGGCCACACCGGCGCGCTGGAAGAGGTCGGCCAACGCCCATGTGCGCGGGAGCGGCGCGCGGCGGTACTCGCCGATGGCGATTTGCCCGTGCGCCAAGTGCCGCACGACGCCCGGGGCGGTGCGGTTCAGGCAGACGAAGCAGAGGCCCCCTAAGATGCCTGCGTCGCCCAGCAACGCGGCGAGATGGGCTTCGTTGCCTAGGCCGTTCTGCAGCGTCAGCACGAGCGTGTCCGGTCGCACCAACGGTGGCAGCCATTGGGCCAACACCGCGTTCGCCGTGGTCTTGAGTCCAATGAGCACCAAGTCGCAGGGACCCAGTTCTTCCGGGCGCGAGGCCACGTGGGGATGCGCCTGGAAGTCCCCCGCCACACTGTGGATGTGGACGCCCGCGGCTCGCACGATCTGGTGGTCTGACCGCAGGAGGAAATGCACGTCCTGCCCCGCTTGCCAGAGTTTGGCGCCGTAGAAGCTGCCCACCGCGCCGCAGCCCACGACGCCGATTTTTCTCCGCTCGATGGGGGTGCGCGGGAGGGTGGGGGCGATGGGCTCCGGCCGCGGTGGGGATGGATGGGCGAGGTCCACCCTAGGGCGAGGGCGTGGCTGGGGGCGGACAAAAAAGGCACTCTGACCGGTGTGTCAGAGTGCCTGAAAGGGGCGGTGCCAGGTTACTTCTTGCCGAGGATGGCGTCCTTGGCGGCCTTCGCCACGCGGAACTTGACGACCTTCTTGGCCGGGATCTGGATGGTCTCGCCGGTCTTGGGATTGCGGCCGAGGCGCGCTTTACGGTTCACCAGCACGAGCTTGCCGACGCCCGGCAGGGTGAAGGTGTTCTTGGCGTGTTTATAGGCCAATTCGGCCACCAGGTCCAGGATCTGGGTCCCCTGCTTCTTGGTGAGACCGACCTTGTCGGCGATGGCGGCAGCGAGTTGTGATTTCGAGAGCGGTTTAGCCATAGTGCGGTTTTTTGTTTATTGTTATGAGAGCCCAACGGTCTTCGCAGGGGGTTTTAGCAACCCGTGTTCGCGGCGCAAGCAGAAAAAAGCAGAAAATCGCCAATAACGACGCGGCCGAAGCGCGGGTGGGGCGGGGGTTGCGGGGGGCTTGACAGTGGCCGGGCGGCCTCCAACATCGCGGCGTGGCGAGCCTATTCAGCATTCAGAGCGAATTCCGCTACGAGATCGTGCACAAGATTTTCGAGGGCGGCATGGGCATGGTGTATGAGGCTGAGCAACTTGGGCCGCGGGGTTTCGTCAAGCGCGTTGCCATCAAGATCATCCGCCAGAAGTACGCCACCCAGAAGCTCTTCCTCGAGAATTTCATCGGCGAAGCCAAACTGGTGGCGGACCTGATCCACACGAACATCGTTCAGACCTATCACCTGGGCGAAGCGCGGGGCGTGTTCTTCATCGCCATGGAACTGATTCGCGGGGTGAACCTCGAGCAGTTTCAGCACCAACTGCGCTTGCGCGGGCGCAAGCTGCCGATCGAGCTGGCGGTGTTTATCGTCAGCCGCGTGGCGCGCGGCCTCGCCTATGCCCACGCCAAGACCGACGGCCGCGGCCATTCCTTAGGCATTGTGCACCGCGACGTCAGTCCGAAGAACGTCATGCTGGCGTTCGAGGGCGATGTGAAGCTGACCGACTTCGGCATCGCCAAGGCGCGCGGCCTGCTGCAGGACCAAGAAGGCGAAGTGGTGGCTGGCAAGGCGGACTACATGAGCCCCGAGCAGGCCGACTTTCAGGTCACCGACCCGCGCTCGGACTTGTTCTCTGCCGGGGTGGTGTTGGCCGACCTGTTGCTCGGCCGGAATATCTTCCGGGCCGAGGACGCCGCCGCGTCGCGCCAGCGCATCCTCACCATGCCGATTCCGGACTTTCGCGCGCTGGCAGAGGGGATCGACGAGCGGCTCGAACGCATCCTCGAGCGGGCGTTGGCGCGGCGGCTCGAGGATCGGTACGCGCGCGCCGAGGAGTTGCTGTACGATCTCGAGTACTACATCTACCACGCCGGCTACGGCCCCACCACCGAGACGCTGGGCCGATTCAACCGTGAGTTGTTCGCCGAGGCTGGCCCGGCCCCAACGACGGCGCCCGGGAGCACCGAAGTGCTGGAACATACGGCCCGGCTGGCGCACCGCGCCGCACCGCCGCTATGAAACGCACCCCGCACCGCACCGTGACGCTCGGCTTGCTGCAGCGGCCTTGCGCGACTGACCCGACCGAGAATCTCCGGCAGACGGTTGCGGCTGCCGCACGCGCCGCCCGGGACGGGGCTCAGATCCTCTGCACGCAGGAGCTGTTTCGCACGCCGTACTTCTGCCAGCAGGAAGACCCCCGGTACTTCGCCTTGGCCGAGCCGATCCCGGGCCCCACCACGACCGCCTTCGAGAAGGTGGCGCGGCGGCATGGCGTGGTGGTCATCGCCTCGGTCTTCGAGCGGCGCGCGCCGGGCCTGTACCACAACAGCGCGGTCATCATCGATGCCGATGGCGCGCGGTTGGGCGTGTACCGCAAGATGCACATTCCCGATGACCCGCTCTACTACGAGAAATTCTACTTCGCGCCCGGCGACCTAGGATTCTGCGCCTGGGCGACGCGTCGGGGGCGCCTTGGGGTGTTGATCTGCTGGGATCAGTGGTTCCCCGAAGGGGCGCGCTTAACGGCGTTGCAGGGGGCGGAGATTCTCTTTTATCCGACGGCCATTGGCTGGCACCCGCGTGAGAAGGCGGCTCACGGTCAGGTCCAGCACCAGGCTTGGGAGACGGTCCAGCGCGCCCACGCGATCGCCAACGGCTGCTTCGTGGCGGTGGTGAACCGAGTCGGGCACGAACGGCCGGCCGGCGGAGACGGCCTCGAGTTTTGGGGCCAATCCTTCGTAGCGGGGCCTTCGGGTGAAGTGCTCGCCAAGGCCAGTGCGGACCGAGCAGAGACGCTGTTGGTCGAGGTGGAGTTAGGCGGAATCGAGACCACGCGGACGCAGTGGCCGTTCCTGCGGGATCGACGCATCGACGCCTACGGGGCGCTCACGCGGCGGTTCATCGACTAGCGCACGCCGATGGCCGCAAGCCTGAGCGGATCGCCGCTGGCCGCGGACCGGCCGCTGGCGTGGGTGACTGGGGCGGGTGGATTGATTGGCAGCTACGTGGTCCGGCTCGCTCCCCAGCAGGCCCCGCATTGGCGGGTGCGGGGCTGGACCCGCGACGCGCTCGACCTGACGGACTATGGCGCCGTCACGGAGGCGTTCTGCCGGCAACGACCCGCGCTGATCGTTCATTGCGCGGCCCTGAGCCAGAGCCCGGCTTGCCAGGCCGACCCGAGACGGGCGCACACGCTCAACGTCAGTGTGGTGGAACACCTGGCCCAACTGGCGGTAGAGGTGCCCCTGGTCTTGCTCTCGAGCGACCTGGTGTTCGATGGGCAGAAAGGGCACTACCTCGAGACGGACCCGGTCGGTCCGTTGTCGGTTTATGGGGAGACCAAGGTCTTGGCGGAACAGTGCGTGCTCGCCAATCCGCGCCATTTGGTCGTCCGGACCTCGCTCAACGGTGGCGCTTCGCCCAAGGGCGATCGCGGCTTCAACGAGGAACTGCGTTTGGCTTGGCAGGCCGGCCGGACGTTGAAGTTGTTCACGGACGAATTCCGCTCCCCGATGTTCGCGGGGGTCACCGCGCGCGCCCTTTGGGAACTGGTCAAAGGGCGAGCGGTCGGGCTGTTTCATGTGGGGGGCAGCGAGCGATTGTCGCGGTGGCAGATGGGCCAGTTGGTGGCGGCGCGTTGGCCGCAGCTTGCGCCCCGCCTCGAGCCGGCCTCGCGCCGGGACTACCGCGGCGCGCCTCGGCCGCCGGACACCAGCCTGGATTGCGCTAAGGCCCAGTTGCGGCTCTCGTTCCGGTTACCTGGTCTGACGCGGTGGTTAGCGGAGCATCCGGACGAGCCGTTCTGAGGTCACCAGATGGATTGCATGGGCCAGGCCTCGAGCGAGGTGAAGGTGGCCGTGCCATCGGTGGCGAAGAGCTCGATCCCGACATCGGTGGGGGCCGCGCGGAGGACGCGACTCACGCACAGGCTGCCGCCCTCGGCGTAGCATTCGAGCACGGACTGATCGAGGAAGACCCGCAGACGCAGTTCGCTGCTGGGGCCTGGGCGGGGCAAGGGTAGCCGGGCGCCGGCCACGTCGAGGGTGGCGCCGTCGTACTGCAGGGTAACGGCGCGTGCGCCATCGGAGGAACAGCGCAGCCGCAGGCCTGCAGCGCGGGCTTCGCCCAGGCGCAGGCGCACGGCCAGCTCGAGCATGGTGCCGCTCAGTTCCTCGAGGACGCGGTTGGTGCTGGTGAGGGTCAAGTCGACCAGGGAGATGTTCGTGCCCCGCAATCGTTCGAGTTCGGGGGCCACCGTTTGCACCAGCTTGCTTTGCTCGAGGGATAAGACCCGCGGCAGAGTCCAACAGCCGTTCCAGCCTCGGCCGCCCTCGAATCCCTGGAGGCGTGCCCACAAGAGGGTACGGCCTTGCGGGTCGAGCAGGGTTTGGGGCGCCACGGCGTCGCCGGCGTCGACGCGCCCGGCGCCGGTGGCGCTGAAGGTGCCCTGGGTGGCGTCGAACTGGCCAGTGAAATACTCGGCTCCCCGGGCCGAAGACGTCAGCAGGACAAATTGGCCGCCGAGTGAGACGAGGCTGGCGCTGTTGAGCCTGCCCGCGCCCGGGTCAGGATGGCGGAACAACACGCCCCGGTGTTTCCATTGGGTGAGTTCTGGGTTGTCGGCTTCGTGGAGCGAGAGCACGGGCAGGGCGCTTTGGGCGGGGTCGCTGGCGCCTGGGTGCACCAGGTAGGTGCGGCCGCCATGGGCAAAGAGGTAGGGCTGACGCAGATTATCGAATCGGCCTCCGGGCGAACGCAGGCTGAGGATGGGGTTGCCGGGGAACTTGGCCCAGCGCACCAATTCATCGTCGGTGGGCAGGGCGATCCAGCACTGCGGTTCGGCGTGGCCGATGCTGGTGTAGAAGATCATGAGTTGGCCGGCCGCCGAGCGGATGAGGCTGCCGGACTGGCAGTGCTGTTCGGCCATGGCCTGCGACGGCCACAGGGCCGGGGGCAGGTGTTCCCAGCTCAACAGGTCGCGGCTGCGCGCGTGGCCCCAGTGGGTGCGCCCGGGCTGATCGCCATAAGGGTGGTGTTGGTAAAAGACCTGGTAGTACCCCTGATCGTGCACGAGCCCGCTCGGGTCGCCCAGCCACTGTGCGGGTGGCCGGAAATGGTACTGCGGCCGGCTGAGATCGCGGGCGGCACGTTCGGCGGCGTTTTGCACGCTGGCCAAGGCGCGCACGACGGCCCACTCGCGGTCGTCCACCACCGTCGGGACCTGGTCGCTGAGGTAAAAGTGGTCGACGGTCACGTGACCCCACTCCCCGGTGGCATGGTCGAGGACTTGGATTTGGGCCAGTTGCCCCGCCAAGTCACTCACGTTCCAGGTGTGCCAGCGCAGGTGGCCGCTGTTCGAGGCGGTCGCCGTGCGCAGCACGGCGCCTCCCACCAACAGGTTCACCCCCGCCAACCCCGGGTGGTGTCCCCCGCCGATGAGAAAATGGAGGAAGGTCCCTTCGAGGACAAATGGGGGCGAGAGCAACGAGCCAATGCTGGCGTCACCGCCGTGGGCGCTCGAGGCGAACCCAGTCCCGACAAACCCGGCGGCGGGCCCTTGGCCCGGGAGGGCGCGCCGGACAGGACCCGACCCGAAGGCGGTGCCCGCCGTCAGCCAGGTTCCGTACGAGTCGGTCTCGAAATCTGCCAGCACCACGTCGGTGGCTTCGGTCGGGTTCGCGGGTTGGCCCAAGGCCATCCCGCTCGCGGCGGCGGCCAAGGCGAAGGCATAGAACAGGCGCATCGCGTCCATCCTCGACCGGTTGAGGTCGCCGATTCAACCTCGAAGCGATTCGGCGTCGCGTCGCCGTCGCGGCGGGGTGGGACGGAATGGGAGCAGGCTACTCGTCGCCGTCGCGGCTGCCACCATCGCTGCCGCCGAGTTGGTTGATCAGGTCGATCAACGGCAGGAAGAGGGCGATCACGATGCTGCCCACGATGACGGCCAGAAAGACGATCATGATCGGCTCGAGCAACGAGGTCATGGCCGACACGGCATTGTCCACCTCGTCTTCGTAGGTGTCGGCGATCTTCATCAACATCTCGGGCAGCGCGCCGGTTTGTTCGCCGACGTCCACCATGCTGACGACCATCGGCGGGAACACGTTGGCCGCGTCGAGCGGGGCGGTGATGGTCTCGCCTTCCTTGACGCTTTCATGGACGCGGGCGACGGCATCGCTCACGACCACATTGCCGGAGGTCTCTTTAACGATCGTCAGGGCCTGCAGGATCGGCACGCCGCTGCTCACCAAGGTCCCGAGGGTTCGCGTGAACCGGGCAATAGCGACCTTCGAGATCACCGGTCCCAAGACCGGCATGTGGAGTTTGAACTTGTCGAACAGGAGGCGGCCCACGCGCCATTTGAGGATCAGACGGAACAAGACAAAGGCGCCGAAGACCACGCCGGCGGAGATGATGAAGTGGTCCTTGATGACGTTGGCGATGTCGAGCACCAGCCGGGTGAAGCCGGGCAAGGGCCGGCCCTCGAGCATGTCCTTAAAGATCTGCTCGAAGCGCGGCACCACGAACACCATCAAAACCCCCAAAATCACCACCGCCACCGTCATGACGGCGACGGGATAAAACATGGCCGCGACCACCTTGCCCTTGATCTTCTGGGCTTTCTCCATGAACTCGGCGAGGCGGTTGAGCACCACCTCGAGCACGCCGCCCAATTCACCCGCCTTGACCATGTTGATGTAGAGGCGATTGAAGATCTTCGGGTGCTGAGCCAGGGCCTCGGAGAAGGTGCTGCCCCCTTCGATGGCCACGGAGATGTCGCCGAGCACGCGTTTGAGGGTGGGGTTGCGCTCCTGGCGCTCGAGCACGCGCATGCCGCGCAGCAGCGGTAGCCCGGCATCCACCAGCGTGGCCAACTGGCGGGTGAACGCCGTCATCACCTTGGGCTTCACCCGGCCGGTCAGGAAGGGGATGTTGATGTTGATGTCTTTGCCGCGCTTCTTGCCGCGCGGGGCGGCGCCGCTGGACTTGGCTTTCTTGTCGGCTTTGTCCGGGACCTTCTCCGCCTCGACGACTTTGGTGGGGAAGAAGCCCATTTCCTTGAGGCGACCGATGGCCTCGTTTTGGCTGGCCACTTCGAGGGTGCCCTTGGTTTCCTTGCCGCGGGAATCCATGGCCACGTATTGGAATTTCGGCATATAACCCTCCGTCTCTGGTCTAGGTGTACTTGAGGACTTCCTCGACGGTGGTATCGCCGTCGAAGATCGCGCGCAAACCGTCTTCGCGCAGGGTCACCATCCCCAACTCGATGGCCTTCTGTCGGATGACCACCGTCGGGGCTCGTTCATTGATCAACAGCCGGATGGCATCGCTGATGGGGAGCAACTCGAAGATGCCGCGGCGGCCGCGGTACCCGGTATCGTTGCATGCTTTGCAGCCGCGGCCGTAGTAGAAGACTTTGTCGCCGACGTCGTGCGGGGAGAGATTGAGCGTGGTCAACTGGTTTTCGGTCGGCTCGAACGGGGTCCGGCACCGTTTGCAGATGGTACGCACCAACCGTTGGGCGAGCACGGCCATCAGAGTCGAGGAAATCAAGAACGGCTCGACCCCCATGTCGACCAACCGCGTGACGGCGCCCGGGGCGTCGTTGGTGTGCAGCGTTGTCATCACCAGGTGCCCCGTCAACGAAGCTTGAATGGCCACTTGCGACGTCTCTAGGTCGCGCATTTCCCCGAGCATGATGATGTCCGGGTCCTGCCGCAGAAACGACCGCAGCGCCCGGCTGAAGGTCATCCCCACATTGTCGTTGACCGGCACCTGCATGATGCCCTCGATGTCGAACTCGACCGGGTCCTCGACCGTCAGCAGCTTGGAATCGAGCGCGTTGACCCGGCGTAGACACGAGTACAGCGTGGTGGTCTTGCCGCAGCCGGTCGGGCCGGTGACCACGAAGATGCCGTTGGGCTGTTGGATGATGTCGGCGGTGTAGTCGTAGATGAACTTGGGAAAGCCGAGGTTCTCGAGTTCGAGTTGCAGCGCCGAGCGATCCAGCACGCGCAACACCACCGACTCCCCAAACTGGGTGGGGAGAGTCGACACCCGCATGTCCACCTGCCGCCCGCTCAGGGTTAGCGAAATGCGCCCGTCTTGGGGCAATCGCCGCTCGGAGATGTCCAGGTTCGCCATGACCTTGATGCGCGAGGTCACCGGCAACGCCAGGTGTTTGGGCGGCGGCGACATCTCGTAGAGGGCTCCGTCCACCCGGTAGCGGATCTTGAACTCGTCCTCGAACGGTTCGAAGTGGATGTCGCTGGCCCGGTCCTGCACCGCCTGCGTGAGCACCAGGTTCACGAACTTGATGATCGGGGCCTCGTTGGCTAGGTCGCTCAGGTCGAAGGCGCCAGCCGCCACCTCCGCCACTCCCTTGGCGAGGTCTTCGTCCGAGCCCAGCTCCTGCAGCACGGCGCTCATGCCTTCGACTTCCTGCGGGTAGGCTTTTTGGATCAGCTTCTCGACCTGGGTCGGGTCTCCGACGACCACCTGGATCTCTTTGCCCACGGTGAAGCCGAGCTCATCGATGACCGAGGGGTTGAGGGGATCCACGAGGGCAATGCGGACGGTCGAGCCGGAGACGGCCACCGGCAGGCACTGGTACATGCGCGCCGTGGCGGCGGGGACGACCTCGAGGACCTCCGGGGTGAGCTCGGCCTCGTTGAGGTTGACCACTTCGGTGCCCAGGTGGTCGGCCAGCATCTGCAGGATGGTGTCGAGGTCCAGAAAGCCGTAATCGAGCAAGATCTGCTGCGCCGACCGGCCGCTGCGCGTGTGTTCGGCCGTGACCTCCTCGAGTTGCATGTCGTCCAGCAACCCGCGTTCGCGGATCAGGGCCAAGAGGGGGTTCGAGGAGACGTCGGCCATACCTTAGCGCTTGCGTTCGGCTTCCTCCATCGCGCGGTGGGCCTCCAACTCTTGGAGCTTGACGAGGATGGTGGTCGGGTCTTGGGCCTTGGTGATGACCTCCTCTTGGGAAATCATGCCCGACTGGTGCTTCTCGATCAGGAAGCTGTCCAGCGTCACCATGCCGTACTTGGCGCCGGTCTGGATGTCGGAGGCGATGCGGAAGCTCTTGTTGTCGCGGATGAGGGCGGCGATCGAGGGCGTGTTGATCATGACCTCGAAAATCGCCACCCGCCCCGGCTTGTCGCAGCGCGGCAGCAGCAACTGCGAAATCACCGCCTGCAACACCGTCGAGAGCTGAATGCGGATCTGCTCCTGCTGGGTCACCGGAAACGCGTTCACAATCCGATCGATCGTCTTCGCCGCCCCGGTCGTGTGCAGCGTCCCGAACACCAAGTGCCCCGTCTCGGCGGCCGTGATGGCCGCGTCCATCGTCTCCAGGTCGCGCATTTCCCCCACCAGAATCACGTCAGGGTCCTGGCGCAACGCGCGCCGCAGCGCCTCCGCGAAGTTGGGCACGTCCACGTTTACCTCGCGCTGCGTGACGATCGCCTTCTTGTGCTTGTGATAATACTCGATCGGGTCCTCGATCGTAATAATGTGCGCGTCATCCCGCTCTTCGTTGATGATATTGATCATCGACGCCAGCGACGTCGTCTTGCCCGAGCCGGTCGGACCCGTCACCAGCACCAAACCGCGCGGCTTGTAGAGCAGCTCGCGGATCGACATGGGGATGCCCAACTGCTCCAGCGTCAGCAGCTTGCTGGGGATCTGCCGCGCCACCACGCCAAAATTGCCGCGCTCCTTGAACACGCTCACGCGGAACCGCGCCAACTCGCCGAAGGCGAACCCGAAGTCCGCCCCGCCCCGTTCCCGGGTGTGCTGAATGTTCTCTTCCGAGGTGATCGTCCGCATCAGTTCCTCGGTGTCCTCGGGCCGGAGGGGGGGGCCTTCAACCTTGTGGAGCACGCCGTGGAGCCGAATGACGGGCGGCACCCCCACCCGCAGGTGCAGGTCGGCTGCCCCTTCCTGCACCACCAACTGCAATAAGTCCGACATCGAATACGACATAGCACAATCCACTTATGGCTCAGCGGCGTCCACGCCGCCCCGCCGCCGCCCCCGGGCCCGTGAGCTCCGCAGGCCACTCCGCGTCAGGCTCGTGATCGACGGCGCCATGCCCTTAATCCAAATCCATCACCGTCGCCCGGATGACCTCGTCCGGGGTGGTTTGCCCGGCCAGCACTTTCCGGCTGCCGTCTTCGCGGAGCGTGCGCATGCCCAACTCCCGCGCGCGCGTGCGCAAGACCGTGGCGGACACTTTTTCGTAGATCAACTTGCGTACCTCGTCGTCGATGACGAAGATCTCGAAGATGCCCATCCGGCCGCGGTAGCCGGTCTTGTTGCAGTCGGGGCAGCCCCGGCCCTTGCGGAACGAAGCCGCGCTGGCCTTGGCGGCGTCGATGTTCAACGAGCGCATCTCGTCTTCGGTGGGCGTATAGGGTTGGCCGCAGCGCTTGCAGACCTTCCGCACCAGCCGCTGCGCCATCAGACACCGCGACGACGAGGCCACCAAGAACGGTTTCACCCCGATGTCGATCAACCGCGTCACGGCGCTCGGCGCGTCGTTCGTGTGCAACGTCGAAAACACCAGATGCCCCGTCAACGAGGCGTTGATCGCGATCGTCGCCGTCTCCAGGTCGCGGATCTCACCCAGCATGACCACGTTGGGCGCCTGCCGCAGCATCGAGCGCAACGCCGCCGCGAAGGTCAGCCCGACCGCTTCGTTCACGTGCACTTGATTGATGCCCGAGAGCACATACTCGACCGGGTCCTCGACCGTGATGATCTTGCGATCGGGTCGATTGATATAGTTCAGCACCGCGTAGAGGGTCGTGGTCTTGCCCGAGCCGGTCGGTCCCGTGATCAACAGAATCCCGTCGGGCAACCCGATCAGCCGCTCGAAGATCTGCTGGTCATCGGTGAAGAAACCCAGCTCCGCCAAGCCCAGCCGCAGCCCTTCCTTGTCCAAGATACGCATTACGATGCTCTCGCCGTGGGTCGTCGGGAGGCAGGAGACGCGCAGGTCGACGGTCTTGCCGCCCACCCCCGCCTGGATGCGGCCGTCCTGGGGGATGCGTTTCTCGGCGATGGACATGTTGGACATGATCTTCAGCCGCTGGATGATCGAGGCTTGCAGGCGCTTGGGCGGGTTCTTCATCTCGTGGAGCATCCCGTCGATGCGGTACCGCACGCGGAACCGCTTCGCCAGCGGCTCCAGGTGAATATCCGACGACCGCATCTTGAAGGCCTCGACGATCATCGTGTTCACCAGTTTGATGATCGGCGCGTCGGCCTCCATCACCGCCCCGTCCTCGGTCTCCACCGCCTCGATCTTCCCGATGTCCACCTCCCCCTCGGTGATGTCCTGGATCATCTTGCTCACCGAGTCTTCCCGTACCCCGTAGTACCTCGAGTGCGCCGTCTCGATGTCCTCCGGCGTCGCCACCGCGGCGATGATCGACGTGTTCAGCGCGTGCTGCAGCCCGTCGAGCGTGTCCAAATCCGACGGATCGGCCATCGCCACGACGATGCCTCCTTCCTCCTTCCGCACCGGCACCACGTTGAACCGCTTCGCCACATGCCGCGGCACCGCTGCAATCACGTCATCCGCCAGTTGCAGCTCGCCTAAATGGACGAACTCGACACTGAAATGGGTCGCCTTGGCCTGCGCCACCACCCCGGGCGCCACCACCCCCTTGGCCACTAGCGTGTCCACGACGCCTTCGCCGGTCGAGTCCGCCTCCTGTCGGATGGGGGCCAACTGTTCGTTGGTCACGTAGCCCATCTCGATCAGGCTATCCAACAAGTAATCGTCTCTGGCAGCCACAACGCCCTTCTTCGCCCGTCACATGTTCACCGCGCTCTGGAAATCTGTGCGCTTGGTATCGGCCAAACGCCCATACTTGTCAACGCCGCACCACACCCGGTCCTGCATTTAGACCAAGCGGCCTCCGCCTCGTTCTTCGGCCGGACCCTGAAATAGCAAAGCCCATGCCGAAGTCCCTTACCCCTTAGCCCGGCAACGAACCCAGCGGCCATCGGCGCCCAGGCCCCCCGGCCCGCCCCAGCAGGGCCTGCCCAAGCAGGGCCTCGGGCCTGCGCCAGGTTCCGCCGTGCGCCTCGGGCGTCGGCCAGTTAGAGCCTGAACGCAAAAGCTCTGGTTTCTAATAGTTGACGGCAATAGTTGACACGGGCCAGGCCACGGGACGGATGGGGATTTCCTGGCAGGGCGCACCGGGCGGTCTTGGGCGTTGGCTTGGGGTGAGAACGGCGGGGCTGAAGCTGAATCGGGTGGAGCGGTCGTTGCGGTCCGCCCGGAGGCGCTCAGGCGCCCACGAGGCGGCGCAGGACCTCGGCGAGGCGGAGGCTCCAGTGCTCGATGAGGGCGACATCGGCGCCCTCGATCAGGAGGCGGGCCTTGGGTTCGGTGCCGGAGTAACGGAGGAAGACACGGCCCCCTTGGGACTGGACGGCGGCTTCGGCCTCGGCCAGCAACTCGGGCAGGCCGTCCAGTTGCCCGAAAGGCACTTGTTCGCGGACGCGAATGCTGACGACTCGCTGGGGGAACCGCTTCCAGCACAAGGCGAGCTGGGAGAGGAGGGCGTTGCGGGACTTCATGATCCGCAGCACCTGGAGCGCGGCCACCAAGCCGTCGCCTGTGGTGGCGTGATCGCGGAAGATGAGGTGCCCGCTCTGTTCGCCGCCGACGCGGTAGCCGTTCTTGAGCATTTCATCGATGACGTGTTTGTCGCCGACGGGGGTGCGGACGACGGCGCCGCCGGCGGCGCGCAAGGCGGCGTCGAGTCCGGCGTTACTCATGACGGTGGCGACGAGTGTTTGCTGGGGAAGGGCGTTGGCCGCAAGCAGATCCAACCCGCAGATGGCGAGGATGTCGTCGCCATCGATCAAGGTGCCATGTTCGTCGCAGAGCAGGACCCGGTCGGCGTCGCCGTCGTGGGCGATGCCGAGTTGGGCGCGGTGCTCGATCACTTTGCGGCAGAGGGACTCGGGGTATATCGAGCCGCAGTCTTGGTTGATGTTGGTGCCGTTGGGCTGGTTGCCGAACACGACGACTTCGGCGCCCAGCTCGCGCAGGACGCAGGGGGTGGACTTGTAGGCGGCGCCGTGGGCGCAATCGACCACGACCCGGATGCCGTCGAGGGTCATGCCTTTCGGGAAGGAGGCCTTGGCGAACTCGATGTAGCGGCCCAGGGCGTCGTCGATGCGGATGGCTTTACCGACCTCGGTGGCGGTCGGCCGAATACTCTCGATAGCGCCGCTGAAGACGAGTTCCTCGATGTGGGCCTCGATGCGGTCGTCGAGTTTGTAGCCGTCGGCGCGGAAGAACTTGATGCCGTTGTCATCGTACGGGTTGTGAGACGCGGTGATGACGATGCCGGCGTCGGCGCGCAGGCTGCGCGTGACATAAGCGACGCCCGGGGTGGGGAGCGGCCCGATGAACAACACGTCCACTCCCATCGAGAGGATGCCCGAGGACAAGCCATTCTCGAGCATGTAACCGGAGAGCCGGGTGTCTTTGCCGATCACAATCTTGTGTCGGCCTTGGCCGCGCGAATGGCTCTCGAGGGTCTTGAACACGTGCGCCGCGGCTCGGCCCAGCTTGAGGGCGGTCTCGGCGGTGACCGGCTCGATGTTCGCCGTACCCCGGACACCGTCGGTGCCGAAGATCCGCCGGGGGCTTGTGGTCAGTTGGGTCATGAAAGATTGCCGGTACCGATGGCAAATCGCGGCGGACTATAGCCGCTTCACGAGCGTTGGGCAAGGTGCGGGCTGGCGTGAAGCCGCGCGGTCCGCGGGCAGGATGCCCGCGCTCCAACCCGGCGCGGGACTCGAGGACGCTGGCGTGGGATGGCTCACCGCGGGTCGGTGGCTTTCGGGTGGGGCGCACGGCTGAGCCAGAGCAGCCCCAGGGCGCCGACCGCGGCGGCTAGGCCGAGCAAGCTCACGCCCAACGGGACCCAGGAAGTGCCGAAGCGGAACTCGAGGCGGTGGTCGCCGGGGGGCAGGTAGACACCGCGCATGAGGAAGTTGCAGCGGAGCAGCGGGGCCGGCTGCCCGTTCACGGTGACGCGCCACCGGGGGTCGAACTTATCGTTGAGCAGCAGGACGGCGGGGCGGTCCGCCTGGGCTTGGAGAGTGAGTTGTTTGGGGGCGTAATGGACGAACTCGACTGTGCCGGCCCGCGGGTGAGTGGCGGCGTTGGTGGCGGGAGCCGGGAGCTCGGGCGCGGGTTCGTTCACCAGGACGATTTGGTTGGGGTCGAAGGCGGGGTCGGCGAGGGTCTTGAGGGTTTGATCGGTGTTGGTCTGGGCGAGCCACTGGGCGTAGAGTTGGGCGCGAGGCAGTGCGCCGGTGAATTCGAGCAGGGCCAGCGGGCCGGCGGCGTTGGTGAGGGTGGAGATGGGTCCGCCGGGCCGGGCTTGGGCCAGAGTGAAGGGCAAGCGCACGCGGAAGCGTTTCTGCTGCGGGTCGAGTTGGTTGTTGAGGGTGTCGGCCAGGCTACCGGCCAAGCCGAGGACGTAGCGGGTATTGGTCAGTTGCCAGAGGCGGACGTAGTCGGGGGCGGTGTTGGGGATAAGGGCCTCGCGGTAGGCTTTGTTGTCGGCTGCGGTGCGGGGTTCTTGGATGATGTCGACCGACTGGACGTTGTAGTACTGGAAGTGGTGCTGCATCCACTCGCTGTGGTAGTACTGTTGGAAGGAGCCAAACTCGGGTCCGAGGTTGAAGGGGAGGACGGCGACTCGTTGTTCGTAGGGGCGGACGCGCAAGAAATCGAGGAGGGGGTTCGAGGCGTATTTCTCGGTGAAGTTCCAGTAGTAGATCCAGGGGGTATTGGCGCGGGCGAAGTCGGCGGCGATCAGCAGACCGAAGCAGAGGGTGGCCCACGGGGCGCGGCGGCCGCCCAGCACGGCGCTTTGGACCAGCACCAACACGCCTAACGTGAGCGCCAGGAACAGAATGAACCAGCCCAGTTCGCCGGAGCTGAACTGGGCGATCGCGTCGGCGAGCCCAGTTTCGCCTGGGGGCAGGTCGGGCGGGTCGGGGAAGCCGACCTGTTTGAGGTGAGCGACCAACTCGGTGCGGGAGGCGCCGTACATAAGCCAGGCCAGGAGACTGGTCCCGAGGGCGGCGCCGCCGCCGATGGTCCAGCGCCGCTCGCCGGTGGTGGCGCCGGCCCACCACAGCGCCAGTTGGGCCTTGAGCGCGGCCACGCGCTGGACCGACTTGTCGAAGTAGGCGCGCGCCAGGGCCTCGAGGCCGAAGCCGAAGAGGATGACCAGGCTCACGCTGAAGGGGTGCAGGAACTTGATCGGGTTACGCACGGTCGAGAAGTAAGGGAGGGCGTAGACGACGCGGTAGAATGGTGCGTACTTGCCCCAGGCCAGGAGCAGGGAGACCACCAGCGCTCCGCCCCAGAACCAGACCCAACGACGTTCGCTGGGGGTGAACGGGCTGCCGGCGCCGCGGCCTGCGGCGAGGAGGCCCCACAGGGCCACCGCGACCACGAACAGGCCGCCATAGACGCCCGCCCCCGAATGCCGCGTCATGAAGCCCGGGCGCTCGCCGACGCGCCCCCAGTAATTGCCGCCCTCGGGTGTGTCCATGCGGTAGCCGAACAGGCCGGGGATGACGACGCGTAGGGTTTCGAGTTTGGGCAAGCTCCACTGGGTAGCGTCCTCCCAGCGTTGGGTTTTGGTGCGGGCATCTTGTTGCATGCCGACGACGCCCTTGACTTGGGTGGCGATGAGCATGCTCAGGGCCTGCGCGGCGATGGCGGCGGCGCAGATCGCCACCAACCCCACGCGTCCGAGGCCGAGCAGCCAGCCGCGGAGTTTCGTCGCGCCACCGTTCTGGAGGGCCTGGAAGATGACGAACGCCGCCACATACAGGCTGAAGATGGCGCCGTTGTCGAACCCTTCCATGATGGACATGCCGACGGCGGCGCCGGCGAGGATGGGTTTGAGCCACCAGCGTTTCGGCACGGGTGTCACCAGGGCCGCCAACGCCAGGAACAGCCAAGCCACCGCCAAAGCCAACGTTCCCAACCCCCAACAAGCGTACGAGAAGAAGTCGGTGTTGAGCGCGGCGGCCAGGGCGCCGAGGGCGCAGACGCTGGGGCGGAAGCCGAGTTGGCGGAGCAACACCCAGGCGCTCAGGCCCAAGAGCAGGAGGGAGATGGGGGCGTAGAACTTGGCGAAGGCCAGTGGCCCAAGTACCCAGAGCAGCAGGTAAGTGACCGTGGGCGAGGCGTTGCCCGTGTACGCCCCGAGCCAGTTCAAGTCCTGCCAATAGCCAGTAAAGGCCGCCGGCAAGGCGGCGGCTTGGGCGGCGTTGGCGCCGATGGGGCCGTCGCTCGAGAACAAGATTTGGCCCGGCTGGAAACTCCTCGAGAACAGCCCGCCGAGGACCACCAGCAACAGAGCCAACGCCACCGCGAAGCCGCGTTGCGCCGGCGTCGGAGCCGGCTTACCCGCTGGGCCCGGACCACCCCGAGCGTTGGCGGGGCGCGGTGTTCCCGGTGTGTCAGCGACCGGCGGGGGTGAGGCTGCCTGATTCTGTTTGGGGCGCGGCTGCCCCGCGGAGGAGGGCTTCATGGGGTCCGTGGGTGGGAGGCCGTGGGTGAGGGTGGAGGCGCGGGTGAGACTTTCTCGAGCTCGAAGTAGATTCCGTCGTAGATATTGAACAGGAAATAGCGCAGGACATTCTTGAACGGGAGCAGATTGCGCAGGCGGTGACGGAGGGTGGTGCGGTCGCCGTAGAGTTTGGCTTGGCGGATTTTGAACCGGACGGCCGAGTAGAAGTTGTAGGGGTGATCTTCGGCGAAGTAGTTGAAGCTCTGTTCGGTGAAGAAGTGTTTGTGCGTGGGGTCTTGGAGGGCCCAGTCGGTCTTGGCGTACGGCACGTAGATGCGCGCGAAGCCGCCCGGCAGCAGGATGCGGTGCAACTCCGCCACCACTTGCGGGATGTCGTCCAGGTGTTCCAGGACGTTATCCATCAGGATCTCCTGGGCGCATTCGGCGGGGAAAGGGTAGGGAAACGCGTTCAGATCGAAGTGTTGGTCGGCCGGCAGATGGGCGAGCACATCGCAGTTCACGTAGCCCGGCAAGCGCTTGCGTCCGCAGCCTAGATTGATTTTCAGCGGCATAATACAGGGATGGGCGCCTGGCCCCTACTCACGCTCACTATTCATGAGCCACCGAGCTGGAGTACCCGTCGGCGGCGGCGGCGCGCAGCGGACTGCGCGCCCTACCTCGAAACGGTCGACGACCCCGAGGTCTTGTGCATAACGTCGTATGACCCGGCGGGCCTTGGACCACATCGCCGCCATCGTTTAACGCGTTTCGAGGATGCTTTCAAAGAAATCCTCATACCGCGCCGCCAGGGTGTCCCAGTCGAACTCGCGCACAAAGGCCTTGGCGGCCTGACCGAGGGCGCGGCGCCTAGGGGCGTCGCGGGCCAGAGTGACGATGGCTTGGGCGTAGGCGGCGGTATCCCAAGGGGGCACTTTGACACAGGCGTGAGGAGGAAGCTCGGCCAGGTCGGGCAGGTCGAACAGGACGACCGGGACGGCGTAGCAGCAAGCTTCGAGGGGGACGATGGGCGAGGCCTCGAAGCGGGAGGGCAACAAGAGCAGTTGCGCACGGCGCAAGAGCTCATGTTTCTCGGCCGGGCCGACTCGGCCCACGGTGCGGACCCACTTGGCCAGGCCCAATTCGGCGAGGCGCCGCGCCAGCCAGGCTTGATCGCGCGGTGTACCGGCGCCGGCGATGACGACGGGCAAGGTGGGTGGCGGCTGGCTTTGGGCCAGGGCGTCGAGCAACAGGTCGAGCCCTTTCTGGGCGACATCGAGTCGGCCCAGGAACAGGAGGTGGGCTTCGTCGCGCTCGACTTGCAGCTCGATCAAGTCTCGGCTGACGCCGTTGGGGATGACCGCCACGCGCAACCGGGGATTGGCGGCGAGCAACTCCGACTGCAGATGGGCCGATAGGGCGATGGCGTAGCGGTAGGCTCGGAGGCCCAGGCGTTCAACGGTGGCGAAGGGTAACCGGTACGCGCGCGTCATGCCTTTGCCGGCCAGCACTTGCGTCAGTGCCACCACCGGGCGGCGCGTGAACCAGGGCAGGCACGCGGTCGAGAAGGGCGGGGTGAGGCTCTCGATCCAGAGGTCCCACTCGAACCGCCTTAACTGAACCGGAAGCAGGAACTGGTAAATGAGCTGGGCCAGACGCGGGTCGCCGCGCCCGAAACCGACCCGCTCGTACCGCACGCCGTCCACCACCTCCGCCCGCGCCCCGGGGTAGCGCCAGGTTAAGACCGTGACCGCATGGCGCCGCGCCAGCCGGCTCGCGACCGCATGGATAGCGTGGGCTCCCCCGCCGCCATAGTACGGGTTACCGGGGGCATCGTAGTTCGAGAACAGGATCGTGCGCTGCATGCCTAGGTTCAGGCCCCCACCACATGCAACCTGCGGCCGCCGCGCTCGACCGTCTCCCAGCTCAACCGTTGCTCCCAGGGCGCCGTCGATCCCACCGCAAAGAGCACCAGCCACCCTTCCTCGCACCCGAGGGTCTCGAGGTACTTGCCCAACTGCTCGAGCCCCTCCCCTCGCGTCTTGGCGCCGCGCACCAACTTCAGCTCGAGCGGGTACCGCCGCCCCGCATACTCGACACACACATCCACCCGGCGCGTCCCAGTCGCAAACTCGCGCACGATGCGCGCCCCGCCGTTGGTCACCCGTTGCAAGTAGGCCAGCAAAATCAAGTGCGGCGCCGCTTCCTGATACTCGAAGCGGCCAATCCACGCCTCGCTGTGATCGCGCCAGAACTCCTGGAACCCGCGCAACAGCCCGTCGAGGTCCAACCGCTGGCCGTCCATCCAACGGTTGATCAGTTCGACGGGCAACCGTTGCTGCACATTGTGGTTGAGCGTGCGCGCGATCACCTCCGCGTAGATCGGGTTGGCCGGGCGCAACACCCCCTGCTCGCTGCGGATCAGGCCCAAATCGCGCACGTAGCGGTAATCGTCCGAGAGCTCATCGATGCTCTCGCCTTCGCCCAGCAACATCGGCTCGATCACCCGCCGCACTCGTTCCTCCTTGAGCCGCTCGAGCAGACTGTCGATGTGCGTGTCCCGCCGCACGATGATGCGTTCCGCCGCCACCTCGGCCAGGTCCGGTGTCAGGGCCCGCCGCAGGTCGTTGTTCCCCAGCTTGACGATCATCTCGCGCGCCAGGGCATTCACCAGCCAGGGCTGACCTTGCGTGAGCTCGTGCACCCGATCCACCAAACCCGGCGGAAACGCCTGGCCTGTCTCGTCGGTGTGCTGCCCATAAAGCGCCGCCACCTCGTCTCGGGTGAAGTTCTCGAGTGTGAGGCTCTCGACCACGATGTTGAACGGGCTGGCCGATCCCAGCGTCTGGCCGTCCTCCCGCACCCGCGCTTTGTAGTCCCGGATATTTCGCATCCCCACCAGCGCCAGCGCATGCACAAAGGGGACTCGGATCCGATTGACGTACCCATCGCGCAACTGGCGCAGGAAGGCGATCAGCGTGCCCTCCGACAGGCAGTCCGCCTCGTCGAACAACACGACCAGCGGGCGGTCGAGGCGGGCACAGATCTCCGCCAGCACCACCCGGAGGACGTTGTTAAAGTCATCCATCCGTGCTGGTTCCGTCCCACCGCATGCCCGAAGTCTCGGGTGATAGCGCACCGCCCATTGCAGCGACCGCACCGCCGCCGGGATCCCCTCCTTCGGGTCAACCACCCCCTGCACGCTCTCGAGCGAGCAATAGAGCGCGTGGTAACGCTCCCCCGCCTCGAGCTGTTGCTCGAGCGCGTTGAGCAGCGTCGTCTTGCCGCTCTGCCGCGGCGCGTGGATCACGAAGAAGTGCTTGCGCTCGATCAACTCCCCCAAACCGGGACACCGCTCCTCCGCCAGCAGCATGTAGTGCTCGCCCGGAATGCACGGGCCGGTCGTGTTGAAAAATCGCGCCATGCCCGCCACCCTACGCCCCTCCCCAGCCTTTCACAAGGCCGCTCCCCAGCCCCCGCACGCACTCCCCAGTGTCCCCGGCCGTTCGCCCCTCAGTGGGATACCCGCACGCCAGGAGCCGCAGCCTCAGGCCCCCACCACATGCAACCTGCGGCCGCCGCGCTCGACCGTCTCCCAGCTCAACCGTTGCTCCCAGGGCGCCGTCGATCCCACCGCAAAGAGCACCAGCCACCCTTCCTCGCACCCGAGGGTC
>VHCO01000134.1 GCA_016871715.1 Verrucomicrobiota bacterium
GGCACACGGTTAACGGTTAAATGGACAGGTATCTAGTAGTTGACACGTTGCGTGTGCGTATTGGGGTGGGCTGCCTCTGTGACAGGGGGGACACAAGGCGAGGCTTCTAGCTCTGGCGGTGGCGGGGTACCGCAGCTTTCGAGTCAATTGATCGGGATGATAATAGTTGACAGAACCGAGGAGGGGAGGGGCGGGCGCCCAGTGGTGGCTGGGCTGCGAGGGTGGTGTCGTGGTGTAGAGAGGGTTCGGTTGCGGGGGCACCGGCTGCCGAGTTGGGGGTAGAGGGGTTGGGGGTAAGGGCGGGTAGGGTAGGGTTGTGGGGTTGTGGAGGGGCATGCGTGGGTGACGCGCGTCTTGGGGGACGCGGGCTGTTGGTTGCGTTTTGCGCTGGTGGGGCTCACGATGCCGTCATGCAGATGACTTCGGCCGAACGTGTCCGGCGCACTTTGCTGCGGGAGGAGGTGGATCGCATCCCGCACTTCGAGTGGATCGTCGATCGGCATGTGCGGGATGCGCTTTGCCCGGGGAGCACGATGGAGGAGTTCACGGTGCGGATGGGTTTGGATGCGATTTTGACGGCGCCGGACTATCGCCGGGAACAGGTGGGGCCGAATCGGTTCCGGAACGAGTGGGGGGCGGTGGTCGAGTACAGCGGGGAGGAATACGGGATGCCGGTGGGGGGGCCGATCGGCACGCTGGCCGACCTAGACGCCTACCGTGCTCCGGACCCGCACGCCTCGGGTCGGTTCGCTAGCCTCGAGAAGTTGGTGGGGCGTTACAAGGGGTGCCTGGCGATCGGGGTTCATCTCAACGATGTGCTGTCGATCCCACGCAACCTGATGGGTTTCGAGAACCTGATGGCGGCTTTCGGAGAGGCGCCCGAGTTGGTGCGCGGCTTGGTGAACCTTTCCGTGGGGGTGAACCTCGAGTTAGGGAAGGAAGCGGCGCAGCGGGGCGCGGATTTTGTGTTTACGGGAGACGACTATGCGGCGACGGAGCGGCCGTTCGTGTCGCCGCGGATGTTTCGAGAGTTCTTGGCCGGGCCGCTGAAGCGGGTGATGACCGGGTATAAGGAGTTGGGGTTGCTGGTGATCAAGCACACGGACGGGAACATCATGCCGTTGCTGGATATGATTGTGGAGGCGGGGATGGACGGCTTGGATCCGATCGACCCACTGGCGGGTTTAGATCTGGGGGTGCTGAAGCAGCGGTTGGGCCACCGGTTGGCGTTCAAGGGGAACGTCGACTGCGCCCATACTTTGACGAATGGCACGGAGCGGGAGGTGGTCGCCGAGACCCTCGAGGTGATTCGGCACGCGGCCGAGGGCGGGGGTGTGATTGTTTCTTCGAGCAACAGCATTCACTCGGGGGTGAAACCGGGCAACTACTTGGCGATGTGGAATGCGATTCGTCAATACGGCCGGTACCCTATCCGGTTTGGGGGTTGGGAGGACGCGGGGGCGGGACCGGCGTTTGCGTGAGGGCTACGAATCTGCTCGAAAAGTGACGGTGAAAGGGTCAGGGTTAGGGCGTCGATCATGAAAACCAAAACCATGCGCAAGACCTCTTGGGCGAGCGTCGGTCTAGGCCAGATGGGTGTGTTGGCCCTCGCCGCCTTTACGTTGACCTTTCTGACAGCCGCCGTGGCTTCGGTTGCCCCCGCACCGCCGCCGGCTGCATCGTCCGCGGTCGCGGCGGCGGAGTCGGCGCAGCGTGGGGTGGTCGAGGAGGAGCTGATGCAGTTGTTGGATGCGCCGTTGTTATTTGTGAAGCGGCACTCGTACACGGGGATCCACATTTACGACACCTTCTACAAGTGGCCGCCTGGGGGGGGCGGCATCTACGTGCTCGAGAATCCGCGGGCGCCGCGGTCGGCATGGCGAATTCGGCCGGTGATCGATCCGACGACGCCCGGGACGTTGGGGGTGGGGGTGTACACTCACCCGGAGCTTTCTTGGGATGCGACCAAGTTATTGTTTTGCTTCAAGGGCGAACCTGAAGGGAACACGAGCATTTACGAGATCGGTCTGGACGGGCAGGGGTTGCGTCGGCTGTCGGATCCGAGCCCGTCATGCGGGAGCTACTGCGGGCGGGGCGGTGGGCAGCACGATTTGGCGCCGGCGTATTTGCCGGATGGACGGATTGTATGTTTATCGACGCGGCCCAGCGGACTCGTGCCGTGCAACAACACCGGGGTGGCGATTTTGCATGTGATGAACGCGGACGGGTCGGATTTGCGACCGATCTCGGTGAACAACGTGAACGAGTTCGACCCGAGCATCCTGCCGGACGGCCGGATCCTGTTTGGGCGCTGGGAATATGTGGACAAGAACGCGCTCACGATTCAGTCGTTGTGGACGATGCGTCCGGATGGGACGGAGGAAACGGCGTTTTACGCGAACAACATGGTTTTTCCGGAGGCCATCTTGGATGCGCGGGCGGTGCCTGGCACGCCGTGGATTGTGGGCACGTTCGCCAAGCACAACTCGACCCCGCGCGGCAGCATTGCGTTGGTCGACCCACGCTACGGGAAGAACGAGCCGCGGGCGATTCTGAATCTCGAGCATCCCGAGAATCCCGTGCACGACCTGGGCGATTCATGCGAGCCGTGGCCGTTGGCGGAGGAGGCCTTTGTGTTCAGCGGTCGCCCGGCGGGGCGCAAGCGGAATGTCCTCGAGTTGATGCACCGGGCGGGGCACCGGTTTGTGCTGCTAGAGGACCCGGAGATTTGCCTGCACTCGCCGATGCTGGTGAAGGCGCGGGTACGCCCGCCGGTCTTAGCGCCGACGGTGGATCGGACGCAGCGGACGGGTCGGTTTTTGGTGCAGGACATTTACCAAGGGTTGACGGGGGTGCCGCGGGGCGAGGTGAAGTGGTTACGGGTGCTCGAGGAGACGTCGCGGGTGAGCGCCACCCACACCGGAGCTAACCCGTACAATCAGACCTTTCTGTTGAGCGCGGCGCTGGCGTTCAGCGTGAAGAATTACCTGGGCGTGGTGCCGGTGGATGAGGAGGGCTCGGCGTATTTCGAGGTGCCGGCGGGGCGGGCGCTGTATTTGCAGGCGTTGGACGCGGAGGGGCGCTTGGTGCAGAGCATGCGGACGTTTGTCCAAGCGGCGCCGGGGGCGACGCGGGCGTGTCTGGGCTGTCACGAGAGCAAGGCCGGCGCGCCGGCTCACCAGAACGCGCTGCGCGACCTGACCCAAGGGCGGCAGCCGGTTCGGCCGCAACCGGAGTCGTGGGGCAGCGGTTACCTGGACTACCCAAGCTTGGTGCAGCCGATTTTGGATCGGCGCTGCGTGAGCTGTCATGGGGGCGAGGAGGGGCTGGCGGCGGGGCTGGATTTGACGGGCGGCTGGACGGAGCATTTCAACATCAGCTACGAGAACTTGGTGAGCCGGCGGGAGACGCAGTTGGTCGCCTATTGGATTGCGGGCATCGATTGCATGAACGGGACGGCCTTTTGGTCGGCCCAGCTCTTTGCGCCACGCCAGCACGGGTCGGGGGCGGCGCCGTTGGCGCGGTTGTTGGCCGAGGGGCATGACGGTTATCTCGGCGAACTCACGCGGACGGAACGCGACGCGTTGATGGCCTGGATCGACAGCAACGGCCTGTATTACGGCACGTGGGATTACTCGCCGCACGGATGTGCGCTCAAGGACTGGCCGGGGACTCGGCAGGCGCTGGTGGCGGAGATGCAGGCCGCCGGTTGTTTCCGCTGCCACGGTGAGGGGAACCGCATCGCTTACTTCGAGCAGGATTGGTTCAATCTACAGGAACCGACCTGGAGCCGATTGTTGCGGGCGCCGCTGGCCAAAGGCGCGCCGGGATTGGGCTTAGGCCTGTGCCGCGACCGCAAGGTGGACCCGCGCCGGCAGCGCATTCACCTCCTGCGCAACGGTTATGCCCACGCGGTCCAGCCGGTGGACAAGTTTTCACGGCACCCGATTCTTCCCGCCGACGAAGCGGGGGAGGCGGTGGTCAGTTTCGCTTCCGTCGAGGACCCGCATTACCAGCGGATGCTGGCCATCATTCGGCAGGGGCGCGCGTTGGCGCTGGCGGCGCCGCGCGTGGATATGCCGGGTGCGGAGGTCATCGCGGGGGAATCGCGCATGTTCCAACCGCCGCCGCTGCCGGAGCGAGCTCCGCCGCTGCGGGCGACCGTGGGCGACGATGGTGTCGTGATGCTGGTCTGGGAGCGGTCGGCGCAGACGATTGGGCTCGAGAGCGAGTTGCACCGGGCGAGCGAGCCCGGTTTCACTCCGGCAGCCGACAATCTCTTGGTGCGAACGAAGGGTTTTCAGCACGCGGACCCGAGCGCGCCGGCGGGACGACAGACGTACGGGTTGGTGTTGGTGTCAGGCACGGAACGCAGCGCGGCGGTCTATGCGACGGTCGAGGTACCGGCTCTTACGCGGCCCAGCGCGCCAGAGACGGTCCAGGCGGAGCCGGGATCGTGTGCGATTCATCTGCAGTGGGCGGTGTCGCCGGGACACGCGGTGCGGTACCATGTGTATCGGCGCTCGGGTGGCGCGACCGAGTACGAGCGTTTGACGCGGGAACCGACGCCCTTGGGTTTCTACACGGACAGCGGGTTGGCTGGCGAGGAGCCGCAGACCTACGTTGTCCGCGCCGTGAACCAGCGCGGTCTCGAGAGCGACCCGACTCGACCGGTCACGGCCAGGGCGGTGGTTCTGACGGAGCCGGTGTTTACGCTGGGACCGGATTCGACGGCGAACGGGCGCCTGTTGGGTGAGGGGACTTGGCCCGGCCGCAGCCATGGGCGAGCGGTTTGGGCCGAAGGCGAGTTACGGTTGAGTGCGGGTGGGCACCTGACCTTTGCGCACCGGCCGGAGTTCGATCTGCAGCAGCCGTTGTCGGTCGAATGCCGCGTTTGGCTCGAGGCGGCCGGGGCGATGCCGGTGGTGGTGAGTTGCGGGGGTTGGCAGCAGGCGGGTTGGTTTTTGCAGCGGCTGGGGGAACGTTGGCGCTGGCATGTCGGGGGGGTGGACTGCGACGGTGGCCAGCCGGCGGTGGGTCGGTGGGTGCACTTGGTGGGGACGTACGATGGGAAGGCGGCGCGGCTGTATGTGGACGGCGCGTTGGCGGGCGAGGCGGTTGGGTCGGCGAAGACCGACCGGTGGTCTGGGGACCTGCACGTCGGGCAGTACAGTGGCGGGCCGGGCCCGGACTACCAAGTGATGGGCCGAATCGCCGGGCTCAAGATCTACCATCGCCCCTTGGCGGCGAGCGAGGTGGCGGGCGCCGCGGCGGCGCGGGTGGCTCGGCGTTAGCTGGGCGGGTTGGGGGGGGTGGTCCGCTGCGGGGGGGGTTGAACAAATATTTGACCCGCGGGGAACGATGGACATATTGGTGCAAGCCGATCTGACGGAAGCCGACCTTGGCGGCGCGGCGTTGGCTGGCACGGATCTGACGCGGGCGGAATTGCAGCGGGCGAATCTGGCCACGACGGATCTGAGCGGGGCGATTCTCACGGAGGCGAATCTGCACGCGGCCAACCTGACGCGCGCGGTGATGATGGACTGCCAGGCCCCCCGGGCGCGGCTGACCCAGTGCAGTCTCGAGCATGCTAACCTCACGGGCGCGGAGATGACCGCGGCCGACCTTCAACGGGCCACGCTCGATGACGCGCAGCTCCGATGGGCGCAGCTCACGCAGGCCAATCTGGACCAGTCCAGCCTGGAGCGGGCGGTGCTGAACGAGGGCAAACTGCAGGGCGCTCGGGCGCGGGATGCGAATCTGAAGGAGGCCCAACTGGTGCAGGCGGATCTTCGCGGGGCGAACTTGCAGGAAGCCAACCTCGAGGCGGCCAATTTAAGCGACGCTCGGCTCGAGGGGGCACGGATGGGTTCCGAGGACTGAGCTGCGAGCGGTTCAACCGCGGTCGAGGGCATCGGTACGGACGAAGCACTTGCCTGGGAGTTGCCGGACCAGGTGCTTCATTTCGAGGCCCAGGAGGACGACGGAGACGGCGGAGGCGGGCAGGCCGCTGCGCCGGATGAGGTCGTCGACAGGTGTGGCTTCGGCGGTGAGCAGGGCGAGGAGGGTCTGTTCGTTTTCGGACAAGGCCAGCGCGGGCAGCACCCGGGTGTCCGCGGGGGTGAGGGAGCGGTTGGGTGGCGGGAATAAGTACTCGAATTCGCTCAAGATGTCTTCGGCGCTCTCGCAGAGTTTGGCGCCCTTCTTGACGAGGTCGTGGCATCCCTTGCTGAGCGGGGAATCGATGCGGCCGGGCACAGCGAAGACTTGGCGGCCCTGGTCGACAGCCATGCTGGCGGTGATCAGGGCGCCACTGTTGAGGTCCGCCTCGACCACCACGGTGCCGAGCGTCATGCCCGCTACAATGCGGTTGCGGATCGGAAAGGACTGTTTGTCCGGGGTGCGATTGAACGGGAACTGGGTGAGGACCGCGCCCTGGGCGGCGATGCGCTCGAAGAGGTCGCGGTTTTCGGGTGGAAACACCAGGTTAATGCCGGTGCCCAGCACCGCCACGGTGCGGCCTTTGGCGGCCAAGGCCCCCTGATGGGCGGCGGTGTCAATGCCCCGGGCGCCGCCGCTGACGACCGTCACGCCCACATAGGCGAGTTGATAGGCGAGCTTGCGCGCGGTTTCCTGGCCGTAGTGCGTGGTCCGGCGCGAGCCGACGACGGCGACGGCGTTGCGGTCCTTGGGATCGAGGCGGCCTTTCACATAGAGCACGATAGGGGGATCGTAGATTTGGCGCAGCAGTTCGGGATAGGCCGAGTCCGCCGCGGTCAAGACCTCGCAGCCATAGTCCTGGATGCGCCTCAGTTCGGCCGTCAAGTCGACCGTTCGTTCCCAATCGGCGATCGCCGCCGCGGTTTCGGCGCCGATGCCGGGCACGCGGGCCAGGGCTGGGCGATCGGCGCGCAGGATGGCGAGGGCATCGCCGAAGTGCTCGAGCAATTGCCGCAGTCGCACCGGACCGAGGTGTTCGACCAGGTTCAGGGCGATGAGGGCTTCCTTGGCATCCATGGTGGACGAATAGCCCAAAGGGCTCGCCGACGCAAGGTTGCAGGCAGGCGACTTGCGTTCGGGGCGGCATAGCCTAAGATTGCCGCTCACGCGCAGCAGAGTTAACCCGTAACCAGCGATCGAAAGGAAAGGAATCCGATGCTTATCAGTGAGAAGATGACGGCGGCGATCAACGAGCAAGTGGGCCACGAGTTTGCCGCCTCGCTCCAGTATGTGGCCATTGGCTCGCACTTTGCCAGCGAGGGTTTGTCCGAGCTAGCCGCCAAGTTTTACCGGCAAGCGGACGAGGAACGGGAGCACGCCATGCGTTTCGTCAAGTACCTGAGCGAAGCGGGCGGCCCACTCAAGATTCCGGCCATCCCAGCTCCGCAGCCGACCTTCAAGAGCGTCGAGGAAGCGGTGCGGCTCTCGTTGGATTGGGAGAAGACGGTCACCCAGCAGATCAACCAACTGATGGACCTGGCGGTGAAGGAGACCGATTACTTGACGCAGACCTTTCTGGGCTGGTTCGTGCGCGAGCAACTGGAAGAGGTCTCGAGCATGGACAACCTGTTGAAAGTGGTCCAACGCGCCGGCGAGAAGAACCTGATCTATGTGGAGGGCTACCTGGCTCGACAAGGCAGCACGCTCATCGAGGGCGCGGAGGCGAGCGGGGATTCGTAAGCGGTGCTGGGGGGCAAATGGCGTTGCTTTATGCTCTGGGGAGGGCAGGGTAGGGAGGTATGGCTGGCGGATCGTTCCGACAACGTCTGGCGGAGCGCTGGGTCGACTGGCCGGTGTTGCGGCTGTTGGTGCTGACGCCGGGGTTACTGGTCGTTTGCATCGGGCTTGGGCTGTTGGGGTTAGGCTTAGCGCTGGCGCTGCCGCGGCTCTGGGTCACGTCGCCGCCCGGGGTCACCCCGATCGTGCGGATCAGCCTGGTGGACTTGACGCAGGCGGCGGCGCTGCGGCGTAGCGCCGAGCGGTTGGCGGCGGCCGGGCATGCGCGGGACGCGGCTCAGGCCTGGCGGGGGGCGATTGCGAACAACCCAGGCGACCCGGAGTTGCTGCGCGGCGCGCTGCGGCATTTGGTGCGGTCGGAGCCGCCGTCGAAACGGCTGGCGGCGGAGGCTCTGGTGAATGCGGGTTGGTTGTTGCGGTTGGGGGCGACCAACCGTGCCGACGTCGAGTTGGCGGCGCGAGCGTTTGACCGGCTCGGTTTCACGGACAGTGTGATTCGGTTGTTGCGGCCGTACGCGCAGGGCTTGACGGTGGCGGAGGAAGGGGTGTTTCTCAAGGCGCTGTTTGCGGAGGGTTTCTGGGACGAGTTTGGCGAACGGTGGGCGGCGGCGCCGGAGGCCACGCGGGGCCAGCCCGACCTCGAGTTGTATCGGGCGGCGCACCTGGTGGGTTGGGGGCCGCCGGAGACCATGGGCGAGGGGCGGCGGATCTTGGCGGCGGCACAGGAGGACGCGAGTCGGGCGGTGGCGGCGACCCGGATTGAGCTCCGGCTCTGCGCGAAAGCGGTTGATGGGGTCGGTTACCGCCAGGCGCTGGGGCGGTTAGGGGAGCGTGGGGCGGACGGGTTATTGGACCACTTGATCTATTGGAAGCTGCTGATTCGGTCGGGGCAGAAGGCCCAGGCGCGGGTCATGGCGGATCAGTCGGTGCAAGCGCCCGAGACGGCCTTCGAGCTCATGAGTCTGGCGGAGGCGTGCCTGGCGCTCGATTTGCCGGATCGGGCGCGGCAGTTGTTGGGCAAGTACGTGCCCGAGTTTGGTCTGCCGGGCGCGTTTCTGGCGCCGCGCTTGTGGGGGCACTACACCGAGCTCTTGATCGACGGTCGCCACTGGGATGAGCTCCAGGCCGGCGCGCTCAAGTTGCGGCTGTTGGATCGCGGGCGCAGCACGCTGGCTGGCTTCAGTCATTACATGTCCGGTTGCGCCGAATACGGGCTGAGCCACTTCGAGCAGGCCCGGGAGCATTTTGCCAAGGCGGTGCAGGAGTCTTTTCCGGAGCCGGGCCTGGCCCTCGAGGTGGCGGTTCGGCTTTTGCGGATGGAGTACGCGGATTTGGCGTTGCCGCTTTTGGCGCAGCTCGAGGCGCCTTTGGGCACCAATGCGTTTTATTGGCAGGCGTTGTTCGAGGCGCATTACGCGCTGCGGCAGGAGCCACTGTCCTTGTTCAAGGCAGCGGCGCGCGCGCGCCAGCTCATGCCGCAGAACCCGGTCTTCGAGCACAACTATGCGGCGGCGCTGATCATCAACCTGCGCGAGCCAGACGAGGCGATGCGCCTGACGCGCGCGGTGCTGGAGCGCAACCCGGGGCTGGCGGCGGCGAAGATCAATGGGGCGCTGGCGCTGGCGTTGGGGCAGCGCCATGCCGAGGCGGCGGAGTTACTGGGCCAGGTGGTTTCGGGGGAGTTGAGCGAGGCTGAGCAGACGGCGTGCGCGTTCGGGTGGTTCGAGATCCATCGGGCCGCCGGCCGGTGGGCGGAGGCCTGGGCAGCGGTCGAGCGGATCGACGAGCGTTGGCTGTTTCCGAACCAGGCGCGCTGGGTTGCCGAGCGGCGGGCGCGGCTGCCGGCGCGGGCGGGTGGTGACGGTGGATGAAGGGGCTGAGATTAGGCTTAACTTTGGGCCGTGTCTGAGGCAAGGTAGGTCGGTATGGCGCTACGCGAACGCTGGCGGCGGATTCGGGCCCGGCTGATGCACTGGGCGCTCTTTCGCCTGTTAGTGATGCAGTTTTGGTTTCGGGTAGTGGTGATTGGGTTTGTGTTGGCGGGGTTGGCGGTGTTGGTGAGTATTCCCAAGGTCTGGGTGACGACCCCGGCGGAGATCCAGCCGCCGGCTCGGGTGAGCTTGATCGATCTGGGGCAAGCCTGGTCGCTGGAGCGCAAGGCGCAGCGTCTGGCGGTGCGCGGCCGACACATCGAGGCGGCCCACGGTTGGCAAGCGGCCCTGGCCAATCACGGGGCCAGCCGGGGCCTGTTGCGGGGCGCGCTGCGGCACTTGCTGACCCCGGAGTTGGCGGCGACGAACGTGCCGCCCACGTCGGCGTTGCAGGGGGCGTGGCTGCTGCGACTCAGCGAGACCAACCGGGCCGACGTCACCCTGGTAGCTCAGCTCTATGACAAACTGGAGTTTGCCGAAGGCGTGCTCAACTTGATCGAGCCGATCGGCGAGGAACTGAATCTGGCGGAGGAGGCGGTTTATCTGAAGGCGCTGGGCCGCGAGGCGCGCTGGGAGGAGTTCGGCGCGCGCTGGGAACGGGTCGGGCCGCAGTTCGAGGGCAACGAGGAATTGGCCCTTTACCACGCGGCCTACCAGGTCGGTTGGGGGCCGCCCGGGACGGGCCGCGCGGGTTGGGACCAAATCGAAGCCGCGGTGAAAGATCCCGAGCTCAAGCTGGTGGCGAACCGGCTCAAACTCACCGTGTGCGCTCGCCTGATGGACCTGGAAGGATACGAGAGCGCGTTGCGCCGACTCGAACGGGCCAAGGCGGATCGGCTAGCGGACCAGGTTCGTCTGTGGCACTTACTCAGCGCGCTCGGGCGACGCGAGGAGGCCCAGAAGATGGCCCGGGCACACGAACGGCCGCCCACGCGGGGTTCGGAGGTGCTGCGGTTGGCGGAGGCCTTTACGACCCTCGGGATGCAGCCGCACGCAAGGGCGTTTCTGCAGCGGTACGCGGACGAGTTCGGCATTCCGGGCACTCGCGACGGGACGGGCATTTGGTTGTTGTATACGGACACCCTGACGGACTTGCGCGAGTGGGAGGAGCTGCGCAACGCGGCGCTGCGGTTGCGCATCATGGACCAAGGGCGCAACGCCCTGGCGGCGCTCAGCTATTACATGGAAGGGCGGGCGGAAGCGGCGCTGCAGCATCCGGAGCAGGCGACGCTGGCGCTGCAGCGCGCGGCCAGTCTGCCGATGACGGATCCGCAGATGGCGTTGCAGATCGGCATCAACCTGTTGCGGTTGGGCTACGCGGAGGAGGCCTTGCGGATGCTGGCCCCGCACGAGGGGCGCCTGGCGCAGACGGCGCGGTATTGGAAGGCGGTGTTCGAGGCGCATTTTCTGCTCAAGCGGGATCCGCTCATGCTGTTCAAGGCGGCCGCGCAGGGCCTCGAGTTGAATCCAGTGGATCCGGAGCTCGAAATCAACTATGCCGCGGCGCTGCTGGTCAATCGGCGGCTGCCGGAGCAGGCCGCGCGGATCACGGGTCGGCTGCTGCAACGGAATCCGGACGTGTTGGAGACGCGGGTGAACCATGCGCTGGCGTTGGCGATGAATCAGCAGCCTGCGGAGGCTGAGCAGTTGCTGCAGACGCTGCGGCCCGAGTTCATCCAGGGGCGGGACCGGACATTTTACTCGCTGGTATGGTTCGAGATTTATGTGCAGCGGGGACAGTTCGACCCCGCGCGGGCCGCGTTCGACCAGATCGATCCGCAGCTCCTGTTCCCCAACCAAGTGCGCTGGCTGGAAGAGCAGCGGGCGCGGTTCCCGCGCGCGGGCGGCTGAGCGGTCGATCGTCTGCGCGAGGCGCTCGCCGCGCGGAGCTCGGTCTAGGAAAGGTGTTACCCCCGGGCGCGGGTTCGGTCATTTAACTGCAACGAGACACATGTCGCCAACGCTGACGAACTGGTTTACCAATCCGGGCGCGCCGATTCCGCTGCCGGCGTTCTTGGTCAATTTAGGCCTAGCGGCTCTGCTGGGGTTCCTGCTGGGGCGGCTTTACGTCCATTTTGGGCAGAGTTTGTCCAACCGGTCGTTGTTCGCCCGCAACTTCATGGTGTTGACCATGACGACGACCCTGATCATCAGCGTGGTCAAGTCGTCGTTGGCGCTGTCCCTGGGTTTGGTGGGGGCGCTGTCGATCATCCGCTTTCGCGCGGCGATCAAGGAACCGGAGGAGCTGAGTTTCCTCTTTTTGGCGATCAGCGTCGGATTGGGCTTGGGTGCAGGGCAAGCGCTGGTCACGGTGGCGGCGCTGTTGGCGGTGGCGATCTTGTTGGCGGTGCGTCACCTCGGGCGCAAGAAGGCCGATGCCCCGAACCTCTTTCTGACGCTGAGCGCGGCCGGCGCGACGCGCCCCACCTTACCGCAACTGCTCGAGGTCTTGGGCCAGTGTTGTGCCGCCGCCGAACTGAAACGGCTCGACGAAGGCCCCGAGCGCATCGAGGCGTCCTTCCGGGCGGCATTCGCCGACCCGAGTCGGATCGACGAGTGTAGTCGGCGGCTGCGGGGTTTAGGGGAGGAGGTGCGGATCAGTTACCTCGAGGAGCGGGACTTCGCGGCGTAGGGGCGCGAGGGGGGATGTGATGGCGCCGACGGTTCCCGCCCTGCGGTATGAGCGCAAGTGGGTGGCGAGCCCCTTGAGCTTGATCGAGGTTTTGGCCGTCGTGCGGAGGCACCCGGCGCTCTTTGTCGAGGTCTATCCGCCGCGCTGCATCAACAACATCTACTTCGACACGCCCGGCTTGGCAGATTACCACGCCCATGTGAACGGCATCGCGCGCCGATGCAAGACGCGCATTCGGTGGTACGGGGACCTGGATGGAGACATCGCGCGGCCGGTACTCGAGCTCAAGGTCAAGCGGGGCCTGCTGGGCTGGAAGGAACAGTACGCCCTGCCGCGGTTGAGGCTGCCGGGGGTAGGAACCGGCGGGATGAACCTCAGGCCGTGGGTCGAGGCGTTGTCCGAAGCCAACTTGCGCGATCGGCTGCTCTCGCATCAGCCGGTACTGCTCAACCGGTACCAGCGGCGCTACTTCCGATCGAGCGACCGGGGCTACCGGTTGACGGTGGACTGGGGGCTCGAGTTCCGGCGGTACGATGGGGTGGATGGCGCTCCCTTCGGACGCACGGCGGCCGCCGATCCGATCGTGCTCGAGCTCAAGTACGAGCGGGGGCAGGCGGAGGGTTTCGAGCGGGTGGCTCGGGCGTTGCCGTTCCGGCTGACGCGCTTCTCGAAGTACGTGTACGGCGTTGACCGCCTGCACGGTTCGTGAGCGCGCTCTTGGGGTTGCTGTCCTGATCGGCTCCAGCTCGCGCTCGGCATGGGGTGAGCGGTGTTTCGCGTGCGGGTTGGCTGCGGCGGCTCCTGGCGAGGGCCGGTGAGCGGTCAGGGCGTCGGTGGCGGGGTGGCGGTTGGGGCTGGGGCGGTGGGCCGATAGCCGAAGAGCTGGCGTTGTTGGATCATCTGCGCAACTTGAGGCGGGACCATGGTTTCCCAACTGCGGTCGCCTTGGCGGATGCGCTCGAGGACATCGTCCGAGAAGACCGGCAAGTACTCGCGGTGGATGTGGCGCAGGCCTTGGATGTGGTGGTTTTCCTTGAGGTAGGCGTAGAGGTGGCGGAGGCGAGGCGCCACGGCGATATGGCTGGCGGAGAGCAGTTCGCCGGTGGTCGGGTCTTTGAAGGGGTAGACGTAGACCTTGAGGTTGTTTCTGAAGAGGCGGCCGAACGATTCGAGGACGCCCCCCTCGAGGTCGGCGTAGTATTTCTCTTCGAAGAGTTCCTGGAGGGTGGGCGCGCCCATGACGATGCCGATCATTTGCTTGGTGTAACGGAAGAGGTAACTGGCCAAGCGATGGAACTCGCCGTAGTTGGAGATCAGCACGGTCTGGCCCAGGGCGCCCAAGATGTCGACGCGGTCGAGGAAGTCCTTGGGGTCGATGACGCCCCCCTCGCTGAGGTTCTTGAGGGTCATCTCCATGAGGACGACGATGTCTTGGCCGCGGACTTGGGGTTCGCGAACGAATTCGGCGCGGGCGCACTCGAGCATATCGGCGGTGGCGAGGGTGACCGGACGGAAGCGACCGCGTTCGACGAGGATGGGGCGCTTGTAGAGGACCTCGGCGGCCTGGACGACTTCGCCATCGGCGGTGAAGAGGGCGGCGTTGGTGAAGCCGAGTTGGACCAGATGCAAGGCCATGAGCCGGTTATCGACGCGCTGCGGGTTGGGGCCGGAGAATTTGATCAGGTCGACCTCGACGCGGTCCGGGGAGAGGTTATCCATGAGGGCCTGGAGGAGCTTCTCGGGGCGTTCATGGAGGTAGAGGGCGGCGTAGACGAGGTTGACGCCCATGATGCCGAGGGCCTCCTGCTGCTGGACGGTATCGCGATCGTGCATGCGGACATGGATGATGATGTCCGAGGGCGGGGCCAGGGGCCGGGTTTGGAAGCGGATTCCCAGCCAGCCATGCCAGTCTTCTAGCCTCGAGTAACTGCGGGCGGCGACGGTGTTGGCGAGGGCGAAGAACCGGGTCGAGGCTCCGCGTTTGAGGTGGAGCCGTTGCTGGTGGAGGTCGTACTCGTAGGCGAGCATGGTCTGCAGGCGGTGGCGGCTCACGTATCGCTCGCACGGCCCGTAGATTGCGTCGCTGACGGTCATGTCATAGGCGGAGATGGTCTTGGCGATGGTGCCGGCGGCGCCGCCGACGCGGAAGAACCAACGGGCGACCTCCTGACCGGCCCCGATCTCCGCGAAGGCCCCGTAGGCGCTGGCGTCGAGGTTGATCTGGAGGGCTTTTTCGTGGGTGCTGGGGATCTGCCGCTGCATCCCTCGAGGGCTCAAGGCTCGACCGTGATGCGCTCCCATTCGAGCCCCTGAGCCGCCGCGTAGCGGGCGAAGGCCTTCTCGTGCTGGATCAGCACCGAGCGCACGATGCTCGAGTCGTCGGCCCGCCCGACCTGGTGGTTGTAGTCGGGGATCAGGTCGAATTTCTTGTGGGCGTAAGTGATGGCAAACACGGCGCCGGCAAAGGCGTGGTAAGGCAGGTCCTTGTACGCCCCCTCGGCGAAGTCTTCGACCGCGTCGGCCAGGAACTCGAGCTGATCGATCAAGTGGGGAAAACCGGGGGCTTCGATCTGGGTGAACTCGGCTTTCCAGAGCGGGAGTTTGCGCAGCACTTTGTCGACCACGGCCGGCGTGATCAACGCGGCGCCGTGATGGACGTACGCGGCGATCTCAGACATGCGCGGACCCTACAACGCCGTCGCGCCGCGTGAAAGCCAAAATCCGGCGCGTCAGCCGCTTGCCGGAGCCAGCGCGCTCGAGAGGGGACGCGCCGTCTGGGCTGCGGCTGCGCCCGCGAGTGGCGCGGGGGGCGTGGCGCTTCAAGGGGCGCGCACGATCTGCACGCGACCGCTGCGGGGGTCGTACTGGATTTTCATCCCGGTGGGCGCCGTGGGTACGCTCGGGAGGTACTTCATGGTCACCAACTCGTTCAGGTTCGATGGATACCGCTCTTCCAGGGCATGGAACTGCTGGATGGTTTGGTTCAGCGAGACGGTATCCACGACTTTGGCGGAGTGCTTGAGCGCGCTGCCCACCGCTCCCACGTAGTCGGCCGGCGCGGTCAGGGGGTTGCTCTTGGCGGCTTCGGGTTGGGTCGGAGCCGCTGGGGTCTCGCGCTTGCCACAGCCCGCGCCGGCGCCCAGTGCTGCGACCGAGAGGAGAAGGAGGAGGCGCACTTTCATGCGGCTAGTCTAGCAGGAGGCGGGCGGTTGCCAAGCTTGGGGATCGGACGCGCGCGCCAGTCGTTCGCGAACCCACGCGCGCGCCTGCTGGATCAGCGGGAGATCGTCGGTCAGGCTGCCGAAGTGCAGTCGGGGAAACCCGCTTTGCGCCTGACCCAGGAGTTCGCCTGGCCCGCGCAAGCGCAGGTCTTCCTCGGCGAGGCGGAAGCCGTCGGTGGTCCGCTCGAGCACGCGCAGTCGTTGGCGCGCGGCCAGGGTGCGCGCGCTGGCGATCAAGATGCAGTAGGCGGGGTGGGGACCGCGGCCGATGCGGCCGCGGAGTTGGTGCAACTGGGCGAGGCCATAGTGGTCGGCATTCTCGATGACCATCAGGGTTGCGTTGGGGACGTCGACGCCCACCTCGATGACGGAGGTGGCCACGAGCACGTGGATTTCCCGAGCGCGAAAGGCTGCCATGACCTGCTCCTTTGCCGCCGCCGGCAATTGGCCGTGGAGAAGCCCGGTGCGGTGCGGGGCGAGCACCGTCGACACGCGGCCGAATTCTTCGCGCAAGGCTTTGAGTCCCGTGGCGAGGTCGCCCTCCTCGATGCGGGGATAAACGACGTAAGCCTGGCGCCCGGCGGCAAGTTGAGCGCGCACGAACTCCCAGACTTTCGGCAGGCTGGCCGCGCCGCGCACGAAGGTGCGGACCAGCCCGCGTCCGGCCGGCAGTTCATCGATTGTCGAGACGTCCAGATCGTCATAGAGCGTCAGGCCCAGCGTCCGGGGGATGGGGGTGGCCGTCAGGACGAGCAAGTGCGGGTAATGCCCCTTGCGCACCAGGCGCTCCCGCTGGCTGACGCCGAACTTGTGTTGTTCATCGATGATGACCAAGCCCAAGCGCTCGATCTGGAAGTCGGCTTCGATCAGGGCATGGGTGCCCACGGTCAGACCGGGCGCAAGGGGCGGCGACGCGTGGCCCGGCAGCGCCTGAGCCGCGGGCGCGGGTGCGTTGTCTCGCCGACTCCCCGTACGAATTGCGACCGGCACATCCAACGGGTCGAACCAGGCGCGGAAGGTGCGGTAGTGTTGCTCGGCCAGGATCTCCGTTGGGGCCATGAGGACGACCGCGTGACCGCTCTCGATCGTCATCAGAGCGGCGCAGGCAGCTACCGCGGTCTTGCCCGAGCCGACGTCGCCTTGCAGCAACCGTCGCATGGGCAACGGCCCCGCCAGCGCGCCTCGCAGCTCGCGCAACACGCGGGTTTGGGCCGCCGTGAGAGTGTACCCGAGCCGAGCCAGGAACGGCCGGATCAGCCGGTTGTCGCCCGCGCAGGGCCACGCAGTCGCGCGGGCCTCGAAGCTCTGACGGCGCCGCTGGATGGCGAGCTGGAGGTCGATGAACTCATCCAGGGCCAGCCGTTGCCGGGCGCGTTCCGCGGTGGCGAGTTCGTCTGGGAAGTGAAGCTGCTGAAAGGCTTGGGCGCGACTGGGCAGATCGGGAAGCGGCCGGCCTGGCCACGGCTCGGGGATCTGGCCGGCGTGGCTTTCGAGCGCGCGCCAGACCAGGGTGCGCAGCCAGCGCTGGGGGAGCCCCTCGGTCAAGGGGTAGACGGGGACGATGCGCTGGAGGTGGACGGACGTTTCCTCGCCGGGCTCGACCACCTCCGCCTCCGGATGGTCAAGGGTGGGGGGGCGGAGGCTGGTGAGCTTGCCGAAGACGATGACTTCCGCCCCGACTTGATAATGGCGTTCGAGGTACGGCAGGTTCCACCACCGACAGTGCAGGCGGCCGGTGTGGTCGTCGAGGATCATCTCGAAGAGGCTGCGCTGGCCGTGTCGCCAGCGCTTGAGGCCCTGGGCCACGATGCGGCCTCGGCTGGACGCGGTGGTCCCCAAGCGCAGCTCGGCGATGGTGGACAGCCAGCGGCGATCTTCGTAGCGGCGCGGCCGATGCGCGAGCAGATCGCCCAGGGAGTGCAGGCCGAGCCGGGCCAGTTGCGTCGCGCGTTCGGGGCCAACCCCCCGGAGGTGCGCCAGCGGTTGATCGAGGGCGGTTGCGCCCGAAGGGCTCACTTCACCCATTGCACGCGGTAGAAGGCAGCCGGGTGCTGCGGCGCCGTGGCATCGCGGAAACTAAAGTGGGGTTGGGCGAGGGTTTGGGTGGACAGGGGTTGCCAAGGGATGGGTTCGCGCAGTTCGAGGGCGCGCTCGACGACGAGCGTCTTCCCGATGGCGCCCGGCCACTCGAATGCGCCTGGGCCACGGCTGTCCAGGCGCGGCGCCGGGAACAGGGCCGGACGCATGCCGGGCGGATCCGGCGCGCCGTCGCGCTGGTAATGGAAGGCAGCCTTCCAATCCCACAGGGTCCAGCCCAACCCCAGCTCGTCCAGAACGGTCCGCACGGCGCCCACATAAGCCGCGCGGGAGGCGGCGTCGGCCAGTTCGTAGCAGCCGAATTCGCTGACCTGCACGGGGCGCCCGAACCGATCGGCCCATTGCCGGGCGAGCCGGAACCGATCGCGGAAGGCGAGGCGGCTGCTGGGGTTGAGCTCGGTGGGCAAGGTGTTGTAGGTCTCGATCCAGTTGGTCACCCAAGTGGCCACGCCCGGCGCCGGGCTGGCCGGGGTCGCGGGCGGCCCTGGAAACACCAGGCCGCGCGTTGCGGTGTCGGCGCCGGTCCAACTGGTGCCTTGATGGGTGACGAGGAACGGTTCGTAGCTGTGGACGGTGGCGATCAGGTTGGCGTCTTCGTCCGGCAAGAGCAACAGGCTCAGTTCGGTGACGGAATTCCACTGGCCGGGGCCGACCCACAAAGTGCGGGCGGGGTTGGTTTGGCGGATGAGGCGGATGACGTAGGTGTAGATGGGGTTTAAGAGGGGCGTGGTGGCCAGGTCCTTGGGTTCGTTCAACAACTCGAAGGCGAGGGCGGGTGGGTAGTTCGAGTAGTGGGCGGCGACCTGCGTCCAAATGGCGTTGAACTGGTTGGTCAACGCGGTGGGGTTGCTGGTGAAGGCGTCGTAGTGGTGCAGGTTGAGAATCACCCCTAACCCGGCATCGAGGGCGTGGGTGACCAGGGCGTCGGTTTGCGCGAAAATCGCCGGTGCCAGCGCGTAGCCCGGTGCGTCCCCCGTGTAGTGGTGCCACGCCACCGGCACCCGCACGTGGTCAAAACCCTCTGCCCGCGCCAGCGCGAAATCGTGAGGCTCGTACCGGAAGGTGCCCCAGGTGTTGGGCGGCGCTTCAAGGTAGTTGCCGAAGTTGACCCCGCGCATGAATCGGCGGGCGGCTTGGTGCGCGGGGGACTCGGGGTTGGCGATGGGGATCATCTCACGAAAACCGAACGGCACCACCGCGCGGGCGTGGAATCGCAATCGGACCGGCACCCCCGCCTGCACGGTCAGGGTTTGGCTTAGCCCGTTGTTGTGCCAGGCCCGGGCCACGCGCGCGCCCTCGACCGCGGGGATGTTGGCCGAACCGGCCTGCGTGGTGCCGCCGCTCCACCCGGAAATGGCGCTCCCATCGAGCGTCTCGAAACTGCCATTAACGACGGTCGCCCCTGTGGCAGTCACCGCGTCGTAGAGGACTTCGGCGCGGTAAATGTTGCCCGAGCCGGCGGTCACTTCTTCCCACGGCCCCTTGAGTTCGAGTTGCACGACGCCGTCTTGGTCCGGCGTGAACTGCACCGTGTACGCGTTCCAGGCAAAGCGCGCGATGCCGAACTGGACGTAATAGGTGCGCGGCTGTGTATCGGGGGGCAGCCAGGTTTGGCGGTCGATCGAGCCGCTTCCCTCGAGGAGCACGCCCTGACGCAACGCGCCGGCGCTGGTCGAGGCGGTCAGGTCCAAGCGCCCGAGGGTGGCGAGCTTGAGCGGATTCAGTTGCGCGAGCGCCGGGGCGGCCACACTGCAAGCCAGCCCCCAGGCCAACCAGCCGGACGAAGCTCTCATGGGGCCAACTATGGGTGGGCCGTAGGCGTTGTCAAACGCCTTGCAGTTCGGTCCGCCTCAGCCGCTTCCCGAACCCGCTGCAGAACGATTCGGCCGAGCAGCGGGTCGCCGCCTAAACCGGGTGCGTACCAGACCAGCTTCCCCTGTCTCTCGGTCGGGTTGAGCCAGGGCGGTTCCCCGCGGGCGAGGCGCGCTTGGACCGAGTGGGCCGGTTCGCCCAACAGCACGGGAAGATCCTCCGCGACGTGCAGCCCATCGCTGATGAAGACCGGCACCACCACCAAGCCCCGCGTTGGGGCCAACTGGTAGCACGCGGCAATCGGCGGGTCGTCTTCGAGAAAGAGCGCCTGCACTGCCGCATAAAGCCCGCGGCGCCGCACCCGCTCGACGTGCCGTTCGACTGCCCGCCGCGAATCGGCTGTCCGCCGGGTGCCGTGTCCGGCCAGGAACAGGGTCAACTCCTCCGGTCCGGGCGCGCGCGAGCCGGGATGTTGCTGTACCGTGTCCCGGGCGCGTGCCAGGAGCAGGTCGGTCACCCCTGGGTGGGTCCCTACGGGGGCACAGTAGGTGAGCGTGAGCGCGCCGCGCCGGACCGTTACGGGCGGATCGATGGGGCCATCGTGGGCCAGGCCCAGCGCCTGCGGCAGCAGGCGACGCGTGAAGTAACCTTCCCCGACAAACAGCGGCACGACGAAGACGCGCGGCCAGGCCAGCCCGCCCACAATCTCCGACACGCGCGGTTCTTGTTGGTGGAAGCCGACCGCCACGCAGGCGAATTGACCGGTCTGGCGGATCGCCTCTGCCAGTCCGTAGGCTGGCTCGGCGGAGCCGGAGTTCTTGCTGGATCCGTGGGCGACGAGGACCAATGCGGTGTCTGGATACAGTGTCTGAGCCACGGCCGAACCCATACGCCGGGGTGGGTCCGTGCGCAAGGGCATCAACGCAGGGTATTGCGCAGGATTTGAATCGAAGGGCTGTGCTTCTGCCAGATGTCCATCAGGAAGTCCGGGGCCGGTGTTGGCCCGAGCAGATAATTCCCTAACACCAGGTCCACGTCGCCGTCCCCGTCCAGGTCCGCGGCGTCCATCACCAGCCAGCGGCCCGCAATGCACTCGCGAAAGGTCGAGGGCTCGAACTTCAAGTCGCCTTGGTTTTCGAGGTACACGAAGCTCTCCCGCGGCGACTGGACGTAGTCCGGGAAATAGGCAATGGCGGCTAGGTCAAGGTCGCCGTCCCCGTCAAAGTCCCGCGCCACGGCTTTGTAGGCCCCGTTGAGCGGGAAAAACCATGCCTCTTCGAACTCGAGTTCGCCCCGGTCCAGGTAGATGCGGATGCCGTGGTACCTTTTGGTGGGACTCTCGTATTCGCCGTTGTCGCCGTTGGTCACCAGCAGATCGACGCGCCCGTCGCGGTTGAAGTCGGCCAACTCGAAGTAGGAATGGCCGTACACGGGGGGCTTTTGGAACACCGTTCGGCCGGTGAACTGGCCCGTTCCGTCATTGAGCAGGAGGATCAACATCTCCAAGTTCTGCGCCATCAACACCGCCAGATCCGGTTGGCCGTCCTGGTTGAAGTCGTGGGCGTAGCAGTACATCGCGCCGGTCTGTTCCGTCAGCAAGTGTTCTCGGTACTGGTCGCCCCCGAGGTTCTCGAACCACGAGAATCGGCCCGTCAGATTCCCGAACATGCACAAGGCGAAATCCTCCCGACCGTCCCCGTTGAAATCCGCAAAGGCCGCTTGCGTCGAGCGCGGCAGTTCTTTGAGCAAGACCTTCCGCTCCGCGTAGCGGTCCCCCTGCCGTTCCAAGAACAACATCTCCGCCCGATGATACTCCGAGGGGATGAAGCTCCCCACGCACGTCACGTAAAGCCCGCGCTCGACCTCGGCCACATCGGTCGGCACGTTCCCCAGCGGCAGGGTCACCCGCCATTCCCCGGCTGCGTCCAGCAAGAACAGCGCCTGTTGCTTGTCGTCTCCCACGAAGATCCGGCGCGTCCGCGGACTAATCTTGACGACGGAGGTCGTGGGGACAGGGGTGCGAAAGCGCGGTGGTTCGGTGACGAAGTGTTTGAGCCCAAGGCGAATCTCCGGGCGGGGATCTTGAGGCAGGGGCACCTCTGGCGCTTGGCTCAGGTAATACTCTTCGATCAACGGCCAGTCCGCCACGGGCACGAGGGGCGTTTCGGTGTACACTCGCCGCGCCCGAATCAACTCCCCTTCCGGCGAGCTGGCGTAGTCCGGCTTGGCGATCCCGAGTTGCACCTTCATCCGGGGCAAGATTTGCTCGCGCCAGTTCCGGCGCGTCAGCAGGTTCGGCTCGACGAAGACATGACACATCGAGCACGCCCGACGCGCCGCTCGTTCCCCCGGCGGCAACCGCGTTCCTGCGGCCTCGACCTCGCCCGCGTCGTCGTCGTACTGCGGTGCTGCCAGCACAGCCGAGACCGACGCGACCAGTCCCGCGAGGAGGAGCACCCCCCGGCGCAGCCCCCCTGCGACCGCGCGTCGCTCGGCCTGGCGGGGCCCTTGGCGCCCCGCCGACCGAGCGGTCCGTCTGCGGGCAGCTTGACAACTGTGAACCGGCATTCGTCGAGCATTAACCGGGCGCGCGGTTTGTTGAGCAAGCCTTTTCTGGGCGCCTCCTCTGAGGTAGCCTAACCGTGCGCATCGAAAGGCCTTGACGTTCACGGGGGGGGGGGGGGGGG